>NZ_JBQSYU010000004.1:0-193013 GCF_052379645.1 Arthrobacter sp. 179 | reverse complement strand
CCCATCAGCCCCCCCCCGCCCCCCGGGCCGCGGGCCCCGCAACGTGCGCCCCCCCGCCCCCCCCCCCCCGCGGCGCCCCCCCCCCCCCCCCGCCTGTGTGTGCGGTCTCCACCGGGGTGGACCGGCGTGCCTCTATGCCTGCGGCACCGCTGCCGCGGCGGCCCGGGCGGCGGCCGGCAAGGCACCGATGATGCGTTCCATGGCCGCGTCGTCATGCGCCGCCGAGAGGAACCAGGCCTCGAAGACGCTCGGGGGCAGGTAGACCCCGGAGTCCAGCATGGAGTGGAAGAACGGGGCGTAGCGGAAGGCCTGCTGGCCCTGCGCCTGCTCGTAATCGTGCACCCCGTGCTCGGAGGTCCCGAAGGCCACGGAGAAGAGGTTCCCGGCGGTTTGGATGGAATGGTCCAGCCCGGCGCCGTCGAACGCCTGCCGCACCGCGGCCTGCAGTTCGATGCTGCGGGCGTCCACGTGGGCGTAGACCTCGGCGGTGGCATGGGTCAGCGTCGCGATGCCGGCGGCCATCGCCACCGGGTTCCCGGAGAGGGTTCCCGCCTGGTAGACCGGGCCCAGCGGGGACAGGTGGTCCATGACCTCGGCCCGGCCGCCCAGGGCGGCGGTCGGCAGTCCACCGCCGATGACCTTGCCGAACGTGAACAGATCCGGGGTCCAGCCTTCTCCGGCCCCGGTCAGGCCCCAATAGCCGCCGGGTCCGGTACGGAACCCGGTGAGGACCTCGTCCAGGATCAGCAGGGATCCGTGGGCGGCGGTGATCCGCGACAGGGCGGCGTTGAAGCCCTCGGAGGGGGTCACCACCCCCATGTTGGCCGGCGCCGCCTCGGTGATCACGGCGGCGATGCGTTCCCCGTGCTTGACGAAGGCCGCCTCGACGGCGGCGACGTCGTTATAGGGCAGCACCAGGGTCTCGGCAGCGGTCGCCGCGGTGACCCCGGCGGAACCGGGTAGCGCCAGGGTGGCCAGACCGGAGCCGGCTGCGGCCAGCAGTCCATCCAGGTGCCCGTGGTAGCAACCGGCGAACTTCACGATCAGATCGCGGCCGGTGTAGCCGCGGGCCAGCCGGACGGCCGTCATCGTCGCCTCGGTGCCGGTGGAGACCATGCGCAGGCGTTCGACGGCGGGAACCCGATCGCTGACGAGCCGGGCCAGTCCTGCCTCGTCGGGGGTCGAGGCCCCGAAGGACAGGCCACGATCCACCGCGGCGTGCACGGCTTCCTGGACGGCGGGATGCCTGTGGCCCAGCAGGGCCGGGCCCCAGGAGCAGACCAGGTCCACGTAGTCGTTCCCGTCGGCATCGGTGAGGTGGGCGCCGTCGGCGGCCACGATGAACGGGGGCACGCCGCCGACCGAGCCGAAGGCCCGGACCGGGGAGTTCACTCCCCCGGGCATCAGACCCCGGGCGGTGTCGAAGAGTTCCTGTGAGGTGCTCATGCGTGGTTTCCTTCCTTCAGCCAGCCGGCGAGTTCGGCGGCCCAATAGGTCAAGACGGTGTCGGCGCCGGCACGGCGGATCGACAGGACGGATTCGGTGACGGCGGCGCGACGGTCGATCCAGCCGTTGGCGGCGGCGGCTTCGATCATCGCGTACTCGCCGGAGATCTGGTAGGCCGAGACCGGGACCGGCGACATGGCGGCGACGTCGGCGAGGACATCGAGGTAGCTCATGGCCGGTTTGACCATGACCAGATCCGCGCCCTCCTGAAGATCCAGTTCGACCTCGTGGATGGCTTCCCGACGGTTGGAGGCATCCATCTGGTAGGTACGCCGGTCCCCGCTCAACTGCGAATCCACGGCCTCCCGGAAGGGCCCGTAGAACGCCGAGGCGTATTTCGCCGCGTAGGCCAGCACCGAGGTGTCGGCCAACCCGGCCCCGTCCAGGGCCTGCCGAATGACGGCGACCTGGCCGTCCATCATTCCCGAGGGGGCGACCATATGGGCCCCGGCCTCGGCTTGGGCGACGGCCATCTGCGCGTAGATCGCCAGGGTGGCGTCGTTGTCCACGCGACCCTCGGAGTCCAGGACCCCGCAGTGCCCGTGGTCGGTGAATTCGTCCAGGCAGAGATCGGACATGATCACGATGTCGTCGCCGACCTCGGCCCGCACGTCGGCGATGGCGCGGTTCAGGACCCCGTCGGGGTCGATCCCCGCGCTTCCGGAGGCATCGCGTCGGGCGGGGACCCCGAACATCATGAACCCGCCCAGCCCCAGTTCGACGGCTTCGACGGCGGCGCGTTTGAGCGAATCGGTGGTGTGCTGCACGACCCCGGGCATGGAGCTGATCGGCTGTGGTTCGGTGAGGTCCTCCCGGATGAACGTGGGAAGGATCAGGTGGCGGGGGGCCAGGTCGACTTCTGCGACGAGCCGGCGCATGGCGGGGGTGGTCCGTAGCCGGCGGGGCCGGTGGGCGGGGAAAGACATTGTGGCCTTCAGCTTTCTGCCCCGGATGGCGTGCGGGGCGTTCGTGGTCTGCGGGTGGGGTTCGGGGGGGTCAGTCGGAGCCGGGCGTGCCGGCGGGGCTCCCCGGGGGCGACGGGTCATGCACGGCGGTTTCCCAGGCGTCGGCCAGTCCAACCGGGGTGGGGGTGGCGGCGATGGCCGCCGGCTCCCAGCCGTTGCGACGCAGCTCCTCGGCGGTGGAGTCCCCGATCGCGATGGCGACCACCCGATCCGGTGGGGTGCCGACCAGTCCCAGATAGCGTCTGACGATGCTCGGGGAGGTGAACAGGACGGCGTCCACTGCGGCGGGGGCGCCCCCGCTCCGGGTCAAGGCCGCCGGTTCCACCAGCGGGGCGGGTACCGGTTCGGCGTCTGCGGCGTGCAGCCGACGGGACGCCTCGGCCGGGGCGTCGACGGTGCGGTAGGCGGTGACGACCAGGGCGTCGACACCCCATTCGCGCATGCCGTCGGCCAGGGTGGTGGAGGCGATATCTGCTTGCGGCATGAAGACATCGCTTGCGGGCCCCGGGCGGGCGGGCGCCGGCCATTCGGCCAGCATGCCACGCGCCGAATGGTCGCCGGCGGGCGCGAAGTCCACGGTCAGTCCCGCCGCACCGGCGGCACGGGCCGTGGCCTCGCCGACGACGGCGATCCGGGTCCGTTCCGGTACGGGGATCCCGGTTCCGCCCAGGCCCAGCGCGGCACAGCGTTGCTGCAAGGCCAGCACCGTGGTGCGGGAGGTGAGCAGGAGCCAGTCGAATCCCCCCTCGGCCAGGCGTAAGAGCCCGTCGTCGACCCCGGTGGTGTCCTGCGGCAGTTCGAAGTCGATCAGCGGGCACAGCACGGTGGCCGCGCCGCGGGAGGCCAGTTCGGCCACGGTGGCCGCGGCCCGGTCCGCGCTGCGCAACAGCAGCGCGGACCGTCCGGCCAGCCGCTGGAGTTCGGGCACCTAGAGGCCTGCCATCCGGGCGGCTCCGGCGTCGAGCAGTTCCTCGGCCAGCCGGATCCCCAGGGTGCGCGCCCCCTCGAGGTCGAGGCGCCCGGTGGTGGCGCTGCGACGGATCCATTCACTGCCATCGGGGGCACACGCGACACCATCCAGTGTCAGCTCGCCGTCGACGATGCGGGCCAGGGCGCCGACCGGGGCCGAGCAACCGGCCTCGAGCCGACCCAGCAGCGCCCGTTCGGCGGTGATGGTCATCCGGGTTTCGGGATCGTCCAGGACCTTCAGGGCCGCGTCGACCTCGGCGTTGCCGGTACCCCCGGCGCGGACCTCCACGGCCAAGGAGCCCTGACCGGGGGCCGGGAGCATGATCCCCGGATCCAGGTACTCGGTGATGTGTTCGCCCAGGCCCAGCCGTTCGAGTCCCGCGGCAGCCAGGACCACGGCGTCCAGGTCGCCTTGGACCCCACGCCCGACACCGCCGTCGTCCTCGGGAGTGGCCGAACCGGCCACCCGGCCCAGCCGGGTGCCGACGTTGCCGCGGATGCCCACGATCTGCAGGTCGGGCCGGGCGACCTTCAGCTGGGCGCCACGACGCGGGGATCCGGTACCGACCTTGGCTCCGTGCGGGAGCTGGTCGAGCCGGAGTCCGTCCCGGGCACATAACGCGTCCCGGACGTCGACCCGTGTCGGGGTGGCCGCGATGACCAGGTCCCCGGGTTGGGCCGTGGGCAGGTCCTTGAGCGAATGGATGGCCACATCGCAGCCGCCCTCGAGCAAGGACATGCGTAGCGCCGCGGCGAAGACCCCGGTGCCTCCCAGCTGGGACAAGGGGCCGGAGGTGACGTCGCCCTCGGTTTTGACCCGGATCAGTTCATGGCCCTGTCCGGAGGCCGCGCTCAGGGCGTCGGCGACGGTCCTCGTCTGGGTCATCGCCAGTGCCGACCCCCGGGTGCCGACGCGGAAGCCCGGCTCCGACGCCGGGCCCGGTCCGTTCAGTTCCTCGCTCACGATGCGGGCACCCCCACCTCGGAGTCCACCGCGGCAATGGTCGGTTTGATCGTGCCGTCCCGCATGACCTTGGAGCAGCAGTCGGGACGGCAGACGTCGAACCAGGGGCCGAGGGCCACCTCGCTCTCCCGGCCCTGCAGCAAGGCCGTGCCGTCCGGTCCCGCCAGGCGTTCGGAGACCATGTCCACGATGCCGCGCACGAACTTCTGGTGCGTGCCCGGGGTGGCCACCCGGTTGAACGCCAGGCCCAGTTCCGCGCAGGTGTCCTTGGCCTCGGTGTCCAGGTCCCAGAGGACCTCCATGTGGTCAGAGACGAAGCCGATCGGGACCACGACCACGCCGCCGGTGCCTTCCTGGCGGTAGTCGGCCAGGGCGTCGTTGATATCCGGTTCCAACCACGGGGTGGCCGGGGAGCCCGAACGGGACTGGAACACCAGTGAATGCTCCAGCCCTGCGGCCTCGGGGACCTGGGCCAGGATGGCCTGGCCCACGGCCAGGTGCTGGGCCGAATACACGTCCGTGTCCAGGGTGGGGGCCAGATCGCGGGGGCCGGCCGCTTCGGCGTCGGAGAGCGGGATGGAGTGGGTGACGAAGACGACCCGTACCGGGGCGTCGGGGGTGCCCGCCTCGGCCAGCTGGGAGCGCACGTCGGCCAGTCCGGCGGAGAGCCCCTCGGCGAAGGGGTCCACGAATCCCGGGTGGTCGAAGTACTGGCGGACCTTATCGACCTCGAGGATGCCCTCGAGCCCGGTTTCGCGTAAGGCCACGCCCAGGTCCTCACGGTATTGGCGGCAGCTGGAGTAGCTGGAATAGGCGCTGGTGGAGAACATCAGCACCCGGCGGTGTCCGTCTTGGTGGAGCTGCTTCAGCGTTTCGGGGATGTAGGGGTCCCAGTTGCGGTTGCCCCAGTAGACGGGGACCTCGATCCCACGGGAGGCCAGTTCGGCCTCCATCGCCGACTTCAACGCCCGGTTCTGCGCGTTGATCGGGCTGATGCCGCCGTTGGCCCGGTAGTGGGTGGCGACCTCTTCGAGCCGCTCGTCGGGGATCCCGCGGCCCCGGGTGACGTTGCGCAGGAACGGAATCACGTCCTCCTGGCCTTCGGGCCCGCCGAAGGAGGCCAGCAGGATGGCGTCATAGGGTTTGGGGGCCATCCGCCCCGCGGCGTCGTAGCCTTCACGCGGGTCGAAGGACTGCTCGTTCGGCCGGCTCATCGCAGGACCTCGGCCACCTCGGCGGAGCTGATGCGCTTGCCGGTGTAGAAGGGGATCTCCTCGCGGACATGGTTGCGGGCCTCGGTGTAGCGCAGGTGGCGCATCAAATCGACCAGGTCGATCAGTTCGGGGGCTTCCAGACCCAGCAGCCACTCCCAGTCGCCCAGGGCGAAGGAGGCGACGGTGTTGGCCTGGACCTGCGGGAAGTCCCGGCCCAGCATGCCGTGGTCGCGCAGCATCTTGCCGCGTTCCTCGCCCTCGAGCAGGTACCACTCGTAGGAGCGGACGAAGGGGTAGAAGCAGAGCCACTTCTGCGGCTCCTTGCCCAGGGCGAAGGACGGGGAGTGGTTCTTGGTGAATTCCGCGTCGCGGTGCACGCCCATGGCGGAGAAGACCAGGGTGGTTTCGGCGAAGAGGTAGGTGCGGCGGATCTTGCGCACGGCCGCCTGCAGGTCATCGGGGGTGGACCCGTGCAACCACACCATGATGTCGGCGTCGTTGCGCATCCCCGACACGTCGTAGGTGCCGCGCAGCACGACGCCGGCGGCGGCGAGTTCGGCGACGAGGGCGTCGAAGGCCTCGACGCCTTCACTGCGGTCCAGGTCGGAATCGCGCTTGAACACGGTCCACAGGGTATAGAAGAGCTCTTCCTCCGGGGCGTCTGGGGTGCCGGTTTCGGTGGTGGAAGGTGCTTGGCTCACGGTGTGGCCTCAACTTTCTGCTGCTGGATATTTCGATGGGGTCTAGGCGGCCTCTCGGCCGGGGTCAACTGGCGGTGATGGAGGTCCGGGCCCTGGTGTCGGCGACGACGGAGGCCAGCCCGGTGCCGGCCAGCCAGGCGCCGACGACCTCGAGGCCGGGATGACCGGCCAGGGCGGTGCGGAAGGCCTCGACGCGGTCCCGGTGGCCGGTGGTGGCGAACGGCAGGGCCGCGTCATGACGCACCACGTCCCACCCCACCACGTCCGCTGCCGAGACGGGGACCCCCAACAGGGCGGAGGCATCGGCGATGGCGATATCACGCAGGACGGCGTCGTCGGCGGGGATCGTGCCGGGGGCATCGGACAGCCGGCCGTAGGACAGCCGGAGCACATGCGTTCCCGGTCCCGCCTCATCGGCGAGCCACTCCCATTTGGCAGTGGCATGGGTCAGTGCCTTGGCCCGGATCCCGGGGGTTCCGGGGGCCACGAGCAGCCCGGTACCCCGCGGGGCGGCATCGAGCTCGGGCTGGTCCACGACCAACGTCACCAGGGCGATGCCATGGCCTGTCTTCGGGCGCAGGGCCGCGGCATCGGGCAACAGCCCGGCCAACAGGTCCACTGCTGCGGGTCCGGGGGTGGCGATGACCAGCCGGTCGGCGGACTCAGGGGTCTCGCGCCCTTCGACGGTGACGTCCCAGCCGTCCTCGGAGGGATCGTGCGAGGGTTCGGCCCGGGCGATGGAGACGACCGGGGTTCCGGGATGCAATCGGGCTCCTGCGGCATCGAGTTCGGCCAGTAGGGCCCCCGTCAGCCGGTGCATGCCCCCGGCCAGGCCGCCGACGGCGGATCCCGCCGGGGCGGAGGCGCGCAGCGCAGCCACTCCCCGGGCCAGGGAATGGTGCTCGGCCATGGCGGCGCGTAGACCGGGGGCGACCGTATCGACGTCGAGGGTCGTCGGATCGGCCGAGTGCACCCCCGCGACGATGGGGGTCACCAGGGACTCCAGGACGGCTTGACCCATCCGGGCCGCCACCAGCTCGCCCAGGCTGATCGGTTCCTTGGCCTGGCGGCGGGTCACCGGCATGGCCAGATCGGTGGCGGCCCGGACACACCCCGCGGCACCGATCACCGTCTTGACGTCCTCGGCCCAGGGATCCGCCGGGATGCCGAGCAGGGCGGTGGCCGGCATCGGCATGGCGCGGGGGCCGCCGCGTTTGGCGCCGTCGACGGCGTGGTAGAGCCAGGACCCCGCGGGGTTCGGCGACTGGAGCGATGCTCCCAGTCCGAGTTCTGTGGCCAGATCGGCCACCGCGGTGGAGCGGACAGCGAAGGAATCGGCCCCCGCATCCAGGTCCAGCCCGGCCACCTGGTGGCTGGCCACGGCCCCGCCGAAGCGGGGGGAGGCCTCGAAGACGTCGACCTGGTGTCCGGTCAAGGACAGTTCACGGGCCGCCACAAGCCCGGAGATCCCTCCCCCGACCACGATCGCGCGGGGTGCCGAGGCGTGGCCCGGAGTACCGGCTAGCTGCCCGGCCTGCGTCATCCCTACGTCCTTTCCGCGGTGGGGACCCGCCCAGGGTCCCCCACCATTATCGCCCCGTGTCCTGACCGTCAGGTGTGCACGGCGTCAGCCGGCGGTCGGCGGGATGGAGTGGATGAGCTCCACGATCCGGGTCAGCACCTCGGGCTCGGTGTCCGGGGGCACCCCGTGGCCGAGGTTCACGACATGCCCGGGAGCCTCCTCGCCGGAGGCCAGGACGTCCCGGACATGGGCTTCGAGCACTTCCCAGGGGGCGGTCAGCAGGGCCGGGTCGATATTGCCCTGCAGCACGTTCCCCCCGGAGAGACGGCGGTTGGCTTCGGCCAGGCTCAGCCGGTAATCCACCCCGACGACGTCGGCACCACAGTCACGCATGGCCGTCAGGAGTTCACCGGTCCCGGTGCCGAAATGCACCAGCGGCACGCCCAGGTCCTTGACCCGGGAGAAGGCCAGCGTGGAGGACGGCGCCGCGAACTTCTCGTAGTCGGCCAGCGACAGGCTTCCGGCCCAGGAGTCGAAGAGCTGCCCGGCACTGGCACCTGCCTCCAGCTGGGCGCGCAGGAACGCGCCGGAGGCTTCCGCGGCCCATTCGGCCAGGGCGTTCCAGGTCTGCGGATCGTTGTGCATCATCCGGCGCGGGCCCAGATGGTCGCGGGAGGGCTTGCCTTCGACCATGTAGGCGGCGACGGTGAACGGGGCCCCGGCGAAGCCGACCAGCGGGGTGCTGCCCAGCTCGGCGACGGTCAGGGCCACGGCCTCCCGGATGGGATCCAGCGAGGCATCGGTCAGTTGGGGCAACCGGGCCACGTCGGCCGCGGTGCGCACCGGTTCGTCCAGGACCGGGCCGACCCCGGGGACGATGTCCACGCCGACTCCTGCGAGCTTGAGCGGGATGACGATATCGGAGAAGAAGATCCCCGCGTCCACCCCGTGGCGGCGCACCGGCTGCAGGGTGATTTCCGAAGCCATCGCGGGGTCCAGGCAGGAGTCGAGCATGTTCCCGCCTTCGCGCAGCTTGCGGTACTCGGGAAGCGAGCGTCCCGCCTGGCGCATGAACCATACGGGGCGCCGGGTGGGGACCCCGCCTCGGTAGGTGGTGATGAGATCGGATGTGGACGTACGCCCATCCATCAACGGGTGGCTAGCGCTCAAGGTCATGCTCTCATTCTGCCAAGTCCACCCACCGAACCGCTAATCCTTGATGCGCGCGCGGGACCTTCGTGGCCAACGACACGTTCTACGACTCGTAAAAAACCTGTTTCCGCCCGCCGTTCCGGGGGAACCGGGCCCGGAGGTTAGGGCAGCCTGCGTGTCCTGGAGGGCGCTCCGGAGGTACGATGTTGGACATTGTGGTTTTCCTAGCACTTGTCGCCTCCCATTCTGATATCGACCTCGAAACGGTGGCCCGGCTGAGCGCCGCCTCCGACGGGGTCGCTTCTGCCGTGCTCGACGGCACCACCCCGGTCTCCGGCGCCGTCGTCCTGTCCACGTGCAACCGCTACGAGGTCTACTGCGAGGCCCCCGGCCAGGACGAGGTTCCCGCAGCACGCCAGGCAGTCATCGAGCAGATCTCCGCCGCCTCCGGGCTGGCCGAGGAGCAGGTGTCCCAGGCCTTGGAGACCAAGACGGAGGACGACGCCGTCTCCCACCTTTTCGCCGTGGGCGCCGGACTCGATTCGGCGGTGATCGGCGAACGTGAGATCGCCGGACAGGTCAAACGGGCCCTCATCGATGCCCAGGCCACCGGCACGGCCTCCGGATCCCTGGTCCGGTTGTTCCAGAGTGCTTCACGGGCCGCCAAGGACGTCGGGACCCGCACCGCATTGGGCGGGCGCGGCCTGTCCATCGTCTCGGTGGCCCTGGACCTGTCCGAGGACCTTTCGGCCACCACCAGCTGGGCGGACCTCAACGTCGTCATCTTCGGCACCGGCGCCTATGCCGGGGCCACCATGGCCCGGCTGAAGGAACGCGGCGCCCACGAGGTGTCCGTCTATTCGGCCTCCGGCCGGGCCGATGTCTTCGCCGCCTCCCGCGGCGGAACGGCCATCGACGATGCTGCCCTGCCCACCGTGTTGCGTGAGGCCGACGTCTTGATCGGCTGCAGCGGCGGCGGGGTGCGCATCGATGCGGCCGAGCTGCGGGCGTTGGATCGGAACGGCAGGCCCCTGGTCGCGATCGACCTGGCACTGACCCACGATGTGGACCCCGATGTCCTCGAGCTGGACGGCGTCGAATTGATCACCCTGGAGTCGGTGCGCATGGCCGCTCCCGCCGAACAGTCGGAGGCCGTGGCCCAGGCACGGGCCATCGTCACCGATGCCGCAGATAAGTTCGCTGGTCAGCAGCGCCAGCGCAGTGCCGATACCGCGATCGTCGCGCTGCGCAAGCACACCCAGAAGGTCCTGGAGACCGAAGTGCAGAAGGTCCGCGCCCAGCATGGGTGCACCGCTGCCGCCGAGGAAGTCGAATTCGCCATGCGCCGCATGATGCGCCAGCTCCTCCATGTCCCGACCGTGAGGGCCAGGGACCTGGCCGCCGAGGGTCGGCATGGCGATGTCGAGGACGCCCTGGGCACGCTCTTCGGCATCGAGCTGGAGGACGTCCCCGTGGCCCGGGGCCCCGGGGACGGGCAGCAGCCCCGGCCCGCGGATCCGGTCACCGGCCCGGCGGGATTGCCGGCAACGGGCACCGACGGCGCCCCCTGCCCCGGACGCCGCGAAGCCTAGCGGCCTCCGCGGGCCGCCTCGCGGCCGGGGCCCTAGTACATCGACTTCCCGGGTTCCACCTGCTCGACCCAGGCGGCGATGCCCCCGGATAGGTGCCGTACGTTGTCATAGCCGTGGTCCAGCAGATAGCCCAGTACTTCGCCGGAGCGTCCGCCTGATTTGCAGTGCAGCACCACGTCCTTGTTCCGGGGCACGTCGATGTCTCCCCCGAGGACCTGGCCGCGCGGGGCCAGTTCGGCTCCGTCGATGGCGACGATCTCCGCCTCGCCTGCTTCCCTGACATCGAGCAGCACGAAGTCCCTGCTCCCGGCGGCCCGCTCCCCCAGCAGATCGCGGAGTCCCAGCGGATCGATCGTCGGCAGTTCACGCTCCGTCGCCTCGGCCGGGGCGATCCCGCAGAAGGCAGGATAGTCCTGGAGCAGTTCGGTGGGCTGGACGGTCTCAGGGTCGGGCCGCAAACGGATTTCACGCCAGTTCATGGCCAGGGCGTCGAGGATGAGCACCCGGCCCAGCAGGGACTCACCGATCCCGGTGATCAGTTTGATGGCCTCGGCGGCCATGACCGCCCCGATCTGTGCGCACAGCACCCCGAAGACTCCGCCTTCGGCACAGGAGGGGACGCTTCCGGCCGGCGGGGCCTCCGGGTACAGGTCCCGATAGGTGGGGCCCTGGCCGTTCCAGAAGACGCTCACCTGGCCGTCGAAACGCAGGATCGAACCCCAGACATAGGGTTTGCCCAGGATCGCTGCGGCGTCGTTGACCAGATAGCGGGTGGCGAAGTTGTCGGTGCCGTCCAGGATGAGGTCGTAATCGGCGAAGACCTCCAACGCGTTGGTGCTGTCCAGATGCACCTCGTGCAGGACGACGTCGGTGAACGGGTTGATCTCGGCGATGCTCTCCCGGGCGGACTCGCCCTTCCCCTGCCCCAGATTGGACACGCCGTGGATGACTTGGCGTTGCAGGTTCGAGACCTCGACCGTGTCGTCCTCCACGATCCCGATCGTCCCGACACCGGCGGCCGCCAGATAGAGCAGGGCCGGAGAGCCCAGCCCGCCGGCGCCCATGACCAGGACTCGGGCGTTCTTCAGTCGTCGCTGTCCCTCCAGACCGACCTCGGGGATGATGATGTGCCGTGAATACCGTTTGAGTTCGTCCGGGCCCAGTTCGGCTGCTGGTTCGACCAGGGGGCCGGGAGCTGTTCGTATCGCGTCCTGCATTTTCCCAGCCTAGTCCCAGCCACGGAATACCCATGGGTAGAATGACTCCATCCGTAACGACGACGACGTTGCGGAGGAAAGGCAGGCAGTGGAGCGCAGTCCAGAAAATTCCCAGCGGACCCCTCGGATGCCGCGGGACCAGCGACGGCGGCAATTGCTTCAGGCCGCGCACCAGGTCTTCGTGGCCCATGGCTACCATGGTGCTGCCATGGACGAGATCGCCGATGTCGCCATGGTCAGCAAGCCGGTGCTCTACCAGCACTTCCCGGGCAAACGCGAACTCTATCTCGCGCTGCTCGACGAACACCTGCAGGCCTTGTCCGAACGCCTGCTCAAGGCCATTGCCTCCACCACCGACAACAAGCAGCGGGTCCAGGCGACCATCCGCGAGTTCTTCGGCTTCATCGCCGGGGACAGCCAGGCCCACCGTCTGGTCTTCGAATCGGATCTGATGCATGATTCCGCCGTCAGTTCGCGTCTGGAGACGTTCAACGCCGGTTTCGCCGACGCCATCGCCGGGGTCATCGCCGAGGACACCGGGCTCAGCCAGGCCCAAGCGGTGCTGTTGGGCCGGGCCATGTCCGGCATGGCGCAGGTCGCGGCCCGCTACTGGCTCGAGCTGGAGGGCGAGGTCGACCTCGACGAGGCCAGCGACCTGGTCTCGCGTTTAGCTTGGCGCGGAATCGCTCGGTTCCCGAAGGAATCCTGACGTAGATTTGACCCTGACGTATATGGGCGACGCTTCAGGCGCCCACCCCGACTTAAGAGGAGCCACCATGGACGTGCGCATCGGAATCCAGAATGTTGCCCGCGAGGTTGTCATCGAATCGGCTGAAACCACGGAGCAGGTCACCCAGACCGTCCGTGATGCCATCAGCGGATCCACCGATCTGGTGCTCAGTGATTCCAAGGGCCGCCAGGTCATCGTTCCCGCCGGTGTCATCGGCTATGTCGAGGTCGGCGCCGAGGAACCGCGTCGCGTGGGCTTCGCCGCCCAGGCCTAGCAGGCCGCATGCCGAGCAACGGCCGGCCCCGACGGTAGACGTCGGGGCCGGCCGTTTTTCGTGGCCCGGCGTCGCCGTGGTCAGGAATCCTGCGGTCCGTCAGGGGTTCTCGCCATCGTTCCCTTCGTGCACGGCCGGGTGTCGCTGCGGTTCGGCACTCCCGCCGTCCCGTGTCGCGGCCTGGGAGACGGCCTCGGCGAAGCCCGTGTCCTGGCCGGTCACCTGACTGCCTGCCTCATGGGAGGACACCGCCAGGAACACGGTGTCGTAGCGCCAGTCCAGATCGGGGTGGTGGTTGCGTTCCTCGGCGATCGCCCCCACGGCGGCGATGAACCCGATGGCCGCGGCCGAGGATTCGAAGGCATAGGCGGTCACCAGGGCACCTCGTCGATGCCGCCAATCCGGCAGCCCGGCCAAGGCCTCATTGATTTGGGTACCGGTCAGGACGCCGTCGCCCGGGCCGGTGGATGGATCGGTCATGATCTCTCCTTTCGCTCCCTGGGCCCATGCTCGTGCGAGCGGCTCAGGCAGTCAACCCCAAGGCGGCCATCCTGCGTGAATGGTTCTCCACGAGCTGGGCGAACAAGACGCCCAGGGGTTCCTCCCCGGCCTCATCCGCCTCGGTGATCAGTGCGTCGTTGAACAGGCCGCTATCGGCGATCCTGCGGGCCTGGGTGAGGGCCTCGCCGAGCAGCCGCCGTCCCCACAACGCCAAGCGGGAGGCCAGTCGGGGATCTTCCGCCAGGGCTTCCTGGAGGCGTTCGTGGAGCCATTGGTTCTGTGCGTCCAGCGCCTGCACCTCCTGGACGAGTCCACGGACGTCGGGATCCAGGCCCCGGGAGATGGCAACATAGAAATCCCCCGAGACCGAGTCGATGACGTGGGCCTTCATCAGGGATTCGTACCAGTCCCCCGGGCGGGTGCGATCGTGCAGGGCATCGATGGAGGCCACGAACGGTTCCATGGAATCCGTCGGCTCGGCCCCCCGGGAGGTGATGACCTCCACGACCCGTTCGTAGTGCCCGAACTCGTGGACCGCCAGACGGGCCAGCGCCACCCGGTCGATGATGGTCGGTGAGAAGCGGGCATCGGAGGACAGGCGTTCGAACGCGGTCAGTTCCCGGTAGGCCATCAGCCCGCATAGGGCCAGTTCGGCCCGGGCTCGGGTCGCGTCGTCAAGGGTCGGCGGTGGCAGCTCGGTCATGCAGGCCAGCCTACCTCCGGCACGGTTCCTCCCCGGCCCGGGCGCTGGTTTCCTTCCATGTTGTGGTTAGGCTGAATCCGTGGTGCACAAACCCCTTGAGCTGAAGACCAATGCCGCGCAGACCCGTCTCGTCCAGGCATTGGACTCGGTGGTGTCCGCGTTGGAGCTTCCCGGGGACTATCCCCCGCAGGCGTTGGCCGAGGCCAGGACCGCCATCGATTCCCTGGTCCTGCCCGACCACGATCTGACGGAAATCGAGTTCGTCACCATCGATCCGGCCGCTTCCACCGATCTCGACCAGGCCGTCCACCTCGCCCGTGACGGGGAGGGCTATGTGGTCCGCTATGCCATCGCCGATGTCCCGGCCCTGGTCGAGCTGGGCGGCGCCCTCGACGCCGAGACCAGGCACCGTGGACAGACCCTGTATCTGCCGGGCCACCGGGTGCCCCTGCACCCGGAGATCATCAGCGAGGATGCCGGCTCGTTGCTGCCCGGGCAACGCCGTGGCGCCTATGTCTGGACGTTCCACCTGGATGCGGCGGCACTGGTGCGCCGGACCGGGCTCCTCCGGGCCACGGTGTGCAGTCGGCAGAAGCTCGACTACGCCGGGGTCCAGGCCTCGATCGACGAGGGGCATGCCTCGGAGTCGCTGGCACTGTTGAAGGAAGTCGGGCTCAAGCGCATCGAGGCCGAACGCGAGCGCGGTGGGGCGAGCCTGCGCATCCCCGAGCAGGAGGTCGAGGTGGACGAGGACGGGGTCCCCTGCCTGACCGTCCGGGCGGCCCTGCCGGTGGAGGACTGGAATGCGCAGATCTCCTTGCTGACCGGGATGGAGGCCGCCCGGATCATGCTCGAGGGCGGGATCGGGATCCTGCGGACCATGCCCGCCCCCGATGAGCACGGGTCCACGGCCTTCCGCCGCCAGGCCGCCTCCCTGGGGACCCCCTGGCGCGACGGGGTCCCCTACGGGGAGTTCCTGCGCTCGCTCGATGTCACCGAGCCCCGTCAGCTGGCCATCATGCATGCCGCCACCTCGCTCTTCCGGGGGGCCGGGTATACCGCGTTCGACGGCGAAGCCCCCGAGGAACGGATCCAGGCGGCCATCGCTGCCCCCTATGCGCACACCACGGCCCCGTTGCGCCGGCTGGTGGACCGGTTCAGCCTCGTCGTCTGCGAGCATCTGGTCCGCGGAGCCGAGGTTCCTGCGGGAATCCGCCGGGCCCTTGTCCTGCTGCCGGAGCTGATGCAGTCCTCCAACCAGGTGGCGGGAACCGCCGAACGGGCAGCCATCGATACCGTCGAGGCCGCCCTGCTCTCGGACCGGATCGGGGAGAAATTCGATGCGATCACCCTCAATGGCACCACCGCCGAGCAGGCGGCCAGGGCCCGGGAGAACGGTGAGGCCCCGGGCGGGCGCCTGCAGCTTCTGGACCCGGCGGTCAACGCCCGCTTCCTGGGCCGGGCCGAAGCCGGCGAACGCGTCCAGGCCGAACTGATCGAGGCCGATATCGACCGGCGCACCGTACTGTTCAGGATCGACTAAACGACCGGCCGGCGGCCCCACCCGTTCAGCCCAGCAGGAACTCCGCCCGTCCCTGCATGCTCGAGGAGGCCTGGGCCATGGGCCGACGCGGGATCCGCCCGCCCCGCTGGGCCAGTCGACCGGCCCGCACCGCATGCCTGAAGGCCTCGGCCATCAGGGCGGGATCCTGGGCCCGGGTGACGGCGGTGGCCAACAACACGGCGTCGCACCCCAGTTCCATGGCCAGGGCGGCATCCGAGGCGGTGCCGATCCCGGCGTCGAGCACCACCGGGACCGTCAGCCGGGAGGCGATGTATTCGATGTTGTGCGGGTTCAGGATCCCCTGGCCGGTGCCGATGGGTGCCCCCAGCGGCATGACCGCCGTGCAGCCCAGGTCCTCGAGTCGTTGGGCGGCCACCGGGTCGTCGTTGGTGTAGGCGAAGACCTTGAACCCGTCGGCCACCAGTTCCTCGGTGGCTTTGAGGAGTTCGGGGATATCGGGCAGCAGTGATTCGTCGTCGGCGATCACCTCGAGTTTGACCCAGTCGGTCTCCACCGCTTCGCGGCCCATCCTGGCGGTGAGGACCGCTTCACGGGCGGTATGGCATCCTGCGGTGTTCGGCAGCAGTCGGATGCCCAGCCGTCCCAGCAACGCGAAGATCGATTCGGTGCCCGGGACCACTGCGTGGCGGCGCATCGACACCGTGGTCAGTTCGGTTCCGGAAGCACGCAGGGCGGCTTCGAGCACGTCCTGCCCGGGGGCACCGCCGGTCCCGGTGATCAGCCGTGAGCCGAAGCGGGTTCCGTCCAGGAGGAGGTCGTCGGTTCCCGCACCTTCACCCACCTTGCACCGCCGAGAGCAGTTCGATCCGGTCCCCCGGCTGCAACCGGGTCCGGGCCCAGGCCGAGCGGGGAACGACCTCGTCGTTGACCGCGGCGGCCAGCCCGGGGCTCGTTCCCTCGCTCGTGCGGCCATCGGCGCCCAGCGCCAGGCCCGTTTCGCGTTGGATCAGCTCCAGCACGCTCAGGGCGGCGTGGGGTTCGGCCTGTCCGTTCAGGATCAGTGGGGGCGTGGTGTCGTTCATGAGAATCTCCAGGGGTCGAAGGGTGCCAGTCGGGTCGGGTCGAGGCTGGCCGGGGGTGGTCTCGGCGGCGTGGCCCCGGGCACCGGGCCAATCAGCCCGCGGATGGTGGCTGCCGCGGCCACACTGAGCAGCACCCCGTGGCGGTGGAATCCGGTGGCGGCCAGCAGTCCGGGGCCGATGCGTCCGAGCAGGGGCAGGTGGTCGGGGGTTGATGGACGGGCCCGGGCCGTCAGGTCCACCAGTTCATAGTGGGCCAGGGCGGGCATCACCCGCAGGGCGTCACGTAGCAGCCGGTGCACGCCCTCGACGCTGATGCCGGGCTGGTCGTCCTCGCGTTCGGTGGCCCCCACGACCACTTCCCCGTCGCGGCGCGGAAGGATGTAGACCCGTTGCCCGGAGACCAGGGCGCGCACCGTGGAGCCGGCCGGACGCGGGGCCGTGGCGGTCGGGCGCATCCTGAGCACATCGCCGAAGACCGGGCGGACCGGAAGCCGCAGCGAGGCCGGCAATCCACTGATCCGCTCCCCCGCTCCCCCGCGCTCTCCGGTCCTTCCGGTCCCGGTGGCCAGGATGACCTCATCGGCTTCGAGGTCTTCCCGGGCCCCGTCGGGACCCAGGGTCTGGACGACGGGCCCGTGTGCTCCGGCGACGACGCCGGTGGCCCGCCGGCGGTTCACGCTCACACCGGATTCGAGTTCGAGGGCGGCCAGCAAGGCGGCTGCGGTGCGGCGCGGGTCGGTCCGTGCGTCCCCGGGGGCCCGGAAGGCCCCGGCCAGCCGGGGGGCCAACAGCGGTTCGACTTCGCGGGCCGCCGCGGTGCCCAGCTCCCCGATCCCCAACCCGACGGTGCGTTGGGCCTCGGCCAGCGCCGAGAGATCGGCTCGATCGGCGCCGTCGGCGGCAACCACCAGCGTGCCGCAGGCCTCGAAGCCGGTGGGTCGGCCACTGGCTGCTTCCAGTTCCCGGGCCCACCGGGGCCAGGCGTCGGCGGCGGGAACGGAGAGTCCCAGCAGGCCCTGTTCCTGGTAGTGGAATTCGGTGACGGCCGCGAGCATCCCCGCCGCGGCATGGGTGGCCCCGGTGGCGGGTTCGGGATCGATCAGGGTGACACGGTATCCGCTGCGGGCCAGTTCCCAGCCGATGGACAAGCCGACGATGCCGGCGCCGATGACCGCACAATGCATACTGTTTTACCTTCCCTCCGCCGGCATGATCCGGATCAGGTGTCTCGGTCGGCGCTCGGTACCGCATCTGCGGCGCAGCGCCCTCTCAGCCCGTCTGCGGGCTCCCGTGGTTCGGTTCCAGCCTAACGCACGCCACGCGCGGTCGCCGGGTCGAAGCGGTGATTATGTCGCGGCACGGTAGACTGGAGGGGTAGACAAGGATGCCCGGTCGTACCAGACGCATTTACTTGGCAGGAATTCCCAGCGAACCTGCACCTTTTGCGCGTTCATTCGCGCTGGTTAGCCCGCGATCGGCTCCGCTGGACGCGCCGCTGCTGCGGTGGACTCCGCTCTCCGTTTTCAGAGGACGTCGAGCACACCGAGCCCCGGCGCCTAAACGAATGAGATTTCATTGAATACTGAGCAACAACTCACCGACGACACCGGAACCATCGAACTTCCGGTCGACGGTCTCCTCGCAAGCGAGGATGCCCCGCATGAGCTGCCCGAACAGACCTTCGCAGACTTCGGCGTCCGCGAGGACATCGTCGAATCCCTCGCCGACGCCGGCATCATCCACCCGTTCCCGATCCAGTCGATGACCCTTCCGGTCGCGCTGGCCGGACACGACATCATCGGGCAGGCCAAGACCGGCACCGGCAAGACCTTCGGTTTCGGCATTCCCGCCCTGCAGCGGGTCATCGGCCGGGACGACCCCGATTACGACAAGCTGCCCAGCCCCGGCGCACCTCAGGCCCTCATCGTGGCTCCGACCCGTGAACTGGCCAACCAGGTCTCCGCCGACATCCAGAAGGCCGCGACCAAGCGCAATGCCCGCATCGCCACCATCTACGGTGGTCGCGCCTACGAGCCGCAGATCGAGCAGCTCACCGCGGGCGTCGAACTGGTGGTCGGCACCCCGGGGCGTCTGATCGACCTGCATAAGCAGAAGTACCTGAACCTGAAGAACATCCGCATCGTGGTCCTGGATGAAGCCGACGAGATGCTCGACCTGGGCTTCCTGCCCGACGTCGAGACGCTGCTCGCCGCCATCCCCGCCGTGCACCAGACCATGCTGTTCTCGGCCACGATGCCCGGCGCCGTCGTGTCGATGGCCCGCCGCTACATGTCCCATCCGACGCATATCCGTGCCGCGGACCCCGAGGACGACGGCATCACCAAGAAGGACATCCGCCAGGTCGTCTACCGCGCCCACCAGTTGGACAAGGACGAAGTCGTCGCCCGCATCCTGCAGTCCGAAGGCCGCGGACGCACCATCATCTTCACCAAGACCAAGCGCTCCGCCGCCAAGCTCTCCGAGGAACTGATCGACCGCGGTTTCGCCGCCGGCGCGATCCACGGGGACCTCGGCCAGGGCGCCCGCGAGCAGGCACTGCGCGCCTTCCGCAACCACAAGGTCGACGTGCTGGTCGCCACCGAGGTCGCCGCCCGGGGCATCGACGTGGAGGATGTGACCCACGTGATCAACCTGCAGTGCCCCGAGGACGAGAAGACCTACCTCCACCGGATCGGCCGCACCGGCCGTGCGGGGAAGAAGGGGACCGCGATCACGTTCGTCGATTGGTCCGATGTCCCCCGCTGGGGCCTGATCAACAAGGCCCTGGGACTGGACCAGGCCGATCCGGTGGAAACCTATTCCTCCTCACCGCACCTGTTCACCGATCTGGGCATCCCGGCCGGGACCAAGGGACGGCTGCCGCGCAACCAACGCAAGCTCCAGGGACTGTCCGGGGAGAAGCTCGAGGACCTGGGCGAAACCGGCAAACGTCCGGCAGAGCGCGAGAAGGGCCGGGGAACCGGTTCCCGCTCGGGCCGCGACGCGGGCCGCGGACGCGGTCGCAGCCGCGGCTCGGAATCCGGTGGGGACGGCGCCGGGCGTCGGGGCCGCGGCCACGGCCGCTCCGACCGTCCCAACCGCGAAGCCACCGGGGAGACGAACCGCCAGCCCGCCGAGACCGGACCCACCAGCGACGAGGCGGCCCGTCCGGCACGCCGCCGCCGCTCGCGGACGCGCCGGCACCACGGCGAGGTCGTCAACCGCAACGAGTCCGAGTAGCACCTGTGGGCGCCACCACGCCTACCTCCGGTGGGGACCCCGGCCGATCGGCCGGGGTCCCCACCCGTGTCGGGTCCGAGCACCCATGGTCCCCGGAGGGACCCGATCTGGTCGTCCAGGCCGACAACGCCGACTTCCTGCCCACCTTGCCCGATGGCGCGTTCACCGTGGTCTACCTCGATCCGCCGTTCAACACCGGGCGCAAGCAGTCCCGCCAGGCCACCACGATGGTCCGCAACACCGATGGCACCGGTGACCGGGTCGGGTTCAAGGGCGCCAGCTATTCGACCATCCGGGGGGCCCTGCATAGCTACGACGACGCCTTCGATGACTACTGGGCCTTCCTGGAACCGCGGCTGATCGAGGCCTGGCGGCTGTTGGCCGACGACGGCACCTTGTACCTGCACCTGGATTTCCGTGAGGTCCACTACGCCAAGGTGATGCTTGATGCCATCTTCGGCCGGGAGTGCTTCCTCAACGAGATCATCTGGTCCTATGACTACGGCGCCCGGTCCAAGAGCCGCTGGCCTGCCAAACACGACAACATCCTCGTCTACGTCAAGAACCCTTCGAGGTACCACTTCGATTCCGTCGAGGTCGACCGCGAACCCTATATGGCTCCCGGTCTGGTCACTGCCGAGAAGGCGGCCCGCGGCAAGCTGCCCACCGATGTCTGGTGGCATACCATCGTCTCGCCCACCGGCAAGGAGAAGACCGGCTATCCCACGCAGAAGCCAGTGGGCATCCTGCGCCGGATCATCGCCGCGAGCAGCCGCCCGGGAGACTGGGTGCTGGACTTCTTCGCCGGGTCCGGGACCACCGGGGCCGCCGCCTCCCAGTTGGATCGGCGGTTCGTCTGCGTGGATGCCAATCCCGCGGCGATCGACACCATGCGTACGCGCCTGCCCGAGCAGACGGATTTCCGCCGGAGCTGACCAATGCGCCGCCCCGGCCTCGACCGGTCGACGCCGTTAACCACGAAACGGCCGTGGCACCCCAGGAGTACTGGTGGTGCCGGCGGCCGTCGGCTCCGGCACCCCGCAGGGCACCGGAGCGTGGGGTCCCCCCAGAACGGGTCAGACCATCGTGCGGTCGTCTCGACGTGCCTGGCGCCATTCGCGCAGGAAGGCCCGCGCGATGACGAACAGTGTTCCGGCCACGATCACCGGCCAGATGAGCATGTACACGGTCAGGATCATCGGTTCCATGTCGTTTCCTCCTTCAGGATCAGGAATGCGTTTCGGCGGCATCGACGTCGGTCTGGGCCGCTGCCAGCCGATCCGACGGGTCGAAATCGCCGACGGTGTCCTTGATGGTGTCGAAATCGAATTCCATCGAGGACCGGGCGGACATCACATAGCACAGCACCGTGGAGACCGCGTAGGCGACGAGCGATCCGCTGAGGACCGCGTAGTCGTGCAGGTGCCCGAAGGCGAAGGGCGCAACGGCCAGGGTCGCGATGATGCCACCGATCCGTGCCACCCGGCCGCCGAAGAAGCCGAAGAGCATCAGCCCGAGCACCACGCCGACCCCGACGATCGACAAGACGTCGACCGTGTAGCCCCAGAGCCCGTCGACGGGGATCCAGGAGAAACGCACGGGGATGAAGATGGCCAGGGCGACGATCACCGAGGTCACGAAGGCCATGTTCGTGACCTTCTTCCAGTAGAAGCTGGAGATGACCGGGAAGACCAGGCACCCCCACAAGGCGCCGACGAAGACCAGCAGGTCCAGGATGTTCAACGCCCCGCTGGCGAAGTACAGCCCGGCGCCGGTGGCCAGGACCATGGAGACGCGGCCGACCAGGAGCATGGTCTTCGGGTTAACTTCGCCCTTCTGGGCCACGTTCTGCCCGTAGATATCGGCCATCATGATCGAGGACAGGGCGCTCAGGTCGGAGTCTGCCGTCGAGGACAGCGCCCCGATGATCATCACCAGGAACAGGCACAACAACACGGGTCCGAGGTAGGTCGCTGCCATTTCGGGGATCAGGTTGTTCAGGTCCCCGCCGGTGGGGGTGATGCCCAGGTACAGCGCCATGACACCGAGCATGCCGATGCCGATGATGGTCGCCCCGTAGCCGACGGTGGCGGTGACGAAGGTCTTCTTGATCAGGTCCTCGCGCACGGCAAAGAGCCGCTGGGCGATGGTCTGGTTGCCGATGGCGTAGGCCAGCACCGCCGCGATGTAGGGCGCGCCCTGGTTCATGAAGGCCTCGGAGGAGAAGAAGTTCCCCTGCTGGGGGGTCACGTTCGCGGCCCCCTCGACGAACATGTTCGTCCCGCCTGCGGCGAAGAACACGACCGGGATGATGACCACGACGGCGCCGAGCATGGCCAGCACCTGCGCGAAGTCGGTCAACACGGAGGCACGGAAGCCCGACCACAGCGAATACAGCAGGGTGCCGGCGGCGACGGTGAGGATCCCCTGCTGGAAGCTGAAGGGCGAAAGCAGGCCGATCAAGGCACCGCCGGCGATGAAGTTACTGGTCAGGCTGATGAGGCTGCCGACGACGTTGGAGCCGGCGAGCATCAGCTGGCTGCCTCGGCCGTGCCGGGCGTGCATGACCTCGGCCAGGGTGTGGGCCCGGGGCGCCACGGAGCGGATGCGCTTGCCGAAGGGGTAGATGAACAGGATCATCAAGGCGCCCCAGAGGCCGTAGTGGATGGGGCCCGAAATGCCGTAGGTGTAGCCGGAGGTGGCCGAGGCATACATCGACGAGGCCCAGATCCAGGTGGCCGTCATGCTCGCCGCGGAGATGCCGAAGCCGATGTTGTTGCCCGCGGTCATGTAGCCGTCCGCGTTTTCCTTCTTCTTGCTGATCCCGAGGGTCATCAGGAATGTCCCCCCGTAAAAAAACACCAGCAGCCCGATGACTAGCCATCCACTCAGCTGCTGGAGCTCCGCACCATTCGGTGTCATGCTGCTCCTCTTCTCACGGGGTCGGCCACCGGATGCCTCCCCTGGTCGCAGCGCGCCGGCCCGGTTTAACGGGCGCCATTGCCACGCCGCCGTGAGGCGGGCTTCGTCCGGTGCGGACGCATTCAAGGCGCGCATTCCACCCGGACCTAACCGGACCTGCAGGGCCGCTGTTGGCGCGGCGCGTGCGGCTACCCGGCTTTCGGGTCAAGGCCACTCAAACGGCGGAGGCCATGGTGGGGCCTCCCGTGGAACCGGGGGTCGTCCAAGCACTCGGATTCGTGCTCGACAAGGTTGCCTGGAGCAACCCCCTACGTCGGTGACACTATCAGAGTGCGGAGGTAATTCCCGCCAGCCGGAAATCCAGGTGACTGATGAGTCAGGTTTTCGGCATCCCCACCGGGGCGGTTCCGGTGCCTGCTTCGAGGATTCGTCGGAGCATGTCCACGCTGGTGGAGTTCTCACCCAGCCGGTTGGGCTTGCCGGTCCCGTGGTAGTCGCTGGAACCGGTCACGATCAGATCATGCCGGGCCGCGAGCGAGTGCAGGAACCGGCGCCCCTGGTCCGAATTATCCCGATGGTCGATCTCCAGCCCGAGCAGACCGGCCTGGATCATCTCGTCGAAGACCTCCGGTTCGA
This sequence comes from Arthrobacter sp. 179, assembly GCF_052379645.1. Taxonomy (NCBI): domain Bacteria; kingdom Bacillati; phylum Actinomycetota; class Actinomycetes; order Micrococcales; family Micrococcaceae; genus Arthrobacter; species Arthrobacter sp. 179. The sequence continues at coordinate 169,598 of NZ_JBQSYU010000004.1, read as the reverse complement.
CCACCCGGCCACGCAGCTCCGCCATGGGGTGGGCGAACACGGGTACTCCCCCGGCGGCCCGCACCAGTTCGACGGCCCTGACGGGGTCCACGGCGTAGTGCCCCACGTAGTAACGCGATCGCGAGGTCAACACGGTGGCGAAGGCCTCGCTTCGGCTCGACACCACCCCGGCCGCGACCAGGGCATCGGCGATATGCGGCCGGCCCAACGTCGCCCCGGGGGCGGACTGCTCCCCCACCGCCTCCCAGGTGATCGGGTAGTCCTCGGAGATCAGTTCAACCATCTTCCGGGCCCGGTGGATCCGCGCATCACGCGCCTTGTCGATCTCCACCAACAATTCCCCATGGCCCGGGTCGTGCAAATAGGACAGCAGGTGCACACTGACCCCGCGGGCGGTCTTGCAGGAGATCTCCATCCCGGGAACCAGCCCCACGCCGGTCTCTAGCGCAGCGGTGGCGGCCTCGGCCCATCCGGAGGTCTGGTCGTGGTCGGTCAGCGCGACGACGTCCAGGCCGGCGGCGGCCGCCGCGGCCATCAGCTGCGACGGGGTTTCGGTCCCGTCGGAGACATTCGAGTGAGCATGCAGATCGATCAGCATTCCTCCAGCCTACCGGCGCCTTGGTGTATCGGCCCGGCTTTGAGAACATGGAACGGTGATGACTCAAGCGAACAACACCCCCGGCAGCGATCAACCACTCGAGGAACGCGTGAACAACCGTTCACAGCGCCCGTCCTCGCAGGCCTTCAAGGACTTCATGGGGTCCCAGTGGGCCCCCTCCACCGAAGCCACCTCCCCCGGCCCCGACGCCGTGGCCCCCTATGCGGCCGCCCGGCGCCGCGCCCTCTCGGCCAAGTTCCCCGGTGAACGCCTGGTCATCCCGGCCGGACCGTTGAAGGTCCGCTCCAACGACACCGACTACCGTTTCCGCCCGCACTCCGGATTCGCCCACCTCACCGGGCTCGGCGTCGACCACGAACCCGATGCCGTCCTGCTTCTGGAACCCACCGAGGAAGGCGCTGGAGACGACGGCGGAAACCATCGGGCGACCCTCTACTTCCGTCCCATGGCCGGCCGCGACACCGAGGAGTTCTACTCCGATGCCCGGTCCGGGGAATTCTGGATCGGCACCCGTCCGACCCTCGACGTGTTGAAGGCCCGGCTGGAACTGCCCACCGCGCATATCGACGCCGAGCTGGAGGAGGCCATCACCACCGGTGCCGGCGCCACCGAGATCGGCGGGATGCGGATCCGGCTGCTGCGTGATGTGGATCCGAACTGCGACGCCCTGGTGGATACCTCCCGGATCAATACCGGGGTCGATCTCGAAGCCTCGGACCGCCTCGACGGCGAACTCTCCGAAGCGCTCTCCGAACTGCGCCTGGTCAAGGACGACTGGGAGATCGAGCAGATGCGTGCCGCCGTGGAGGCGACCGTCAACGGGTTCCACGACGTCGTCGGCGAACTCCCGCGCGCCATCGAGCATAAGCGGGGCGAACGCGTCGTCGAAGGCGCCTTCTTCGCCCGGGCCCGCGAGGAAGGCAACGACCTCGGCTACGACACCATTGCCGCCTCGGGCAACAACGCCACCGTCCTGCACTGGATCCGCAACTCCGGCCAGGTGAACACCGGGGACCTGTTGCTGCTCGATGCCGGCGTCGAGGCCGATTCGCTCTACACCGCGGACATCACCCGGACCCTGCCCGTGAACGGCAAGTACTCCGAGGTCCAGCGCCGGATCTACCAGGCGGTCCTGGACGCCGCCGATGCCGCCTTCGAGGTCGCCCGCCCCGGGCGCAGGTTCCGCGAGCTGCACGAAGCGGCGCTGAAGGTCCTGGCCGAGAACCTGGACGCCTGGGGACTGCTGCCGGTTTCCCTGGAGGAGGCGCTCTCCCCCGACGGACAGCACCACCGCCGCTGGATGCCGCACGGCACCAGCCACCACCTCGGGCTGGATGTCCATGACTGCGCCCAGGCCAAGCGGGATCTGTACCTCGATGCCGTGTTGGAGCCCGGCATGGTCTTCACGATCGAGCCCGGCCTGTACTTCAAGTCCGAGGATCTGGCCGTCCCCGCGGAGTACCGCGGCATCGGCGTCCGCCTCGAGGACGACGTCCTGGTCACCGCCGACGGCTGCGAAAACCTCAGCGCGGCCCTGCCACGCACGGCCGAGGACATCGAATCCTGGATGGCGGGAATCTACTCGGCCGACGCCCAGTAGCCTCCGCCGCGGATCAAAGAAGGCCGGTTCCTCCCCGTGGGGAGGAACCGGCCTTTGGTCTTTTCCGCCACTGGTGGGCGGCTGCCCCGGGCCCCGGGGCGCGTCAAGGCTGGGGTTGCTGGTCCGTGCCGCCGGTCTGGTCCTCGCCTTCCGCCGGGGCCTCGGGTTCCTGTTCCGGGGTGACCCGCACCCCGTACTGCGGACGTCCGTCGGGCAGATCGGAGTACGACGTCGAGGACCGCGGTGCCGTGTCCGCACCGGAGGCGGTCCCGGCCTCGGAGGTGCCGTGCCCCTCGTCCTGGCCGGTTCCGCCCGGGGCCGGGCTCGGCGCCGGGGCCACGGGGCCGCCCGTCGGCGTCCCGGCATCGGGGCCGGGGCCCGCCGGGCCGCCCTGTTGGCGCGGGGGCGCCCAGGCGGGGGTGACCTGCTGGGCCTCGACCCGGCTCATCGGCAGTTTCGAGGCCATCTGACGGGCCGCTGCGGCATGCTCGAACGCGACGACGACGTCGTAGCTGGTGGCCATGACCTGGCTGGAGGAGGAGAAGTCGCGCTTCCCCTTGCGGAACGAATAGCTGACCACCCCGACGATCATCCAGATGGCCATGCCCAGCCCCACCGAGGAAAGGATCTGGGTGAGTCCGCCTTCGGGACCGAAGATGCTCAGGATCAGGCCCACGAAGATGCCGAACATAGCCCCCTGCGCGGCCCCCGCCAACGCCACTTTCGGGTAGCTCAGTTTCGCGGTGACCCGTTCCACCGTCATCAGGTCGTTGCCGATGATGCTCACCCCGGCGACCGGGAAGTCGTGGTCGGCCAGGTAGTCGACCACCTTCTGGGCATCCAGATAGGAGTCGTAGCGGCCCAGGATCTCCCCGCGGGGAGGTCCCAGTTGGGCGGAGGCGTTCCGATTGGTGCCGGTTGTTGGGCTCATGCTTCCATTCTGCCTCCTCAACGCGTGGACGTGGGGTGTTATCGCTCCCGGTGAACCGGTGCGCCGCCTCCCGGTGCATCCCTGACGGGCCGGGGTCCCAGCCGGTAGCCTAGGGAGGGTGAGCAGCTCATCGAACAAGGTATTCATTGCCCGCTTGCTCGGCCTCGATGTCTTCGACCCCCTGGGGGATCGTCTGGGCCGGCTGCGTGATGTCGTGGTGCTCGATCGTGGTCCGCGCAAACAGGTGCTGGGCGTCGGCCTGGTCGTCGAGGTGCCGGGCAAGAAACGGGTGTTCGTCCCGATGACGCGCGTGCAGGCCATGGAGGCCAGCCAGATCATCTGTTCGGGGCTGGTCAATCTGCGCCGCTTCCAGCAGCGCGGTGCCGAGACCCTGGTGGTCGCCGAACTCTTCGACCGGGTCGTCGCCTTCACCGACGGTTCCGGGGAGGCCACCGTGGAAGACATCGGACTACAGAAGCTACGCAATGGCGATTGGGCCCTCTCGGACTACTACGTCCGGCGCGGCGCGGATCCGGCCGGCGGGTTCCGCCCCCTGCGTCGGCTCTCACGCGGACACCGCGTGCTGGTGTCCTGGAACGAGATCGTCCACGGCAACCGGGACGATCCCCAGGCGGCCACCCAGTTCGTGGCGGCCCACGAGGAACTCAAACCGGCCGACTTCGCCGAGGCCCTGCATGAAATGAGCACCAAACGCCGCCTTGAAGTGGCCACCGAACTCCAGGATGACCGCCTGGCCGATGTCCTGCAGGAACTGCCCGACGAGGAGCAGGTCCAGATCCTGTCCTTCCTCGACATGGATCGAGCCGCCGTCGTCCTGGAGGAGATGGACCCCGACGATGCCGCCGACCTGCTCCACGAACTGGAGGAGGTCCAGCAGGAGGCGTTGCTGCAGTTGATGGAACCCGAGGACGCCGACGACGTCCGTCGCCTGCTCGAATACGAGGAAAACACCGCTGGCTCGATGATGACCCCGGTGCCGATCGTCCTGCCGCCCGAGGCGACGGTCGCCGAAGCCCTGGCCAATGTCCGCCGGGAGGAGATCAGCCAGGCACTGGCCTCGAGCGTCTATGTCTGCCGTCCGCCCTTGGAGACCCCGACCGGGAGATATCTGGGTATGGTCCACATCCAGGCGCTGTTGCGCCATCCCCCGCCGGAACCGGTGGGCAACATCCTGGACAACGATCTCGAGCCGGTGCTCGACACCACCGACGTCAGTGAGGTCTCCCGGATGCTGGCCGCCTACAACCTCACCTCGATGCCGGTGGTGAACCGGGAGGGCCGGTTGGTCGGGGCGGTCACCGTCGATGACGTGCTGGACCACATCCTCCCCGAGGACTGGCGCATCCATGACGGGAAGATCCAGTCGACGGGAGCAGGCAACCATGGTTGAACCACATAAGAACGGTTCGGGACTGGACACCCCGCTCGGGGCCAGGTCCCGGCTCTGGCCCCGCGTTTCACCGAACCCGGATGCGTTCGGCAAGGCCACCGAGGGCTTTGCCCGCTTCATGGGCACCCCGGCCTTCCTGGTCTACATGTCGATCTTCTGCATCGTCTGGCTGGCCTGGAACACCTGGGGGCCGGACTCGCTGCGTTTCGACTCGGCGGCCTTGGGATTCACCGCCCTGACACTGATGCTCTCGTTGCAGGCCTCCTATGCGGCTCCGCTGCTGCTCCTGGCCCAGAACCGCCAGGACGACCGGGACAAGGTCTCGCTGACGGAGGACCGCAACCGGGCCGAACGCAACCTCTACGACACCGAATACCTCACCCGCGAGCTCGCCGCACTGCGGATCGCGCTGCGGGATGTAGCCACCCGCGACTATGTGCGCAGCGAGCTGCGTTCCGCCTTGGAGGAGCTCGTCGAATCCAACGACGGGGACGACATCCGGCTGCGCGGGAAGGCACCCAAACGCAAGGAGAAGGTCTCCGAGGCGACCACCACGCTGCCGCGGGTGCGGGCAGCACGGCCCGGCCGCCCGACCACGGGCGGGACCGGGAACAACACCGAAGGGAAGACCGAGTAGTTTGACCGAACCCGATATCACAGGCCCCCTGGCCACGGCCGTCCACGAGGCCCTTGCCGAGGTCCAGGACCCCGAACTCCGCCGGCCGATCACCGAACTCGGCATGGTCGATTCCATCCGGGTCGACGAGGACGGCACCGCCCACGTGCGCGTCCTGCTGACCATCTCCGGCTGCCCGTTGCGCCAGACGATCATGGAGGACACCGCCGCGGCGGTCCGCTCGGTGCCGGGGATCACCGAGGCACAAGTCGAATTGGGGGTGATGTCCCCCGAACAGCGCGGGGCATTGAAGACCGGGTTGAAACGCCATGTCATCCCGTTCAGCGAGCCGGGCTCGTTGACCCGGGTCATCGCCGTGGCCAGCGGCAAGGGCGGGGTCGGCAAATCGAGCCTGACCGTGAACCTGGCCTGCGCCATGGCGGCCGACGGACTGCGGGTGGGCATCATCGACGCCGATGTCCACGGTTTTTCGGTCCCCGGGCTGATGGGAATCACCCAGGCACCGACCCGGATGGACGAAATGATCCTGCCCCCGGTCGCCCACGGGGTCAAGGTCATCTCCATCGGCATGTTCATCGAGGGCAACCAGCCGGTCATCTGGCGCGGGCCCATGCTCCACCGCGCCCTGGAACAGTTCCTCACCGATGTCCACTTCGGTGATCTGGACGTCCTGCTGCTCGATCTGCCGCCGGGCACCGGGGACGTGGCGATTTCCGTCGGGCAGCTGCTGCCCGGGTCCTCGATCCTGGTGACCACCACCCCCCAGGCGTCGGCGGCGTCGATCGCCGAACGCGCCGGGGCACTGGCGAGCCAGACCGGGCAGCAGGTCATCGGGGTGGTGGAGAACATGTCGTGGTTCGAACTACCCGACGGAACCCGCGTGCACCCCTTCGGCTCCGGCGGAGGGGAACTGCTGGCCCAACGGCTGGCGACCTCCTTGGACACGGAGGTCCCCTTGCTGGGCGAGGTGCCGCTGGATCAGCGCCTGCGCGAGTCGGCCGATGCCGGGATCCCCATCGTGGTGGCCGAACCGGAGTCCGCCGCGGCCGGCGAAATCACGGCCATCGCCCGGAAACTGACGCACCGGCCCCGAGGTCTCTCGGGGATGAAGCTGGACGTCACCCCGCGCGAGGGCTGAAAGCCCTCCACGGCCCCGGCAGGAGGCGGTGGCCCCACCGCTGGGTTCAGGTGGCCTCGAGGTCGAAGGGAGCCGGCTCGTTGGCCTGGAGGGCCTGGCCTCCGGTCCGCTCCGGCCCGGAGGCGCCCAGGGCCTTCTGGCGACCGGCGGCGGGCAACGGTTCCCGGGCGGCAGCCACGACGTCGTCGGCGTCATCAAGGAGTGCGTCCTTGATGATCTTGCGGGGGTCGTATTGCCGGGGGTCGAGCTTGCGCCAGTCCATGTCGGCGATCTCGTCGCCGACCTCCTCCCGGAGCTGTTCCTTGGCGCCGGTGGCCATCTTGCGCACTTCCTTCACCAGGCGCGCCAATTGCTGCGCATAGACCGGGAGTTTGTCAGGGCCCAGCACGAAGACCGCCAACACCACGAGAATCAGGAACTCGCCACCGTTAATTCCGAACACGTCTAGAGATTACCCGCTCGGCGCCGCTGCCCCGAACTCCACGACCCCGCCCGGCGTTGTCCTCGCCCCCGGGACGGCTCCTGCCTGGACATCAGTAATCCGTATCCAGGACCAGCAGGCGTGACATCCCGCGCCCGAGCCGGGCCAACATCCCGTCGGTCCCCTCCGCGTGCGGGGCCAGCCGGGCATGTTCGGTGGCCACGATCCGATGCTTCACCGCGTCGGTGCCCGGACCATCCAGCGAGGAGCGCAGCGAATAGGTGGCATCGCGCATATCCAGTTCCATCCCGCCGTCAACGGCGGCCACGGAAACGGCTTCGCCGTCGATGCTCTGCAATTGGGATTCTTGCGCGCCGATGGCGTGGGTCCGGGGCTGTTCCGGCGCGGTGGTCGGCTGGAACAAGGATGATTTGAGTAGTCCGGCATCCCGGGTCCGTGACTCGGTCAGCACCACCTCGCCCTGGTCACCGGTGAATTCCAGCGTCACCTGATCGATTCCCCCGGTCCGGCTGCCGGTGGCCCGGACCAGTTCCAACCCGGCCGGGGACATGGTGGGGCAATTCCAGCCGGCGGCCCGCAGGGTCCCGAGATCGGAACGACTCAATTCGGTTCCCGTGCCCGACCAAGCGCCAGCCAACGGCCCATGGCCATCGGTGGCATCCTGGACGGTTCCGCCGAGCACCCATGCGGCACAGACCACGGCGGTCAGCATCGCGGCCATGGCCGTCGCCGCCAGCCCCGGGGCCAGGGAGCGCAGACGGGAACTGTGCCCATCGGCATCCAGCGAGGCCTCGGCGAACGCCGTCGGGGTCCCCATGGACCAGGGTCCCTGGCGTAGACGTCCCATGAGCGCGTCGTCGGGTGTGGCCTCCCCGGCCGTGCTGCCCAATGACTGGAGTCGGCGTTTGAGCCTGCGGCGGTCCTCGAGCCTCAGCCGGCAGTCGGCACACCGCCCGACGTGGTGTTCCAGCGCCGCCCGCTGGCGGTCGTTGAGTTCCCCGTCGAGATAGCCGTCGATGCGTTTACCGTGTCGATGCATCGTCAGCGCGCCTCGGATACCGCGGGCCCCACCTTTGGTCGGTTCTGGGTTGCGGTGGGTTTGGGGGCCCGGTGGGCCAGCTTGACGCGCAGTTGCGAACGGCCCCGGTGGATGCGTGAACGGACGGTCCCCAGTTTGATGCCAAGGGTTTCGGCCACTTCCTCGTAGGACAGCCCCTCCAGATCGCACAGCACGACGGCGGCGCGGAATTCGGGGGCCAGCTCATCGAGGGCCAGGTGGATGTCGACGTCGAGGTTGTTGAATTCGAAGGTCCGCTCCGGGCCCGGGTCCGCTCCGGGCAGGCGCGTTTCGGAATCCTCGGCGAGGGCGTCGAAACGGATGCGGTTGCGGCGGCGGGCCTGATCGAGGAAGAGGTTGGTGGTGATCCGGTGGAGCCATCCGTCAATCGTCCCCGGGGTGAAGTTGTGCAGCGAGCGGAAGACCCGCACGAACGTCTCCTGGGTCAGGTCCTCGGCATCGAACCGGTTGCCCGTCAGACGGTAGGCCAGCCGGAAGACCTTGGAGGAGTGGTTCTGGACGATTTCGTCCCAGGACGGAACGCCCAGCTCCTGCTCGGCCTGCGGGGAGAGGGCTCCGTCTTCTTTGCTTCCTTTGACAATCACGGTGTCAATTCTTCCCGATCATCCTGTGAGCAGGCTGAACAAGCTCTGGGCATATGCCGCCACCGCGGCGGCGCTAGGATGGTGCGGGGCCCACCGGCCCCCACCGCACAACCACGAACCGAGGAACTTCGCACCCCATGAGCTCCGACAAGCACAGTAGCTGGTCCTATACCGAAGCACTGCCCGTCGAGGACGACGTGATCACCCGAGCCCGGGAACGCGCCTATGAACTGGGCGTGGATCCCGTGGGTCCGGGCATCGCCTCGTTGTTGCAGGTCCTGGCCGCGAACTCGAAGGCCCGCACCGTCGTCGAGGTCGGCGCCGGGGCCGGGATCTCCGGCCTGAGCCTGCTGCGCGGGCTCTCCCCGCAGGCGGTGTTCACCACGATCGACATCGACGTCGACCATCTCAATGCAGCACGTCAGGCCTATCTGGATGCCGGCATCCCGGCCAACCGCACCCGCACCATCGGAGGACGGGCCCGCGACGTGCTCCCCCGTCTGACCGACGGCGCCTACGACCTGGTGTTCATCGACGCCGATAAGCAGAACCTGATGGAATACGCCGAGCACGGGGTCCGTCTGTTGCGTACCGGTGGAATGCTCATCATCAACGACGCACTCGACGGGGACCGGGTGCCCCAGCCGGCCGTCCGGGACCGCAGCACCGTCGCGGCCCGGAACGTCGGACGCATGCTACGCGATAATGAGAATCTGGTGGTCAGCACCGTCCCCACCGGCAGCGGCCTGCTCCTGGCGGTCCGGGCCGGCTGATCCGCGCTTCGCGCGGCCTCGCCCGGGGCCCGGGTAGGCAAAAAGGCAGGAACACGGCGAATGCCGTTCCTGCCTTTCTGTGTGAAGAATCGGGGGGGGGAACTACTCCGTGACACCCACGAGGCAGGCCTTCAACTCGGCAGCCTCCTCGGCGTTCAGTTCCACCACCAGGCGTCCTCCGCCATCAATCGGAACCCGCATGATGAGGCTACGACCCTCCTTGGTAACCTCCATGGGGCCATCCCCGGTACGCGGTTTCATCGCAGCCATTAATGCTGACTTCCTTCCTGCATGTCACGGTCCCACCGGGCCCGCGGATCGTCGCTGACGAGGATGGCAAACACCACCGCGTCTTGTTCAACCTGCATTTCATATTATTCAGGAGATTTCTCCGTGGCGCTAATCACAGGTCCCTGCCGTGTCGCATCGAGTTCGTCATTGAGTCGCCCGATTTCCTCGGTGAGCACCCCGATGACCTCGTCGACCTGGTCGCAGCGGTACCCGCGCAGCCCCACCCCCAGCCGCATGCGGGCGATGTCCTCCGGCCCAGGATGCGCCGGAAGCAGCACCGGGGGCAGCGACGGGACCGGTTCGGCCAGCCCCAGGATCCCGTCGGTCGGGGTCGGAGAGGATCCCGGCACCCGACGCCGGGTCCCCACCGCGAAGAAGACCACCACTCCGATGAGCAGGACGCCGACGAACACCAGGAGGTATTGCATCGCTAGGCCTTGCCTGCCGTCGGCCGTGCGCCGCCGGTGACCTGGCGGACCGCGTCCTCCACGTCGTCGGTCACATGGATGAGGTCCAGGTCCGAGGCGGCAATGGCGCCCTCCTCCGCGACGGTGTCACGCAGCCAATCGACCAGCGGGCCCCAATAGGCGCTGCCGACCAGCACGATCGGGAAGCTGGTGACCTTCTGCGTCTGGACCAGGGTGAGCGCCTCGAAGAGCTCATCGAGGGTCCCGAAGCCGCCGGGGAGGACCACGAAGCCCTGCGAGTATTTGACGAACATGGTCTTGCGGACGAAGAAGTACCTGAAGTTCACCCCCAGATCGACCCATTCGTTCATTCCGGTCTCGAACGGCAATTCGATCCCGAGCCCGACGGAGACGGCGCCGGCTTCGCAGGCCCCCTTATTCGCGGCCTCCATGGCCCCGGGGCCGCCCCCGGTGATCACGGCGAATCCGGCTTCACCCAGGAGTCGTCCCGCATCCACCCCCTGCTGGTAGCGCTCCGAGTCGTGGGGTGTGCGCGCCGAGCCGAAGACGCTGATGGCCGGGCCGAGTTTGGCCAGGGTGCCGAACCCCTCGACGAACTCACTTTGGATCCGCAATACGCGCCAGGGGTCGGTATGGGTGAAGTCCTCGCCCGACGACCTGGATTCAAGCAGCATCCGGTCGGACTGGTCGACGTTGGCCTGGTCCCGTCGCAGGACCACAGCGCCTTTTCGGCGGGCAATTTCCCGCAGTGCATTGATCGTCTGACGTGGGTTTGAAGAGTCTGGCATGGGTTCAGCCTATCGTCGTCGACAAGGGATGGCAGGCGAGGTGGACCGGACTTTGTAAAGATTCGGTCACCAAGGTGCCAACTACCCATGGTGTGCTGCGTTACATCGGCTACTGTCATGGCATGAGCAATTCATCCCGCAGCGGCACCGGGGCCTCCTCGAGCACCCCGGTCGTCAAGCTCGACCAGGTCAATAAGCATTATGGCCCCCTCCACGTCCTGCAGGACATCGACCTCGACGTCGCGCGCGGCGAGGTCGTGGTCGTCCTGGGTCCCTCCGGTTCCGGCAAGTCCACGCTCTGCCGCACCATCAACCGGCTCGAGACCATTGACGACGGGGCCATCTACATCGATGGCAAGAAGCTTCCCGAAGAGGGAAGGACCCTGGCCCAGCTCCGCGCCGACGTCGGCATGGTCTTCCAGTCCTTCAACCTCTTCGCGCATAAGTCGATCCTTGAGAACGTCACCATGGGACCGATCAAGGTCAGGGGGGTGAAGAAGGCCGAAGCCGTCAAACAGGCGATGGCACTGCTCGAACGCGTCGGGGTGGCCAACCAGAGGGACAAGCTACCGGCCCAGCTCTCGGGTGGGCAGCAGCAGCGGGTGGCGATTGCCCGGGCCCTGGCGATGCGTCCGAAGGTCATGCTCTTCGACGAGCCCACCTCCGCGCTGGACCCCGAGATGATCCAGGAGGTCCTGGACACCATGGTCGCCCTGGCCAAGGAGGGGATGACGATGATCGTGGTGACCCACGAGATGGGCTTCGCCCGCAAGGCAGCCGATCGGGTGGTCTTCATGGCCGATGGACAGATCGTCGAGCAAGCGACCCCCACGGAGTTCTTCACCAACCCGCAGAGCGACCGGGCGAAGGACTTCCTCGGAAAGCTCATCACCAACCACTAGCCCGGCCCCCCACGGGGACCGGATCACTCGCGACCGGGCATCACTACCCCGGTCACAACACAAGGAGAAGCACATGCGCAAGACCCATTACGCGATGGCCGCGATGGCCGCCGCTGCGGCCCTGACCCTGACCGCATGCGGTGGCGGATCGGGCGACGACGGCGGAGGCGGCGGAGACGGCGACAAGGTCAAGATCGGCATCAAGTTCGACCAGCCGGGCCTCGGGTTCAAGGACGGCGACGACTACAAGGGCTTCGATGTCGATGTCGCCAAGTACGTCGCCAACGAGTTGGGCTATGACGAGGGCGACATCGACTTCGTCTCGGCACCGTCGGCGAACCGCGAAACCATGTTGCAGAACAACCAGGTCGACATGATCGTCGCCACCTACTCCATCACCGACGATCGCGAGAAGGTCGTTGACTTCGCCGGGCCGTACTTCATTGCCGGCCAGGACCTGCTGGTGAAGAAGGACAGCGGCATCACCTCCCCCGAGGACCTCAATGGCAAGAACCTGTGCTCCGTCACCGGTTCGACCTCGGCCCGCAAGGTGAAGGATAAGTACGCCAAGAAGGTGAACCTCCAGGAACTTCCGGGCTACGCGGAGTGCGTGACCCAGATGGAAGGCGGAACGATCGACGCGGTGACCACCGATGACATCATCCTCGCCGGGCTGGCCGCCCAGCCGGCGTACCAGGGCAAGTTCGAACTCGTGGGCAAGCCCTTCAGCGAGGAGATCTACGGCATCGGTCTCCCGAAGGGATCCGATCAGTGCGAGGACATCAACAAGGCGATCGCCAAGATGATCGATTCCGGCGACTGGAAGAAGTCGCTGGATGCGAACACCGAAGGCACCGGCTACGAGCCCAATGCCAAGGTGAACCCACCGACGCCGGATCACTGCTCCTAGCAGTTCCCGGGGATGTCCCACCGGCTCCTGCCGGACCATCCCCCCATACCGGGTGGGGCACCGCTGCCCCACCCGGTAGCCCGCCCACGGTGCCGCCCCACGCGGCAATCCAGATAGAGGCAGACAGTGGATACATTTATTTCAATCTTCACCGAGTTCGACGTCGCCGGCGCGCTGTGGGTGAACATCAAACTCACGTTCTTCGCGGCCATCGGCGCCACTGTGCTCGGTACCATCCTGGCGATGATGCGCATCTCACCGGTGGCTAGTTTCGCTGCCATCGGCACCTCCTACGTCAACATCATCCGCAACACCCCGTTGACGATCATCATCCTGTTCGGCGTCCTGGCCCTCAACGGCCAGCTCGGCCTGGATCTGGGCGGGGGGTTCCAGCAGAACTTCTTCCGGCTCGCCGTGATGGGGCTGGCCATCTACCACGCGGCCTTCGTTTGCGAATCCATCCGCTCGGGAGTGAACACCGTTCCGCAGGGCCAGGCCGAAGCAGCCCGCGCCATCGGGTTGGCTTTCATGCCCGCGGCCCGCATGATCATCTTGCCGCAGGCCTTCCGTGGGGCCATCGTCCCGTTGGGCAACGTGCTGATCGCCCTGATCAAGAACTCCACCGTCGCCGCCGTGGGCTCCGTCTCCGTCGAAGCCTCGGCGACGATGGGAAACGCCCTCGACGCCCGTGGTGATATCGTCCTGCCCATCTTCCTGGCCTTCGCCGCCGGTTTCGTGATCATCGTGATCCCGGTCGGCCTGCTCACGACCTGGCTCTCCAAGAAACTGGCGGTGTCCCAATGAGTGCTTCCGTACTGTTCGACACGCCCGGGCCCAAGGCGCGGCGGAACATCATCCTCATCAACATCCTGGGTGCCGTGGTCATCGTCGCGGTCTTGTGGTGGACCATTTCCGGTCTCGCGGCCAAGGGCCAGATGGCCCCCGGTAAATGGGATGATTTCCTCGAGGCCAACACCTGGGTGGACTATCTGCTTCCAGGCCTGGCCAACACGCTGAAGGCTGCAGCCCTCGCCATCGTCGGTTCGGTGGTCTTCGGCCTGATCTTCGGCATCGGGCGCCTCTCGAAGAACAAGCTGATCAACGTGTTCTGCTCGATCATCGTCGAGTTCTTCCGCTCCGTGCCCGTGCTGCTGATGATCGTGTTCTTCAACATCTTCTTCTCGCGCAACCTGCAGATCAGCTCCGACAGTGCCATGTGGGCCGTGGTCGCCGCCCTGGTGTTCTACAACGGCTCCGTGGTCGCCGAGCTGATCCGCTCCGGGGTCCGCAACCTGCCCAAGGGCCAGCGTGAAGCCGGCACCGCAATCGGCCTGACCACCGGGCAGTGCCTACGCGCCGTGGAGATCCCGCAGGCGCTGGTGGCCATGCTCCCGGCTTTGATCAGCCAATTCGTGGTGATCCTGAAGGACTCGGCGCTGGGCTACATCATCAGTTTCAACGAACTGCTGTTCTACGGGAGGACCTATTCCTCGCCCAACGGCAACGTGCTCCAGGCCCTGATCGTCGTGGCCGCGGTGTTCATCATCATCAACTTCGCCCTCTCCAAGCTGGCCACGATCGTCTCGCGCCGGCTCTCCAGCCGTGGCGAAACGAAGACCAAGCCGGGTGCCCGGGCACTCGTGGGGGCCCCGGCCGGACTCGACGACGTCGAGCCCGGTGGTGGGGCCGGCGGAAGAAACCAGAACCGCTAGCCCGGCTGCGGGCCGCTCCCGGCTCGTGGTGCTGGACGGCGAACGGCCCCGGACCCCTCCATGGGGGTCCGGGGCCGTTCCTCGTCCACGGGAGCGTAGGATGCGCCCCAGCGTCGGATCAGTCGCTCAGCCACCGGTGCAGGGCGGCATGGCAGTCACGGATCGCCTGACCGGTGACATGTTCGTCGTCGGAATGGGCCAGCAACGCATCGCCCGGACCGAAATTCACTGCCGGAATCCCCAATTCGGAGAACCGGGCGACGTCCGTCCAGCCGTACTTCGGCTTCGGTTCGGCACCCACGGTGGCCACGAAGGCCGCCGCGGCAGGATGGTTCAGCCCGGGCCTGGCCCCCGGGGCGCCGTCGGTTCGTTCGATGTCGTAGCCCTGGAGAAGCCCGCGGACCAGGGCTTCGGCCTCGGCAATGCCCTTATCGGGGGCGAAACGGTAGTTGATCTCGACTTCGGCGGCATCGGGAATGACATTTCCCGCAATCCCCCCGGTGATCCTCACGGCATTGAGCGATTCACGGAAGGCCAAACCGTCCACATCCACCGTGGCCGGTTCATAGGCCTGCAGCCGCGTCAAGACATCCGACAGATCGTGGATGGCGTTATGCCCCATCCAGGCGCGTGCCGAATGGGCTGCGGTGCCCCGGGTGCGCAGCAGGAAACGCGTGGTGCCGTTGCAGCCGCCTTCCACCGTGCCGTTCGTTGGTTCCAGCAGGATCGCGAAATCGGCGTCGAGCAGCGCCGGCGAATTTCGCAGTAGGCGGCCCAACCCGGATTTTGAGGCTTCGACCTCCTCATGGTCGTAGAAGATGAAGGTGATGTCCCTATTCGGTTCGACCAGTTGCGCGGCGATAGCCAGTTGCACGGCCACCCCGCCCTTCATGTCGGTGGCGCCACGCCCAAACAGGATGTTCCCGTCCCACTGGGCAGGCACCGTTCCGCGGGAACCGGGGGTCGTGGGCAAGGGGACGGTATCCAGGTGGCCCGCCAACACGATCCGCTCGGGGCGGCCCAGATCGGTGCGGGCGACGATGGAGTCCCCGTCGCGGTGGACACTGAGATGGTCCAGGGCGCGCAGGTAGTCCTCCACGGCGTCGGCGATCTGCTTTTCGTTCCCCGAGACGGACTCGATGTCCATCAGCGCCTGCGTCAGCAAGGCGACGTCGGAGGCATCAGGCAAAGGGGTGCGGGAGGTTGCGGGGGCAGGCACGGCGTTATGTTCACTCACGGATCCAGCCTATAGCCTGTCCTCCCGGCTACGATGGGAGGCATGACTTCTACTACGGCCCAGCCCGGTTCTGCCCTGAACGACTCCGCCGCCCCGGTACGCATTGCCTCCGGATCCGGCCTAGCCACCATCGCCTCCGATGGCACGGTCCTTGATGTCTGGTTCCCCGCCCCCGTCCTGACCGCCCTGGAAAAGGCCCCCCGGCTCTCCGGGGAGCTGGCCGCCGTGGCCACCGACGATGCCGAGCGTGGAACCACGCAGGAGGTCGTGGAACTGGAGATCAACCTCGACGTCGCCCCGGCCGATACCGCCGATGTGTGGTTGCGTCTGCACCTGCTCTCCCACCGGCTGGTCGCACCGAACAGCATCAACCTGGACGGGATCTTCGGCTTCCTGGCCAACGTCGTCTGGACGAACTTCGGCCCGTGCCCGGTGGAGGACTTCGAGAGCATCCGGTTGCGGCTGCGTCGCCGCGGGGCGGTCATCGTGCAGGGCGTGGACAAGTTCCCGCGCATGGTGGACTACGTCCTTCCCGCCGGGGTGCGGATCGCCGACGCCGATCGTGTCCGTCTCGGGGCCCACCTGGCCGAGGGGACCACGGTCATGCATGAGGGCTTCGTGAACTTCAACGCCGGAACCCTGGGATCCTCCATGGTCGAGGGCCGCATTTCCGCCTCCGTGGTGGTCGGCAACGGGTCCGACGTCGGCGGCGGGGCCTCCATCATGGGCACCCTCTCCGGTGGCGGCAAGGAGCGCATCACGATCGGTGAGCGCGTGCTGCTCGGCGCCAACTCAGGTGTCGGGATTTCCATCGGCGATGACTGTGTCGTCGAAGCCGGCCTCTACGTCACCGCCGGCACCCGGGTGCTCCTGGATGGCAAGAACGTCAAGGCCCGCGACCTCTCAGGCGTCCCGAACCTGTTGTTCCGTCGCAACTCCACCAGCGGTGCCGTTGAAGTCCTGGCCCGTGAAGGCCAGAGCGTGGAATTGAATTCCGCGCTCCATGCCAACTGACCTTTCGGACAACGTCTTCTCGTTGTCCACCCGGTCACCGGGGCCCCGTCGGGGCCCCGGGCCCCAGCGCCGTCGCCATCGGGGGCTCCGCGCCTTCATGGCCATCGTGTTGGGTGTCGGGGTGGTCTCCGGAGGCGTCTATGCCGCCTCCCGGTTCCTCGATCACCAAGAAACACTGGTCCGGCCGCATTGCACCGCCGCCGTCGGGCCGGACCAGCACCGGCTCGCTCCGGAGCAGGCAAGCAATGCGGCGCTGATCTCCGCCGTGGCCGTCCGGCGCAACATGCCGGCCCGGGCCGCGACCATCGGCATTGCCACCTCGGTCCAGGAATCAAAACTGCGCAATATCGACTACGGGGACCGGGCGGGCCCCGATTCCCGGGGCTTGTTCCAGCAACGTCCTTCGCAGGGCTGGGGCACCGAAAAAGAGATCATGGACCCGCTCTACGCGACCAACCGGTTCTACCAGGAACTGGAGACCTTCGACTACCGCTCCCTGCCCGTGACCGAAGCCGCGCAGAAGGTCCAACGCAGCGCCTTCCCGGAGGCCTACGCCGCTCACGAACCCGAAGGCAGGGCCTACGCCTCGGCGCTGACCGGGCATTCTCCGGCGGCGTTGAACTGCGTCCTGCGCCGCCCCACCGCAGCAGGGGACGTCGCTGCCACGTCGGCGCAGCTCACCGCGGCATTCGGGGACCTGCCGGTCTCCGCCGGAGCCCACCGACTTACCGTTTCGGCGGCCGATGAACGCGGCTGGGCCGTCGCCCAATGGGCGGTCGCCAATGCCGCAGAACACCAGATCGTTTCGGTGAGCAATTCGGGCTTGTTGTGGAACCGCGCCGAGCACCAATGGGTTCCGGGCACCACAGCAAAATCGCAGGTCGTCATCACCTTCGCCGACGCCGCACCGTAGGCCACCCCGCTCCGGATCAGAGCAGGAAGCGGATCACCGGCTCCAGGAAGCTGCGGTACAAATCGGCGTCCCGCGCCAGATCCTGACTGAGGATGACGGTATCGGGGTCCACGAACCAGGCGCGTGGTTCGCTCAACGGCAGCTCCACCAGCTTCAGTTCCATCGGCTTCGGGCGGCGTTCCAGTTCCATCGCCCGGTCGGTGATCATCTGTTCCAACAGGCCGCGGCGCCCGCTGCCATGGTGCTCGGCACTGACCTCGGTGTACTCGATCATCCGCGCACGGCTCCAACTCAGGGCGGCACCGTAATGGGCCTGCAGGAGTCGCTGCAGGGTCGGGGAATCGGCGAAGCCGGGAAATGCCGGTGGGGAGAACAACCCGTCGTCCTCCGGGCCCTGGACCAGGACGCGGCGCCACCAGTCGTGCCATTCCTGCCGCAGCTCCGCAGCCGGAGGGCCACAGACCTCCGCCGCCGCGGTGGCTTTGACCCGGGGTGCCAGCGGGGCGATGTCGGGCGGGCCGGGGTGTTCTATGCCCGCGAGGTCGCGGAAGTACAAGGCCAGCAGCATCTGCCCATGGCTTTGCGCCGAGACGTGCCATCCGTCCCCACGGTACTCATACATGCCGGTCGTCCTTACTCCGTGAACCCCACTTCCAGAATAGGCCCGTGTCCCGGTTCCCGGAAGCGTCCGGATGAAAAGGCGGCCGCTTCCCCATAGGGAAGCGGCCGCTTTCAAGGATTCTGCAGGGCCGGTCTAGAAGCTCGGGTACTGGCGTTCGCCTTCGCCCACGTACAGCTGGCGGGGGCGTCCGATCTTCAGGCCTGGTTCCTGGATCATTTCTCGCCACTGCGCGATCCAGCCGGGGAGCCGACCGATCGCAAACAGCACGGTGAACATCTTCTCCGGGAAGCCCATCGCCTTGTAGATCAGTCCCGTGTAGAAGTCGACGTTCGGGTAGAGCTTGCGCTCGATGAAGTAGTCGTCCTCCAGGGCCCGCTCCTCCAGGCGCATGGCGATGTCCAGCAGCTCGTCGTTGCCTCCGAGCTTGTTCAGGATGTCGTGGGCGGTGGACTTGATGATCTTCGCGCGCGGGTCGTAGTTCTTGTAGACACGGTGTCCGAAGCCCATAAGGCGGACCCCGTCCTCCTTGTTCTTGACCTTCTCCATGTAGTCCTCGGGCTTGATGCCCTCGGCCTGTATGCCGCGCAGCATCTTCAGCACCGCTTCGTTCGCCCCGCCATGGGCCGGGCCGAAGAGAGCGTTGATGCCCGCCGAGATGGAGGCGAACATGTTGGCGTTGGAGGAGCCGACCAGACGGACGGTGGAAGTCGAGCAGTTCTGCTCGTGGTCGGCGTGCAGGATCAGCAGCTGGTCCAGTGCCTTGACCAGATCGGGGTCCAGGTCGTACGGCTCGGCGGCGATGCCGAAGTTCAGCCGCATGAAGTTCTCCACGAGGTTCATGGAGTTGTCCGGGTAGAGCAGCGCCTGGCCGACCGATTTCTTATGCGCGTAGGCGGCGATGACCGGGACCTTGGCCAGCAGGCGGATGGTGGAGAGTTCGACCTGGTCCTCGTCGAAGGGGTCCAATGAATCCTGGTACCAGGTCGACAGCGCCGATACGGCCGAGGAGAGCACCGGCATCGGGTGGGCGTCCCGCGGGAAGCCACCGAAGAAGCCTTTGAGCTCCTCGTGCAGCATGGTGTGCCGGCGGATCTTCTGGTCGAATTCCTCCAGCTCGCTGGTCGAGGGCAGATTCCCGTAGATCAAGAGGTACGACGTCTCAAGGAAGCTGGACTGCTGGGCGAGCTGCTCGATCGGGTAGCCGCGGTAGCGCAGGATTCCTGCATCGCCGTCGATGTAGGTGATGGCGGACTTGGTGGCCGCCGTATTCATGAAACCGGGGTCATAGGTGACATTCCCGGTGTCCTTCAGGAGCTTGGCGACATCGAAACCGTCGTTACCCTCGGAGGAAGCCACCACCGGGAGTTCGAGGTCATGTCCGGCAAACGCCAAGCGAGCGGAATTGTTATCCGTCATGGTTTCTCCTTAACCGGAGTACAAAGTTGTACAAACAAGCAGTAATCAGGTCTCACGGTACCGCTCCGCAGGCACCGGAAACTAATCAGGTGGGGCCTGGACCGCGCCCACCGCGGCGGTGAGTCGGTTTGAGGCAGCGAGGACCCGCTCATCGCTGGCCGTTAGTGCGATCCGCACGTACCCGTGGCCCGCTTCGCCGTAGAACGTTCCCGGCCCGGCGACGATCCCCAGATCCGCCAGCCGGCCGATCGTGATCCAGGTGTCCTCCCCCGCAGTGGCCCACAGGTAGAGTCCGGCCTCGGAGTGGTCGATCCGCAGGCCGAACGCCTCCAGGGCGGGAACCAGGAGTTGCCTGCGGTGGCGGTAGCGTTCCTTCTGCGCAGCCACATGCCCCTCGTCCCCCAGAGCCACCCGCATGGCCTCCTGGACCGGGTACGGAACGATCATTCCGGCGTGCTTTCGGGAGTTGATCAGATGGGGCATGAGCTCGGGGGCCCCGGCGACGAAGGCCGCCCGGTAGCCGGCGAGGTTCGATTGCTTGGACAACGAATACACCGACAGCAACCCGTGGTGGTCACCGCCGCTGACCCGGTCGTCGAGGACCCCCGGGGTGCCGGGTCCGTCCCAGTCGCCCCACCCCAGCTCCGCATAGCATTCGTCGGAGGCCACGACGGCGCCGAGGGCGCGGGCCTGGGCCACCAGTGCGGCCAGGGACTCGACGTCACGCACGATCCCCGTGGGGTTTCCCGGTGAATTCACCCATACGAGCTTCACCCGCGAACGGACCTCGGGGTCCAGGCTTTCGAGGTCGTCGGAGGCGACGGCCTCCGCACCTGCCAACCGGGCGCCGATGTCATAGGTCGGATAGGCCACGGACGGACGGACGACGACGTCGCCTGCTCCCAGCCCCAACAACAACGGCAGCCACGCCACCAGTTCCTTGGAGCCGACCGTGGGCATGATGTTCTCCGGGTCCAGCCCGGTGGTGTTCCGGCGCCTGGCGTACCAATCGGCGATCGCCTGGCGTAGTCCGGCCGTTCCATGGGTGGTCGGATAGCCCGGGGCGTCGGCGGCAGCCGCCAATGCCTGCTGGATCAGCCCGGGGGTGGGATCCACCGGCGTGCCGATGGAGAGGTTCACGACCCCTTCGGGGTGCTGACGCGCCCGCTCCTGGTAGGGGGCCAGCGAGTCCCACGGGTAATCGGGGAGGATCAGCACGGCTTCAGATGCCGGGTTGCGGGGGCAGCGCGGCGATGATCGGGTGGTCGGTGTGCGTGTTGCCGACCTTGGCGGCCCCGCCCGGGGACCCCAGCTCGTCGAAGAATTCGACATTGGCCTTGTAGTATTCGGCCCATTCATCCGGGGTGTCGTCCTCGTAATAAATCGCCTCGACAGGACATACCGGTTCACAGGCGCCACAGTCCACGCACTCATCCGGGTGGATGTAGAGGGAACGTTCCCCCTCGTAGATGCAATCGACGGGACATTCCTCAACGCAGGCTTTGTCCTTCACGTCTACACACGGCTGAGCGATGATGTAGGTCACGGTACCTAGGGCCTTCCTTTGCTGTTCGCCTCGACTCCGCGGGGCGTCCGAGGACGCCACCGGCCTCCAGCTTAGTCCCCTTGGCCCCCCGGACCGAAGGGCCCGCCCGGATTCGCTACTACGATGGGACCATGACCGCCGATTTCTTCGACTCGCTGCCCCCCGGCGAACGCATCGTCATCAGGTACCGGATCGGCGGCCGGATCCCCCCGTCGCACGGGTCCCGGGACGCCCCCGAAGTGCCGGACGGACCGCAACACAGCGATTCGATCGGCCACTTCGTCTCACTGGCGGAGGGTCGGGTGACCGTGCAGACCCGGACCGGACCGGTCACCGTGGACCACAGCGCAATCACCCATGCCAAACGGGTTCCGCCCGCACCACCGCGTCGCGGCGGCACCCGGCGCTAGAGCCCGCCGTCGTGCTCCTCCTCATCAGGCAACTGGCGCATCCGCGGTAGCGGGGAGAGCAGCAGCGGCACGGTGGCCAGGGCGCTGCCAACGACCCCGATCCACAGGGCCGTGGAAATGCCGAGCATTTCACCGAAGAGCCCGGCCAGCAGCGAGGCGACCGGCATGATGCCCCAGACGATGAACCGGATGGACGCGTTCATGCGCCCGAGCAACCGCGGAGGGCAGATCTTCTGGCGCATGCTGACCTGGATGATGTTGTAGACCAGCACGCCGGCGGTCAGGACGAACATCGAGCAGGCCAGGATCGCGAACGACGGGCGCAGACCCCCGGCGAGGATGGACAGCGGGAATCCCGACATGCCCACGGCGGTCAGCAGCGTGCCGACCACGAGCGACGGCCCCTCCCCCACCTTGGAGGCCACCCAGGGCGTCAGGGAGGCCGCCAGGAGCCCGCCGACGGCACCTGCCGAGTAGATCAGGCCGAGCTCGACCGTGTTCAGGCTCAACGTGCGCAGCACCAGGATCGGCAGGAGCGTGAAGATGATGGTGCTGAAGAAGTTCATGATGCCGGTGGTCGCGGCGATCGGACCGATCAGCCGGTGCCCGACCACATAGCCGAGCCCCTCCTTGATTTCGGTAACCAACCGCGCATCGGGCCGGCGTACCGCGGGACGTTCATCGTCGCGGACCCGCCACAGGCATAGTGCCGAGACCAGATACCCGATGGCCTGGCCGACGAAGAGCAGGGGTGCGGTCAACACCGCCAGCAGCGCACCCCCGGCGGCCGGACCGGCCAACCGGGAGATCTCCCCGCTGATCTCCAATTTGGCGTTGGCCTCGGAGATCTGTTCACGATGGACCAAGGCCGGGATATAGGACTGGTAGGAGACGTCGAAGAAGACGTTGGCCACCCCGATGATCGCGGCAATGATCCACAGATGCCAGATATGCAGCAACCCGGGGTACCAGAGCAGCGGGATGGCCAGCATGGCGGCGGCCCGGACCACGTCGGCACGGATCATGATCCGGCGCTTGAAGAACCGGTCGACCCACGCCCCCACGGGGAGACCGACCACCAGGAAGGCTGCGGTGTTCGCCGCGTTCAGGACGCCGACTTCCCACTCCGAGGCCTGCAGCAGCGTGACGGCAAGCACCGGCATGGCCACCGTGCCGAGTTGGGCGCCAAACTGGCTCAGTGTCTGGCCGAGCCAGAACACCAGGAAGTTCCCGTCCCGACGCAAGGGCGTCCGAGGCGGTGGCGAAGGATGGATGTTGGACGGTTCGGCCACCCCACTGGCCTGCTGGTTACCGTCCGGAGCCGAATGAGACTGGGGCCCAGGAGAGGTCATGAAAACCTTGCTATGTGATTTGATGATGTCAATCAGTGCAGTTGTTTATCGTATGCTGAACATATGGCATCAGATGACGAGCTGCAAGCACGGGCGAGGGCATTGAGCTCCCCGATCCGCCTGAGGATCCTGCGTTTATGTCTGCACAAATCCCGGACGAACAAGGAAATAGCCGATCTGCTGGAGATCAATCCGGCGACGTCGTTGCATCATGTGCGGACCTTGATGGGGACCGGATTCCTGGAGTCCGAGGAGCCGCGCCGGGGTAAACGCGGGGCGAAGGAAGTGCCGTATCGCAGCACCCGCATGTCCTGGGGCACGAAGCTGCCCGACGCGGCCCCCGTGCTGCTGGAGACGTTTCTCCAGGAGATCAACGGTCTGGCTCCCGACGAGATCCAGGTGATGCGGGTGGGGCTGAAATTGACCGAGGCGGATCAGCGCGAGCTGCTCTCACGCATCAAGGACGTCATCTCCGACTATGCCTTGCGCCCTTCCGACGACGAGGGCGTGGCGACGTCGCTCTTCGTTGCCCACCATCTGGACCAGACGGCCAACTGATTTCGGCGTCGGCGTCCGGCCCAATACGGCGGAGCCGTCAGCGGCGACGGGTGCGCAGGCCACCGGCGGTGACGAGCAGTGCGACCACGGTGGAGACGACGATCCCGTAGGTCCACAGGGCTGCGGCCAGGGCCGGACCGGGCAACGTGTCGTGGCTGGACCACCCGATCAACAGGTGGTTATGGGTATCCAGGGCGGTCCAGGCGACCAGCCCATAGGTGATCAGCCCACAGAGCCCTGCGACCCAGACCTTCTCGACATACAGTCCGGCCACCGTGGCGAAGCTGCCCGCCAACAGGAGCGCCAATACGGCACCCCATGGCAGGGGCGTATCCCCCAGGTAGTGGATCTGGCCCTGGAGGAGCGTGCCGAAGACAGCGGCCAGCACCCCCGTCACGATGGCGACGAGGGTGCCGGTGATCACCGGGGTGAGCCGGCGGGTCCGTTGATCAGGCGCGGGCACGTGAGCGGGAGGCCTTACCGCGCTCGCTGGAGTTGAGGATGACCTTGCGGATGCGGATGGCTTCCGGGGTGACCTCGACGCACTCGTCTTCGCGGGCGAACTCGAGCGATTCCTCCAACGTGAGGTGACGCGGCGGGGTGAGGTTCTCGAAGGAGTCCGAGGACGCGGCACGCATGTTGGTGAGCTTCTTCTCCTTCGTGATGTTCACCTCCATGTCATCGGCGCGCGAGTTCTCCCCGACGACCATGCCTTCATAGACCTCGGAAGTCGGCTGGACGAAGAACGAGCCACGCTCCTGCAGGTTGATCATGGCGAACGGGGTGACCGTTCCGGAGCGGTCGGCGATCATCGAGCCGTTGTTGCGGTATTCGATGTCACCGGTCCAGGCCTCGTAGCCGTCGGCCATGGAGGAGGCGATGCCGGCACCGCGGGTATCGGTCATGAACCGCGTGCGGAAGCCGATCAGGCCACGGGCGGGGACGGTGAATTCCAGCCGGACCCAGCCGGTTCCGTGGTTGGCCATGTTGATCATGCGCCCCTTGCGGCCTGCCAGCAGCTGGGTCACGTTGCCCAAGTACTCCTCGGGGACGTCGATGGTCATCAGTTCCATCGGCTCGTGGATCTTGCCATCCACGGTGCGGGTGACGACCTGCGGCTTGCCGACGGTCAGCTCGAAGCCTTCGCGGCGCATCTGCTCCACCAGGATGGCCAGGGCGAGTTCGCCACGGCCCTGGACCTCCCAGGAGTCGGGACGCTCGGTCGGCAGGACCTTCAGCGAGACGTTGCCGATCAGTTCCTTGTCGAGGCGGTCCTTGACCTGGCGGGCGGTGACCTTGGCCCCCTTGACCTTTCCGGCCAGCGGCGAGGTGTTGATGCCGATGGTCATGGAGATCGCGGGGTCGTCGATGGTGATCAACGGAAGCGGCTTGGGGTTCTCCACGTCGGTGAGCGTCTCACCGATCATGATGTCTTCGATCCCGGCAACTGCGACGATCTCGCCCGGTCCGGCTTCCTCGGCCGCCACGCGGCCCAGGCCCTTGGTGGCCAGCAGTTCGGTGATCTTCACGGTCTTCAGCTGGCCGTCCTGGCGTGCCCAGGCAACATGGTCGCCCTTGCGCAGGGTGCCGTTGAACACGCGCATCAGGGCCAGGCGACCCAGGAACGGCGAGGCGTCCAGGTTGGTGACGTGGGCCTGGAGGACTTCACCGGGGGTGTAGGTCGGGGCCGGGACGTGCTCCATGATGGTGGAGAACAGCGGCTCGAGGTCTTCGCTGTCCGGCAGCGATCCGTCTTCTGGCTGGATCGTCGAGGCACGGCCGGCCTTGCCCGAGGCGTAGACGACGGGCACGTTCAACACCGAGTCCAGGTCCAGATCCGGGACTTCCTCGGCCAGGTCGGAGGCCAGCCCCAACAACAGGTCCATGGAGTCGGAGACCACACCGTCGATCCGCGCGTCGGGACGGTCGGTCTTGTTCACGACCAGGATGACCGGAAGCTTGGCCGTCAGGGCCTTGCGCAGCACGAACCGAGTCTGGGGCAGCGGCCCTTCCGAGGCATCCACGAGCAGGACGACGCCATCGACCATGGACAGTCCGCGCTCGACCTCGCCACCGAAGTCAGCGTGGCCGGGGGTGTCGATGACGTTGATGGTGACGTCATGGCCCTTGGCCGACGGGCCGGAGTAGAACACGGTGGTGTTCTTGGCCAGGATGGTGATGCCCTTCTCGCGCTCGAGTTCGCCGGAGTCCATCACACGATCCGTGGTGTCGCCATGCGAGGAGAAAGCGCCGGTCTGCGACAACATGGCATCGACCATGGTCGTCTTTCCATGGTCGACGTGGGCGACGATGGCGACGTTGCGAAGATCCTCGCGAGTAGCGCTAGTGGTTCCCGGGGAAAGATCTGACATGCGTAAAGGCTCGCTTCAAGTTGATGTTTTTTGGGTCGAAGACGTGGGGCCACGGCTGACCCAAGAGACCAGTCTAGACCTTCATGAAAAGTTGCCGCGACCGAGCGTGTCGCCGAGGCGGCGGACAGGACCGCTTCGGGCCCGAAATCCTTGGACCGGCAGGGTTGCACGTGAGAGGTAAATCACACTCCTGGCGTCCGGTGGCACGGCGTTCCGCGCGCGGGGGCCACCAGCGCCGGCAGGCATCATGATGGCGTTGTCCCGCCCGGGACCGTCCGCCGGCGCAGCCTGCTGCCGGCGGACGTGGACCGCAGGGCCGTACCGGTCGGGTCAGGAGGCCTCGGAGTCGGCCAGCAGACGGGCCCGCAGCTCCCGGCGTTCGCGCTGGGCGTCGGGGTCCGGCACCGGAACCGCTGCCATGAGGCGCTGCGTGTAGCGGTCCTGGGGCCGGCGCAGGACATCGTCGCGGGATCCTTGTTCGACGATCTTCCCGTTGCGCATCACCACGATGTGATCGGCCAGGACGTCGATCACGCCGAGGTCGTGCGTGACGAAGAGGGAGGCGAACCCCATTTCGGCCTGCAGGTCCCGGAACAGTTCCAGGACCTTCGCCTGCACCGACACATCCAGGGCCGAGGTCGGCTCGTCGGCGACCATCAGCTGCGGTTCCAGACACAGGGCCCGGGCAATGCCCACCCGCTGCTTCTGGCCGCCGGAGAGTTCGTGCGGGTACCGGTTGCGGTAGTTCCGCGGTAGTTCCACCTGGTCCAGCAGCGTCTCGATCTTCTTCTGCAGCTCGGCCCCCTTGGCGACCTTGGCCAGGAGCATCGGTTCGCCGATGGACTCACCGATCGGCAGACGCGGGTTCAGTGAACTGGAGGGGTCCTGGAAGACCATGCCGATCTGTCGGCGGATGTGGAAGAGTTCCTTGGAGGTGGGCTTGAGCCCGAAGAGCTCGGCCCCGTTGACCTTCAAGGACCCCTCGGCCACCGGCAGCAACCCCACCGCGGCCCGGCCGATGGTGGTCTTTCCCGAACCGGATTCACCGACCAGACCCACGACCTGGCCCTGGTGGACCGTCAGATTCGCGCCCTCAACGGCGCGGAAGGCCGGTACGCGCCCCTGCTTCGGGTATTCGATGGCAACGTCCTTCAGCTCAAGCACCACGGGGCGGTCCTCGATCTTCGCGGCCCCGTACTGGGCTTCCTTCGCCTCATCCAGGAGCTTGCGTTCACGGATCTGCAAGGATTCATCCTCGGGTGAATCCAGTTCGGTCCCGGAGGCCGCCGCCACCGCGGCATCCACGTCGACTTCCCCGATGGAATCGCCCCCGGTGCCCAGCTTCGGCACGGCCGCCAGCAGGGCCTGGGTGTAGGGGTGTCGTGGGTCGTTGAAGATCTCATGGGTGGTCCCGTGCTCAACGATGCGCCCCTGCCGCATGACGGCGATGCGGTCGGAGAGGTCGGCCACCACGCCCATGTCATGTGTGATCAGCACGATCGCCGAGTTCAACTTATTGCGCAGGTTGCGCATCAGATCCAGGATCTCCGCCTGGACCGTGACATCCAGGGCCGTCGTCGGTTCGTCGGCGATCAGCAGCTTCGGGTCGCAGGAGAGCGACTGGGCGATCATGGCGCGCTGACGCTGACCGCCGGACAACTGGTGCGAGTAGGACTTGAAGGCCTTCATCGGGTCGGGAAGCTCGACGAGTTCGAGCATTTCCAACGCACGCTTCTGGGCCTGCGCGGGGGAAATCGGGTTGTGCAGGCGCAGGGTCTCCATGATCTGGAACCCGATGGTGTAGACCGGGTTCAAGGCGGTCATGGGTTCCTGGAAGATGACCGCGACATCGTTACCCCGGACCTGGCGCATCTTCGGGCTGGACAGCCCGAGCAGTGACTGCCCGTTGAGGGTGACTTCACCACGGATCCTGGCGTTGGTGGGGAGCAGCCCCAGCAGGGCCATCGAACTGGCCGACTTGCCCGATCCAGACTCCCCCACGATGGCCAGCACCTCGCCGGCGTTCACGTGGTAGTTCAGGTCGATGGCAGCGGGGACCCATTCCTTGTCCACACCGAAGTCCACGGAGAGGTGGCTGACCTTCAGGACCGGCTGCTCGCCGCCCTGCGTTGCCTCCCGGGAGGAGGGATTCTGCTGGCTCATCTGGTCCTCATTTCCTTCCGCCGGCGGCCCGCGTAGGCCGGCGGCCGGGGTGTTGTGTGGCGCCGATTACATGGCGGCCGATAATCCTGAAACTATGTGGGTTATGACTTCTGCTTATAGCACTAACCGGGACTTCACCTTCAGGCCCCGTGGGCCCCGTTTCCTGGCGATGGCCCTCATGGTGTTGGCCGTCGCAGCCGCCGTCGCGATCCTGTGGACGGGAAGCTGGTATTCGGCACCGGCCATCCTGCCCGTTCTTGTGGTCGGGTATGCCGCGTGGGTCGTCTTCTGGCTGCCCCGGGTGGAAGTCAACGACGCCGGTGTCACCTTGATCAATCCGTTGCAGACCCTTCGGGTCCCGTGGTCGACGATCATCCTGGTGGACACCAAATACGCCTTGTCCCTGGTGACGCCCAAGGGGCGCTTCACCGCGTGGGCCGCTCCTGCTCCGAGCGTCATCTCGGCACTGCGCGACTCGCGCCGTTCGGCCAGATCGGAGTCCCGCGACCAATCCGGCACCAGCTATGTGAGCATCCGTCCGGGCGATCAACGCTCCAGCGACTCCGGCGTGGTCGCCGACATCGTCAGACGACGGTTGGCACGCATGGCCGAAGACGGGGATCTGGATCTCGAGTCCACGGAGTCCCTGAAGACCCGGCGAAGCATCCATTGGATCCATCTCACTGTCCTCCTGATCCTGATCGTCCTGAGCCTGACCTTGCCTGCCGTGCTGTCCTGACACCGTGCCGGAACCTGTGCTCCCGGCACGGCCCCGGCTAGGCCCGGTGGGCCGGACCATCATCATCGGGGTCGGAGGACCCGTGACGTCCTGAGTCCTCACCTCCCTCGGTCCTTTGGGCGATGGCGGCAGCCGACGCGGAGTCATTCACTGCCGACCCATGGACTCCACGGTCCTTGGCCTTCTTGGCCTTGAACTTGCGCTGGCGTGGATCGAAGGCGTCACGCAGCCCGTCGCCGATGAAGTTGATCGACAGGCAGATGACCACGATGAACAAGCCGGGGAACCAGAACAGCCACGGGCGGGTGCTGAAGGCCTCCTGGTTGTCCGAAATCAGCGAACCGAGCGAGACATCAGGGGCCTTCACGCCCAATCCCAGGTAGGACAACGCCGTCTCCAGCAGGATCGCCGCGGCCATCAGCAAGGTGACGTTCACGATGATGACGCCCACCGCGTTGGGCAGGATGTGCTTGAACATGATGCGTGTGTTGGAGGCACCGGCAATATGGGCGGCATCGACGAACTCGCGCTCACGCAGGGTCAGGAACTCACCGCGGACCAGACGGGAGAGCCCCGTCCAGATGATGACCCCGATGAAGAGCCCCAAGGCGACGGTGGCCATGTTGCCGCTGACGGCGGAGCCGGAGATGCGTCCGAGGACGGCAGCCAGGATCAGCAGCGGAACGATGATGATGATGTCCACGATGCGCATCAGCACCGCTTCGATCCATCCACGGAAGTACCCGGACAGTGCGCCCACGACCACCCCGATGAAGCCACCTACCGAACCGATGACGAACATGATCACGATCGACTGCTGGGTTCCTCGCATGGTCATGGCGAAGTAGTCCCGCCCGATCCGGTCTTGTCCGAAGGGGTGGTCACCCCAATTGAACAAATTAACGAAGGTCGGTCGTCCGCCGTTGATCTGGGTGCTGAATTGCTCGTAGCTGTAATGCCACCAGCCGGGGATCCCGATGAAGCCGATGGAGGAGAAGGCCATCACGAAGATCAGCGCGAAGACGACGATCGATATCAGGGCCGGCGTGTTTCCCATGAACCGCTTGCGGACGATGGCGTTCTGGGACAGGCCTTGGACTTCTTCGGGGACTGCAGCCGCCTCGAGGTCCTCGGGCAGCTGCCCGGACGGGGTTTCTGGATTCGGCCTGCTCATGCTTTTACCCTTACGCGCGGATCGAGTACGGAATAGGCCAGGTCGGCAATCAGGTTGAAGACCAGGGCCAGGATGCCGGTCACGAGGAAGACGCCCATGACCGGGTTCGGGTCGGGTACCGGCAACAGCGAGTCCACGAAGAGGTTGCCCATGCCGGTGAAGGCAAAGACCCGTTCGGTGATCACCGCCCCACCGATCAACCCACCGATGTCGAAGGCCACCAGCGTGGCCAGGGGGATCAGGGCATTGCGGAACGCGTGGCGCATGACCACCGTCCGCTCGGGAAGGCCCTTGGCGCGGGCGGTACGGATGTAGTCCATCTGCATGATCTCGAGCATCGAGGCTCGGGAGTATCGCGAGTAGCTGGCCAGCGACACGAGCAGCAGCGCCACGGTCGGCAGCAGGAGGTGGGTGAAGAGGTCGATGTTCTGGATCCACCAGTTGCCCTCGAGGTTCGGAGTCGAGGATCCGATCGTGGCAATGGGGCGTCCACGGACCCGACCATTGGAGAAGTAATTCGGCCACTCCACCATGAAGCGGTCCAACATCACCAGGCCTCCCACGAAGAAGGCACTCAAGGCCGCTGCCCGCATGGACTGGCCCCGGTCGAATCCGCCCATGAACCATCCGACGATGCAACCGACCGCCAGGGTCGCCACGAACAGCCCGAGGATTCCCCATCCGGAGATGCCGGAGAGGACCGGGTTCAGTGCGTAATAGGCGATCAGACCGGCCGGGACCATGAGAAGGGAGGAGTACAACGCCTTGCGGTTCTTCACTCCTGCAGTCAGTTGGGTGGCCAGATAGGCGATGCCCACGCCGAAGAGGGCGATCAGAATCGGGCCCAGACCTGGGGTGCTGAACCATCCGGTCACCGACAGGGCATACATCAGCCCTGCAGTGGCGGCGGCGCCGATCAGGAAACCGATGATCCGTTTCAGGTAGCTTCCACCCATGAACAGGACGACGACGATGCCCAGACAGATCGCGGTGATGAGGATCGATGTCGGACTGAAGACGGGGTCCCTGAGGAAATCGTTGAAGCCGATGGCCCCGAATTCCTTCAGCAGTACGGCGATCCAGAAGATCGGCAGTGAGAAGAACAAGAAGGCCATGAAGGTCACCGAGTAATCCAGCGTGCTGTACTGACGCAGGGCGGTGATGATGCCCAGACCGATGCCGATGACAATGGCCAGGATCGTCGCGGCGGTGATGAGCAGGATCGTTTGGCCCGCCGCGCGCCCGAGGGCATCCACCACGGGTTCACCGTTCATTTTCTGACCCAGATCACATTTGCCGACCAGCGGGACCACACATTGGGCGGCGCCCCCGAGCCACTTGAAGTAGCGCAACGGGGCGGGGGTGCCCAGGTCCAGCAGGGCCACCCTTTGCGCGATCAGCTGGTCCTTATTCGGCGCGTTGCTCTGTCGCAGTTCATCCAAGGGGTCGCCCGCCGCGGCCGTGAGCTGGTACACGACGAATGAGGCGCCCAGGAGGATGAGCACGGCAGTGACGAGCCGTCGGATGATGTAGGTCACCATGAAATATAGCCTCTTGGTAGAAGATACCGGGGATCACCCGGCAGTACTTTTGCAGAAGTGTAGTTCACCTCACAGCACTCGGGAAGGAGGGAAATCCCAATCACTTCCCGTGGCCCGGTCAAGGAACTACGGGGCGGACCTGGCGTCCGACCAATCGGTGGAATCCCTTCCACCTGCATCTGTAGCGGCACACTGAGACGCCGGGACCGTGAATCATGGTCCCGGCGCCTCAGTGGCACTTATATCCGGTTACCCGACGTAGCTACTTCTTCAGGTTCCAATCCCAGAAGTTCCACCAGACACCGGTCTGGTTGGACATGTACTCCACGCCCTCGACTCCCGAGTCGTAGGCGTCAACGCCGACCGACTGGAAGAGCGGCAGCCCGTATCCGGAGTCCCAGATCAACTTGTCGATCTGGATCTGCAGGTCGGTCTGTTTCTTCTCATCCGTGGTGACGATGAGCTCATCCATCAGTTCATCGGCCTTCTTATCGGAGAACTTATTGAAGTTCGACGAGGAGCCCGTGCCGAAGATCTGCGGGACACCGGTCACGCCGACGCCCGAGGAGATCCAGCCGAAGATGGTGGCGTCATAGGTGCCGCCTCCCAGCGCGCTGCCCCATTCCGAGGCCCCCAGACCGCCATCGACGACCTTGAAGCCTGCCTTCTTCGCCGATGCAGCGATCAGCGAGTAGGCATCCGCACGGTTCGGGTTGTCCTTGCTGTACATGATGCGGACCTTCGGCTTCTTGCCGTCGAGCAGTTCCTTGGCCTTCTCGATGTCGGCCTTCTGGTAATCGGCTGAACCATTGTTCTTCGCCGACTCCTCGTAGCCGTCGTTATCGGGGACGAAGAGCTGCGAATCCAGCGGCTTTGCATCCGGGTTCAGCTTCTTGATGATCGTATCCACGATCTGCTGGCGCGGGATCGTGTGCATGAAGGCCTTGCGGACATCCTTGTCCTTGAAGACGCCGTTGTAGTTCAGGTCGATGTGGTCGTAGGAGAGCTGGTCCCCCTTCTCCACAACCACCTGATCCCCCAGGGCTTCCAGCGACTCCAACGTGTCGGCGGAGGCCTGCGGGGCGATGATGTCGACTTCCTGGTTCTTCAGCGCCTGGACCTGGGCCGGCGATTCACTGATGTATCGCACGACGATCGAGTCGACCTTCGGCTCCGGTCCCCAGTCGTAGTCCTCGTTGCGCACCAGGGTCATGGACTGGTCCGGGACGATCTTGTCCACGATGAAGGGGCCGGACGAGAGGTAGAGCGACTCATCGTCGGGCAGCGACTTGGTGTCGAAGCCCGTATTCCAGAAGTCGGCGGCCTTCTTCAGCTTCTTATTCGGCTTCTTCGAAGGATTTTCCGGATCTCCCTTGTCTGCGGTCTTGAACAGTTCGGTGAGTTCGTCGACAGTCATGCCCGCCTTGTCGGCGACGACATGTGCCGGCCCCATCATCCCGAAGCTGGTTTCCCAATCGGCGAAGGGCTTGGAGTACTTCAGCGTGATCGAGCGGTTGTCATCGCCGATCTCCGGGACGTCGGTCAGTGCCAGCCCGGAGGTGTCACCGGCATAGTCGAAGTAGTTGGTTCCGGCGGTGACTTCGCCCTCGTCGTCGGTCTTCGCGTCGTTGAAGTGCCCCGACGAGATGGCCCAGGCCATCATCATGTCGTCGGCATTCACCGGCTCGCCATCCGACCACTTGACACCCTCGTTGATGGTGTACTTCACGGTCAGCGGATCCTCGGACTCGACCTCGTACTTGCCGAACTTCTCGTTCTTCTGCACCTTCAGGTCATTGTCGATGTAGTTGAAGTCCGACTGGGTGGTGTAGGCAATCTTGGAGTTGATATCCACGTTGCCCTTCGCCGTGTTGTCGTTGAACGAGCTGAAGGCGTTCACTTCGACGACACGGATCTCTCCGCCGTTGCCCTCTCCTTCGTCGGCCCCGGACGATGAGTCGTTGGTGCCCGTGCTGGCCGCGCATGCGCTCAGTGCCAGGGCGGCGGTCGCGCCAATCGCGACTGCCTTGGAAATACGTGTGAAACGCATTCCGCCTCCTTGTGTTTGGTGTGTTCTCCAGCCGAGCGATCCACTTGACTGCGACAGACCACGAGGAGTGGCCTGTCTCACATAGAGAAACCATAGACTGCGGAGGGGCCCCTTGGATATAAAAATCTCGCTTCAGATTCCGTTGTTATGGAGTCGCAACTTTGCGAGATGGTGGTCACATTCGTCCGGCGGCTCCCCTCGGCATCGATCCTTACGCGAGAACTCAAGGATCTGCTTCAGATTGGGGATTGTCAACTACTCGTCCGCGCCATCAAGCGGATCTTCGAAGATTTTGTAAAAATTCCCAATCAATGACGGCGTGTCTCGCCATGCATTTGAGGCGATACGCGTTCCCGAGCCACCGAACCCGGCATCAAAGAGGGCGGATTTAATCTTTGCACCGCCGGCCATGCAGTGATACAGCCTCCCGGGGGCCGGAAGCGCGCTCCGTTCGAGTTCGCCTCCCCGGACCCGACCCCGGGCACGGCACTGACCGCCGTGGCCCGTGCAGCCCTTGCGGTGATCCACCACGGGAATCGATGTGATCTAGCAGTTGGACTACTGCGCTCTCCCCCGCCTTGGTTGGCCCAAACACAGCTGCTGGGCGAACAGGCCGGCGCCACGTCCCCCAGTGCCGCAGATCCGACCGTCATCCCCAATGGTGCAACGACTGCAAACGTGAAGCCAGTCAGGACTTATACAAAAAACTAGAATGCACCCACTTTCTCTAAAGATGATTCATTATTTGACTACGTTCTAACATCCTTTGTTATTGGTAGTTATATCGTGCATCAAACTTCTTGAGGTAACAAGGGCCCGCGTCTATATTCTGGGCACTCGCTTCATTCTGCGGCGCCCCCGGACCAGCCCTACGTGCTTCATCGCCGTCGCCAGGCGTGGAAATGTACCCACGCCAACAGCCGCGTGCTTGCTACGCGGCACGGACCCCTTGTCAACGGTGAGGTGTCGGGCGCACCCCGGACTGCCGGAACCAGTTGGGGTCCGAAACTGCCAGCCGAAGAAGAACGTTGGTGTTCAACCGATCTGTTCGTGACAGGTCAAGGCTCCCTACGGGTACGCCAGGGTGAATGAGGAAGCCAACTTGGAATCTCCTGGTTCCAACCCGCTACGGACGTCTGCCGAATCTCCCTGGTCAGCATCAGTCGGGCCGCATTCATACTCGAGCGATAGTGGGTGACGCACCACTTCCTACCGCGCCTTCTCCACGTCGAACCGTGCTGGCCATGGAACCGCACACTTGGAAGTGCATGAGCCAGGTTTCAAGGTCCGCAGCAAATTTCATGCATAGACCGCGGCCGGTCAGTCGGCGATATGCAGGACGAGTTTTCCGCGCGCGGCCCCCTGCTGGGAGGCACTGAAGGCGGTCGCCAGCGCTTCGAGTCCATAGACCGTATCGATGACCACCTCGAGTGACCCTGCTGCCACCTGGTCCAGCAGGTCACCCAGACGGGACCCGTCGGGCCGGACCCACAGCCAGCGACCCCCATGCTCGATCACCCCGGGATCGGCGATGGAAACATGACGGCCTCCGTCCTTGAGCACCGTCAGCGTTGTGTCCAGGACCCCTCCCGCGTAGTCGGCCACCTTGTCGAAACCATCCGGGGCAATATCGCGCAGCCTCTCCCCCAGCCCGTCCCCGTGGGCCACCGGGGTGACCCCCAGAGCGGTTAGCTTCTCATGGTTGGCCACGGAGGCCGTGCCGACGACTTCAGCTCCCGTGGCGATGGCCAGTTGCGCTGCCAGGAAGCCGACTCCTCCGGAGGCGGCGTGGAGCAACAGTCGCTCCCCAGGGAGAACATCAAGTGCTTCGAGACTGCGCTGGGCGGTCAGCCCGGTCAGGGGTAGGGCCGCCGCGGTTTCTTGTGTCACTCCCTCGGGAACCGCCGCAACGTCCACGGCGAAGACCGTCACGTATTCAGCGAACGTCCCGCCGGAAACCACCTGCTTACGCGCATAGGCGGCGACCCGGTCGCCACTGGCAAATTCCGGGACGTCTGGCCCAACGGCGTCGACCACTCCGGCCACGTCCCACCCGGGGATGACGGGGAAATGTGCATCCATGAGCCCGTCAAGGCCTCCGGACATGATCTTCCAATCAACCGGATTGACCGAGGCATGGGTGACGCGGATACGCACCTCGCCCGGGCCGACCTTGGGCACCGGCAGCTCGGTGAGCTCCAAGACGTCGTTGCTTCCGTACTTGCTGTAGGTCATTGCTCGCATACCGCCCCCAACGCCGAGAAGGACCCGTGTATTCCAGCGGAGCCTCCCGCCTGCCGGGGTCTGGGCCCAGGCCAGCCTCTCCATCGGCCGTTGTGGACGGCGTGGTGGTGCCCGTCATCGTGACCTCGTCTGGGTTTCCTCTGCGCTCTCGTGGAGTGCCCTGGCCCAGGCCCGCAGGAAGCTTGCGACCCGCTCCGGCTGGTCCAGGTGGATGTTGTGTCCGGCGTCCTCCAGCACGACGTAGGTTGCCTGCGGATACCGCAGCAACAAGTCTTCCTGATCCGCGAACCCCACGACGTGGTCGTGCCGTCCGGCAAGGATCAGCGTCCGGGGCGAGACCGTCCCTGCGGCCCGGGACCCGGGGCCCGCCTCGGGGGCCAGGTGATATCGGCGGGACAACTGCATGACGGCGCGTGCGTTCGCGGCGCGGATCCCCGGCAGGGCGGCATCTCGGAATGCGGCCCAGGCCTCCGCTGTGTGGAGGATGGCCATGCCTTCGAATTCCCGGGCATCCTGCGGATCGAGCAAACCGAGGAACTTCTGGTCTCGGTGCAGGACCCGTTTCTCGGGCACGGTGCGATCTCGTGGCCGGGGATGGACCACCGGCGCCAACAACGCCATTCCGCTCATCTGATCCCCGAAAGTGATTGCCAGATGCGCGGCCAGAACACCTCCGAGTGAGTGCCCCAGCACGGCGAATTTCCGGTCCCCCACCAGTTCGCCAATGGTTTCTTGCAGCCAGTCGGCAATTTCGGGTAATCCACCGGGCTCCTCCAGCGCGGGGGTTCCGCCGAAGCCGGGAAGATCCAGGTAAATCCGCTCCCAGGCACCGGCATCGGCCAGACAAGGATCCAGCGGTAGGAGCAACCGGTGATCGACGCCATTGCCATGAATCATGATTATCGGTGTTCCAGTGCCTCGACGTACGGTAGCCGGTCGCGGGATCACCGGGTCCCCCGCCGTGCAGTGTCCGGGCGTGCGTTCCATCTGTTCCCTCATTCCGATCCCCGTGTCTCCCGGTCGACCACTAGGCCCACGCGGTCGGGCCCGGTGCTGCGCACCTCTGCACAGCACCGGGCCCGACCGGTCATGAGAACGTCATCCAACGAGACGTTCGTGGAGCTCCTACTCGGGTGTCACGTGCTTTTTCGGGTCCTTCTCTGCCAGGACGCGTGCCGCGGCATCGCGTCCACCCAGCCCAAAGGCCAGCGCCGCAGCCAGAGCACCGCCCACGACCACGGCGCCGAAGCCCAGCGTGATGATCGAGTCGGCAATGCCCATGTACTTCAGTCCAATCGCGGCGAAAAGCCCGATGATGACGTACTTGGCGACGGTGCTTCCCGTGCCGGCCCCCATGGCACTGGACACCAGTTTGGCGATCAGGAAGCCGACGGCGACGATAACGACGCCAAACAGCACCCGGCCCCCGAGTGCGAACACCGTGTTCAGCAGATCCGAGATCTCGGGGAAACCAAGCGCTTGAGCAGCCATGATCCCGAAGAACACCACGATGGCCACTTGTGCCACGCGGGTCAGAATGGTCGAGGCGCTCTTGTCGGCGCTCAGAATCCCGAGGTTCGTTGCTGCCCGGTCGGTTCCAAGACCACGCAACGTGGCCTCCAGGATGCCACCGACGAACTTTGCGATGAGGACGCCGATGCCCAGCAGCACCAGGGCCGCGATGATCATCGGGATCGCGTTGAGGATCATGGTGAGCATCTGCTCGGCCGGATCGGAGATGACCGAGATGTCGAGGATCTGGAGAGCTGCGATGCCCACCACGATCAAGATGACGGCAAACACCAGATTGCCGACCATGGAGCCGATCTTCCGGGAGTCCATCCCGGCTCCCGCCTGTGCCTCGGCGGCACCTGACGGCTGGGCTGGGGTCGGTGTTGCCCCGGCACCCGAGGTCGGATCAACCTGCTTCATCTTTCCGGCAATGCTGTTGAAGTTGAGCATTCCGATGGCGGAGGCAATGAGCTGCTTGGCGATTTTCGCTATCACGAAGCCGATGAAGAAGACCACAGCGGCCCCGATGACGTTGGGCAGGAAGCCCATCAGCGTGGACAGGAGTTCCTGAATCGGTGTCAGGACTGCGTCCAGGGCGAACACCTGGAGGATGGCCACCAGGCCGAACAGCCAGACGATCAACGAACCGATACTGCCAATCGATTCTCCGGTCGATGCACCATCGCCGTCTTGCTTCTGCAAGAACGATACGCGGCCGACAACCTTGCCAATGGCCCATTTCACGACCTTGGCAATAATCCACGTCACAATGAGTATGACGATGGCCATGCCGACCTTTTGCGCCATACCTATCCAATCGATGTCTTCCATGGGAAGCCTCCTTATTGGTCCGGACTTGCAAACAAGGCAGTTTCGATCTGCCGTTGGTCGCAGCAGACTACAGGACACCTCAAGAAACGACTCGGATTAAACATCGACCGGAACCGATTTCACAGTCCATTCGTTATCTGCAGCCCTCTCCCCATGATCCTCCCCGCAGAGCGAAGGTCCGGAAGAGGCGACCACTGCCGGGGGCCGACCCGGAACGGCGGCCGGCCCCCCGGAGGGTCATCGATCTGCTTAGTTGATCGCTTCGGCGATCGGGGTGTCACCGTCATAGAAGTTGACTGTGCGGCCAATCGCAGCCCCGTCCGAGAGCACGTGGGCCAGGACCTCGGCTACGTTCTCGCGGGAGGTCACGGCTTCATCGCCCGCGGGCGCCTGGCCGGCGATCGTGCCCTCGAAATCAGCGATCGTAATCTTTCCGCTGGCCGGCTCCAAGGTGAGCCGTCCGGGGCCAAGGATCGTGAAATCCAGACCTGTCTGCCGCAGATGGGCATCCGCATCATGCTTGGCCTGCGCGTAGGGATGGAACGAGTCCTCCGGATCGAGCCGGTCGGCATCAACACCTGCGCCGGCATAGGAGACCATCACGAATCGCTTGACGCCGGCTGCTTCGGCGGCATCCATGGTACGGGCCGCCGCTTCGAAGTCGACCGAGCGTGTGCGTTCGGGGCTACCGCCGCCGGCTCCGGCGGAGAAGACCACGGCCTGCGCACCGGAGAACGCCTGCGTCAACGCCTCGGCGTCAGCATTCTCCAGGTCGAGAACAACCGGGCTGGCCCCGGCGGCTTCGATGTCGCCCCTTTGATCCGCGGAACGGATCACGGATTCGACGGCGTACCCCGCGTCCTTGAGCTTGGGCGCCGCCAGAAGGGCGATCTTTCCATGACCGCCCAGGACAATGACGCGACCTTTATCTGCTGTTGACACGAAAACCTCCGATTGCGCCGATTCGGCGCCGAGAGCGTCCGTCGCTCCGCCCATGATCGGGTTTCAGACGACGGCTTCCGCTGGGTACAACGTCGTGGGGAGCCGTATATTCCTCATCGGCCTGGCGCTACCGTCCTGGAGCGTGTGCAGGCCGGCAGCGGGCCGGTCCCGAAGTGCAGACTCCGGTCGACCACACGGGCCACTTCGTTCGTCAGCGAACGACCTGCATGTTGAGGGCCGTGGTGCCCAGCGCGTCCGTGAGATACGCCCACATGATGAAGTAGTGCTCCGGCCCCTTGGCGGTCTCGATCCCGCCCAGGTCCACGATGGATTCCGAGGTCCAGCCCAGTTCCCCCAAGGAGTGACGTCGTCCGATCTTTGGCCCCGACATTATCTCCGGAGAGGAAGATGCTGCTCGGCTCCAGCAGGGAGGGGTTCACGAAGATTTTGCCGGCGCAGGTGTTCATCGTCTTGACGACTTGTGCCTGGGGAAGCATCTCCTGCAGCTTTTCGCCGAGGCTGGAGCCCGGGTACAGGTGGTTGAATCCGGAGGTGGCGGCGTTGGCAACGTCGATGAGTAGTTTTCCGCTGAAAGCGGCCGAATCCAGCTGACCGAGTAGTTCCACGGACGCGGCCCCCGGCGTCGCGTTCACGATCACCTCGGCATCTCGGGCCGTCGCTTCCAGGGTAGCGACAGGGAAAGGGAGCCCCGTGCGTGACTCCGGCTGTCGCGAGCCCAGGGTTACTTCGTGTCCGACGTCGATGCATCCGCCCGCGAGGGCCTGCGCGACACTGCCCGTCCCCAATATCCCAATCTTCATGACTGCCGCTTCTTTCCCGTGGCCGATCCAACATCCATGGGTCAGCGTACGTCGGTCAGGGCCCGGTTTCCGCACTCAAGCCCCCTTCGGGGACGTTCTTGCCACCAGGGCCGCGAGGCGCGCTGCTCCGGGTAATCGACGCGCGGCCGGCTCCGGGGCGGCAGACCGGACAACGGTTCACCAGCGGGGCACCGAGCCACGGTAGCGCCCGTAGTCTGCTCCGAACCTCGCTTTCAATGCCTTTTCTTCGAGGGGGATCTGCACGCGGCCCATGACCAGGACGAACGCTGCCATCGGCAGCACGGCGACGGCGGACCGACGCAGGATCGCGTGGGCAGCCAGCAGGCCGGCCATGCCGAGGTACATCGGATTCCTGGTCAGCCGGTTCGGTCCCCGGACCACCAGCGACGTGGCGGCCTCCACGTCGACCGGATCGAAGCTGGTGCGCTGGCGTCGGAACTCCCATAAGCTGCCCACGACGAGGGATCCCGAGGCCAGTGAAAGAACAGCGGCCACGGTGGCCGAGGTCGGTGTCACCGCACGCTGGCGCATCAGCAGGTATTGCCCTGTAAGGCAGATAGCCAACGTGGTGGGAGGAACCGGGACCTTGCTCATTTCTTCACTCCTGTCGGGGTTTCACTGCGGCTAGCAACCGTGTTCCCAGTAGAGCAATCCCTGCTGTCCGAAACCACCCCTTGGCAGCCTCAGGTCCCGGCGGGCTGCCTTCCCCGGCGGCTGATCCGGAAAACTACGACGTGGACAACGATTTGCACCGCCAGTAATACCGCGCCAGAGAACGCCTCGGGCCACCCCATCAGATAGCCGGCTTGCAGCGTCCCGATTCCACTGGCGACGGGATAGAACAACGGCCACAGGATCAAGAGGTTCCGCACAAATGCGAAAACGATGCCGAAAAGCACCGCGAACAGGCCGAAGCCGATGGCTTGTGCGAAAGGAACCGAGCCGACATGCTGCAGCGCTAACCCGATTCCGGTCAGCAGAATCGCTGGCAGCCAGCCGAAAGCACGTTCCCAGCGAAGGAACAACCAGCCGAAGACGAAGAACGGTTCCTACAAAACCACGAGGTTCGCCATGAGCTGCGGTACGGCGGGCACTCCCTGTTCGGCAGCCACATGGAACAGCTGGAACGCAGGGCCCCTCCCAGGACGAGCGAGATGATGAGCGACAGTGCAAGGAACCAGAGATGGATGCCGAGTCCTTCCAGCCCATCGCGTCATCGTTGTAGAACGATGAGTGCCGGGATGTGCGTTCCCGCGACAACGATTCCGCCCATGAGGAATCAGTCGTTGCACGTGGTGCCGGCCCAATAGCAGCCCCAGAACACCAGAAGCGTGCCCAGAGCCATCAGGGAGTATCGGCATCAGGATTCCAGACAACAACCGGCCTACGGGACGGAAGAACAGGGCTGGGAGCGCCCGTTCCGGGCCGAGGAGCCGGAGCCCTGAACTCTGACACGCACACTTCCTTCGAATGACCTGGGGCAAGTACCCCCAGAGTTAGTAGGCAAGGCCCTCTCTCGTCACCATCGTAGAGCCCGGCGCGTGAAGCATGCTCGAGACTGATACGGATGTCGACGGCGTCGCCATGGCGCAGGACAAGGAGACGGTCCCTGCCTGATGAAGCCGTGCATCAGGGCCGTGTGCACAACGCCGGGGTTCCGTGGGGAGAGGTCACTCGCCTGGAGCTGGCTTCGGCCCGAGACTTCGCAGGCCGGCACAACACCGGTCAACTAGCCGTGGCGCAGAAGGCGGGGCAGGCAGTTCCGCCTCTATGACTCCGACGAAACGATAGTTCCATCACCATCCAACAGCCTCACGATCTCATCGTGCAGTCGCCTATCGGACTGATCAAGCCCGTCGAGAACTTCACCGATGGTGACTTCGCTCTGCCGAACCTCACGGGTCTCCGCCCGGGTGATGAAAAGATGTGAGTAGTCGACCGACGCCCCAGCCACCGTCTGCCTCCAGTTCGGGTCCTGCTCGTTCGCGAACCAGGCAGAGGGGCCGAACTTGAGCTGCAGCTGACATTCTCCGAAGTCAGTTCCTCCTCCGGGCACCTCAAAATTGACCGTCCATTCGTATATCCCGGCATAACGTGCACTTACCTCTTGCACGTATTCGGGGCCGAACGTTGCGTTCAGTTGGTCTTTCAGGACGTTGGCAGCGAAGAGGCGCGCCTGCAACTTCAGTCTCTTCAGGAGTTCACGGCCCTCACCGAAACGCTCACGCGCTTGAACTGCCAGATCGTTCGCGAACTTTTCCGCCTCCACGTCCTGCCACTTGCCCTGATACCTCCTCGCTTCTCCCGTCGCGCACATCGCGACGACGAAGCCGACCACATCCTGCTCTTCCACGAGTCCCCTCCCGTTCGAAAATTTCTGACTCATCTGGTCAAGGAACGAATAGGCCTCCGGGTTCCGTTGGCGGTAGCCGGGATCGCGATCGATCACTCCGCGAAGCCGCTCGATCAACAGGCTGTAGGTGAGAACCGGGGCGTTCTTCCAGCCTTGGGTCTGAAGCGTTTCATCCCGGTCTCGGCAGAGGAGCACGACGGCGCCCCTCCGTCCGTCGCGTCGGCTGTATTTAAGATATCCCTCGTAACTATGGCCATGCCCGTCGGAGGTGAAGTAATTCTCAACGACGAGCACCGCGGCATCGCTCTCGAGAACCATATCGGCGATGTCTGCCGGCTCATCCGCCACAGCAGTGTTCACTTCCTGCCGGACCCAGTAGCCGGCGTCCGGAAGCGGTTCAGCGCCGGTCTTCTGACGATTAACTTCGTCGATGAGGATTTTCATGAAGGCGTCGCCGAGTCGGTGGGAACCTTCGACCTCCAGAAGCCACGTGAAGACGTTGGAGATCTGTTTCTCGTGGAGTCCGTGGTGCATCACGTCGAAGACATTGAACCCTGGCTCCAAGGATCTTCCGAGCACCGGGAGCATGCCCGTCACGAGATCGTTGGTCATCGCGCCTCCTCCGGTGTGTGCGGTCCATGGCTTCGCGATCGTATCCCGCCCAAAGCTTGGCAGTATCCCCGGCACCCGTCCCATGGGCGTGGCCCATGGACGCCTCGTGACGGGTCCTCCCTACGAATGTCATCGGGGGTTGTTACGTCGCAGCTCTGCTCATCGCAGCGTCGTGCAACCGGCCCGCCTCTATTGAATAGACCTGGTCGCATGCCGAAGAACGGGCGGGATCCGGCCCTGCGTTGACCCGCTGCCAGCTCATGGGTGAGTGTGAACTGTCTGGCCAAACATCCAGTGAGCCGTGTTGATCAGTTCCATCACGGCGCCCTCTGGCATCCCTTCCACCCCGGGGACATATAACCAGCGGTGGCGGCGGCTCCAGAACGGCCCCACGGCTGGTGAGATGCGCCCGCGCAATTGCCGAGGCATCCGTTGATTCACATTGACGAGCCCCAACTGCGTCAACGGCATCACGGCGCGAAGGGTGTAACTACCGCTATGCTCGGCGCGCACCATCATGCTTCTGGCTGGCTCGAAGTCCTGCCAGGGAATCGGACCGATACCGCGCAGCGTCATTCCACGAGTTTCAAGCCTGACCTCTTCACGTTCAAGATCAGCGAACTCGAGCTGACGCCGATACGTCGTAATCAGTAGGGCCAGCCCGCCAAAGAGCATGGCGTAGACCGAGATGATGCCGGAAATGGTCGCCCCCGTGACCCGGAGACTCTCGCCGGACAGAACCAAGCCCAAAGCGATGGCCGCACCCAAGCCGACCAGACTCACGAGCCCGATGAGTACCAGGAACAACCATCGTCTCGCTTTCGACCATCCGGCGGGTCTACCCGGCATCGTCACTACCCCGGTGGTCTGTAGCTCTTCCAGTGCCCGAACGAACGCCGTTGAATTCTCCACATCGACTACGCTACAACAAGGCTCCAGGGCAGCCGTCGTAGCTCGCCATATGTACCCTTTTAGAGCGGTAGTCCACGGTGGCATAGTCGGTACCAGCACTGAGGCCGCAGCATCAAAAGTGCTATTCAAACGTCCGCCTCCTCGACACCGATTCCTGTCGTCCGAAGTGACGTGCCCTGACGGCTCGTACCGTGGGCCACCGGGTGCATCCGACTGCGCTCCCCCGGAAATAAACGTTGAAGCTGAAACCAGCCGGGTTCCGGCCCGAAGAAGCCCTGGAAGCTGGAGGTCTCCAGTCCAACCCTCGACGCGCGCAGGATTCACATCCGTCTTTCAGGAAGTCCATTACGCTTGCGTCAGGGCCCGCATCCTCATCACCGGCATGTCCGGTGCCGGGATGTCGACGTTGCTCGAAGAGCTTGCCATTCGGGGACACCTCACCGTTGATACGGACTACGACAACTGGGAGTTGCCGGGAAGCGTCTGGGACGAGTCGAGAATGAGCGACCTCCTGGCCCGGCACGATGATTTGCTGATCTCGGGCACCGTCGAGAACCAGGGAAGGTTCTACGACCGGTTCGACCACGTGGTGCTGCTGAACGCTCCGGTCCAGGCTCTCATCGAGCGTGTCGCCAACAGGACGAACAACCCGTACGGACGCACCAGGGCACAGCAGGATGAAGTGCGCCGGAATCCGAGGGACGTCGAACCACAGCTACGGCGAGGCGCAACCATCGAGCTTGACGGGCGTCGGCCCGTCTCCGACCTGGCCGACGACATCGAAGCACTCCGATCACCCCGTCATTCCGTCGTGCACTCAAGGCGAGCACGAAGTTCGTGCATCAGGGGCCGATGCCGGCCCAGGGACAACGGTGGAACCGGAACGCGGCAATGCGGTGAGGCGAAAGTCGACCGCGTTCCAGCACGGAGCAACCGCTGTTTTATGCCTTGAGTACGTACTGCAGTGTCTGCACCACCTGAGCAGTGGTCTTGCACCAAGCCTGTGCTTCGGCGTCGACCTCCTTGAGCGGATGGACGATGTCTTCGTCGTGCAACGTCATGTATGGCTTGCCCAGAGCTGCGCAGTAGCCGGCATCGAAGGCGGCGTTCCATTGTTTGTACTTATCTCCGAAGCGGACCACCACCAAATCACTCTGTTCAATCAGCGTGCGCGTACGAATGGAGTTGACCTTGGAGGACTGGTGATCACGCCAGAATTGGCTAGAGGTCTCGCCGAGGTGGTCGCCTGCGGCGTCGCTTGCGGGGTGGTCGGTCACCGGCGAGGTGAATTCCACGTCGAGCCCGAGGGCCTCTGCAC
Organism: Arthrobacter sp. 179; assembly: GCF_052379645.1. Taxonomy (NCBI): domain Bacteria; kingdom Bacillati; phylum Actinomycetota; class Actinomycetes; order Micrococcales; family Micrococcaceae; genus Arthrobacter; species Arthrobacter sp. 179. The sequence continues at coordinate 124,681 of NZ_JBQSYU010000004.1, read as the reverse complement.
CACGCTGGATCTCATCACGCCAGTCGGTGTGGATCTCACCGGAAAGATAGACGGAAAAAGTCATGGTTTGATGCTCCTTCATAAATGTCGGTTGGACCTAAAATTGGCCCTTCAGCCAACCTTCCAACAGAACGGCGGAAAGTTCCAACGACCGACAGAAGATGACACGCTCCGGGTTCCCCGCCGCCGCCGTAGGTGGTCAGCCGATAGGTGTCGGATGGTAGAGCGGGAGTCGACCCCGTCACGTCACGGACCACCCTCTGGTCATCTTGTACATCGCATGAACTGTCGACGCACGCCCCAGCCCGATTCACGCCCCCCAGCTAATGGGTGGCTAGGCTGGGTGGATGGCGACAGTTCTTCTCGTGCGGCACGGCCGCACCACAGCTAATGCCACTGGTCTGCTAGCTGGCCGAGCCGCTGGCGTCAGCTTGGACTCGGTCGGGCGTGACCAGGCCGCTCTGACCGGAGAACGGATCGCGCCCGTCCCCATTGCCGGGGTGGTATCGAGCCCACTTGAGCGTTGTCGGGAAACCACCGAAATCATCCTCGAGCGCCAGACCGGCACACCGGGCACGGTGGTCGATCAAGCCCTAACAGAGTGCGATTATGGCCAATGGCAGGGCCGCGCGCTCAGTGATCTCGCGTCCGAGGAGTTGTGGCCGTTGGTACAGACCCAACCGTCCGCCGTCGTCTTCCCCGACGGTGAGTCAATGGCAGAAATGCAGGCCCGGTCAGTGGCAGCAATTCGCCGCCATGATGCGGCCTTCGAAGCCGCGTACGGCCAGGAAGCCGTATGGGTGGCGGTCAGCCACGGTGACGTCATCAAGTCAATCCTTGCCGATGCGCTTGGCATGCATCTTGACCTGTTTCAGCGTATTAACGTCGGCCCCGCCTCTGTATCGATCGTGCACTACGGAACGAGTCGGCCGAACGTCTACGCGACCAACACCAACGCGGGTGATCTATCGTGGCTGACTACCAACACTCTTTCTGGTGATGCCCCGGTGGGCGGCGGTGCAGGACAGAAGGCCCCATGAACCATATGCGCCTAGAATACTGACATGGCTACACGTGTTCACGAATTCGACTGGCCCGATCGGGTCGTCGTTGGCACCCTTGGCCTTCCGGGGGCGCGTACGTTCTACCTGCAGGTGCGTGCGGGGACGCAGATCATCAGCATTGCGCTCGAGAAGCAGCAGTCTGCTCTGCTCGCGGAGAAGATCGACGAAATCCTCGACCAGCTCATCACCATCGATGGCAACCCCTTCAGTGTTCCCACGAACACTCCCGTTGAACTAGTCGATAATGACCAGCTCGAGGTCGTCCAGGAGCAGTTCCGTACCGGAGCTGTGGGCCTGGGCTGGGACCCGACCACGGCCCAAATCGTCATGGAGGCTTACCCCATCACCGATGCTGATGCTGATGGCAACGGCGAATGGCTCGTCGAGGAAGGCACTGACGAGCCCGAAATGCTTCGGGTGCGAATTCCGGTCGGCAGCGCCCGTGCATTCACCAAGCGCACCCGCGAGATCGTCGGGGCCGGTCGTCCGATATGCCCGTTCTGTGGTTATCCCATGGACGCAGACGGGCACAACTGTCCCTCCCCCGAGGTCTGATGGCGACGCCGGACCTCGCGACAGCCGAGCTGACTCTGACCGGTCGCATCACGACGGCGTCCAACGCTACGTTCCTCGGCACCATCGGCAATGTAGTGGTTGTCTATAAGCCGATAGCTGGCGAAACTCCGCTCTGGGATTTTCCGCAGGGCCTCTTGGCTCATCGGGAAGTGGCCGCATATCTGGTCTCGCAGGCCCTCGGCTGGGACATCGTGCCACGCACCTGGCTGCGTGATGGGCCGATGGGTGAAGGAATGGTGCAGCTCTGGCAGGAGCGGGACCGAACCCAAAACGCTGTGGACCTGGTCGCAACGGACCAGGTTCCGGAGACCGGCTGGAAACAGGTTCTCGAGGGGCGTGATGAGAGCGGACGGATAATCGCGCTCGTCCACGAAGACTCGCCTGCCCTCAGACGCATGGCGGTGTTCGACATCATCGTCAACAACGCCGACCGCAAAGGAGATCACATTCTTGCCATGGCTGACGGCCATCGGCACGGTGTGGACCATGGGCTCACCCTCCACAGCGACCACAAACTGCGGACGGTGCTGTGGGGGTGGCTGGGAGAAGCCCTCACCGCCGATGAACGAGACGGCATAGGTCGGGTCAGCGAAGGGCTACAGGGCGGTCTGGGCCAGGAACTGGTGGACTTGCTCAGCGTCGAGGAACTGGCATCTCTCGCGGCACGTTGCACACGGTTGCTCTCAGAGGGCCGGTTTCCATCCCCACGCGGTGAGATGTCCGCGGTGCCTTGGCCCCTTTTCTAAGGCGCCCCCACTGGCCCCGCAAGCTGAGCCACCCGAAAGTGAAGCCGCACAAGGAGCACGGCATTATTGCGACGCACCACGGGTGGAAATATGTGGGTGGCCGTCACGAACATATGTTCCTGGCGGCCACCGCTGTAAGTTTCAGGCCGGCCGGTACCTAGACGTTGAATCGGAAGTCGACGACGTCGCCGTCCTTCATGATGTATTCCTTGCCTTCGATACGTGCCTTGCCGGCGGCCTTGGCGGCAGCGGTTGACCCGGCAGCGACCAGGTCTTCGAAACCAATGATTTCGGCCTTGATGAATCCTCGCTGGAAGTCGGTGTGGATGACTCCGGCTGCCTGAGGCGCGGTGGCCCCCTGCGGGATCGTCCAGGCACGTGATTCCTTCGGGCCTGCCGTCAAATAAGTCTGCAGCCCCAAGGTGTTGAACCCGACGCGGGCCAACTGATCCAGGCCGGACTCCTCATAGCCGGCGTCGGCCAGCATCTCCGCGGCTTCGTCCTCTTCGAGTTCGACCAGGTCGGATTCGAACTGGGCATCCAGGAAGATCGCCTCGGCCGGAGCCACGAGTTCACTCAGTCGGGTGCGCAGGGCCTCGTCGGCGAGGGCTTCTTCGTCCATGTTGAAGACGTAGATGAATGGCTTGGTGGTCATGAGCTGCAGCGAAGCGATCTCGGCGAGATCGAGCTTGGCTGCTGCGGCGCCGGCGTAGAGCGTGGTGCCCGTTTCCAGCACTTCCTGCGCCGTCTTGATGGCTGCCAGCAACGAGGCGTCGGCCTTCTTGGCCTTGACTTCCTTCTCCAGCCGCGGCAGCTGGTTTTCAATCGTCTGCATGTCGGCCAGGATCAGCTCCGTGGCGACGGTGTCGATGTCTCCGGCGGGGTCGATTTCTCCGTTGACGTGGACCACGTCAGGATCAGCAAACGCCCGGGTGACCTGGCAGATGGCGTCTGCTTCGCGGATGTTGGCCAGGAACTTATTGCCCAGCCCCTCCCCCTCGGAGGCGCCCTTGACGATTCCGGCGATGTCCACGAACGACACCGTTGCCGGCAGGATGCGCTCGGATCCGAAGATCCCGGCGAGGACCTTCAGCCGCTCATCCGGCAGGGGGACGACGCCGACGTTGGGCTCGATCGTGGCGAACGGGTAGTTCGCCGCGAGAACCTGCGCGCGGGTCAGTGCATTGAACATGGTTGACTTGCCGACATTGGGCAGTCCGACGATTCCGATAGTAAGTGCCACGGGAGACAACTCTACCTGCCGCAATGTGTCGGCGCGGACTGGCACAGTGGACCCATGGACGCTTTTGCATGGGTTGTGTCGACTCTCACGTTGTTATTGGGCCTGGTTCTCGGGGCTTTCGGCCTCTGGATGCTCGGGCTCAGGGACCGTTTTTCCGTCCTCAATCACGAGAACCGCAGGGCCACGCAGGAACTCGCCACCGCCGAATCGGCGTTGGCGACCGCACACAGCCACATTGATTCGCTCCAGTCCCGGCAGGACGCTGAACGCCAACGCGACGGCGACGAACGGAAGGTGCTGCAGGTGTTGGCTCCCGTGGCGGAGAAGCTCCAGCAGGTCCAGCAGCAGGTGACGGTCCTCGAACGTGACCGGGTCGAGCAATACGGCCAGCTCAGCCAGCAGTTGAACATGGCAGCCGAGCAGGACGCCGCCATTTTGAGGACGACGTCGTCACTGGCCGGGGCCTTGCGCAACACGTCGGCGCGGGGCACCTGGGGCGAGGTCCAGCTACGCCGGGTGGTGGAAGCAGCGGGGATGCTGTCCCGGGTGGATTTCAACGAGCAGGTCACCACGTCCGACGGCAAGCGCCCCGACATGGTCATCACCCTGCCCGGCGGCAAATCCGTCGTTGTCGATTCAAAGGTCCCGCTCAATTCCTACCTATTGGCCCAGGAGATTGATCTCCTGGCGGAACCGTCACGGGAGGCCGAACGGCGGACGCTGCTCGAAGCCCATGCCAAGGCCCTGCGGGCGCATGTCGACGATCTGGGGTCGAAGGCCTATTGGGAATCCCTGGCCGCCAGCCCTGAATTGGTGGTCTGCTTCCTACCGGCGGAATCCTTCCTCGCCGCAGCAGTCACCAGTGATCCGGAGCTCCTCGATCATGCGTTCTCCAAGAACGTCGCCCTAGCCGCACCGGCCACGTTGCTCTCCATCCTCAAGGGCTTGTCCTTCGCCTGGCGCCAGGAATTGCTCACGGAAAACGCCAGGGCCCTCTTCGACGAATCCAAGGACCTTTACAACCGCTTGGGCACGTTGGGATCCCATGTGACGAAGTTGGGATCCTCGCTGAAGTCCAGCGTTGAACGCTACAACTCGTTCGTCGGAACCCTTGAGTCCAGGGTCCTGCCCTCGGTACGTCGGATCCAGAACCTGGACCCGGGCCATGGGTTGTCCTCCACCGATGGAGCCGGGCTGTCCGTGCCGTCCCTGGAGTCCACTCCCCGGGTCCTCAGTGCCAGTGAGCTCCTGCAGGCCGAGCGGCCCACGCAGGAGCAGCCCGCGGAACCACGCAGCGGGGCAGGTGCCTAGACGGCAGGATCCGATGCCGCACGCCGGGCCCCGTGGGGGAATCGTCCACAATGTTGCGTACGGTGGATTTCCGCCTAATCGCACGGCGGCCGGGGCCGGTCGCATCGAGCGCCTATTTCCCCGGGACGTTCCCAGGATCCCCGGCAGGTCCGTCGAAGTCCGCCATCGGTACCTTCGAGCGGGTTGGTCCATTGGATGAGGGCGGCACCCCGCTCCGGGTCCGCCACTTCCGTACCGCCCGCATCGAAGACGTGCGCCTTGGTGCCGTTCGATGCGGTCATGACGTGCTTCTCGTGCGGCGCAGGTACGCCTAGTTCGCGGTTCCGTGCCCGCCAAGTCCGGTCGAGGTGTCGCCGGCTTCCTTGAGCTTGGCCCGCAGTTCCTTGGGCAGCGAGAAGATGATGTCCTCCTGCGCGGTGACGATCTCCTCGACGGGACCGAACCCGTAATCGGCGAGTAGTTCGAGCACCTCGTAGACGAGGACTTCGGGAACCGAGGCGCCCGAAGAGATCCCCACGCTGGAGATGCCTTCGAACCATGCCTCGTCGATCTCATGGGCGAAGTCGACCCGGTGGGCGTATTTGGCCCCGTATTCAAGGGCGACCTCGACCAGACGCACGGAGTTGGAGGAGTTGGACGAGCCAACGACGATCACCAGTTCCGCCTCGGGGGCGATCTTCTTGATCGCCGTCTGGCGGTTGGAGGTGGCATAGCAGATATCGTCACTGGGCGGATCCTGGAGTTTCGGGAACCGCTCGCGCAGGATATCCACCATTTCCAGCGTCTCGTCGACCGACAAGGTCGTCTGCGAGAGCCAGATCAGGTGCTCCGGATCCTCGACTTCGACGGTACGGGCCTCCGCCGGGTTGTTCACGATCGTGATGCTCTCCGGGGCCTCCCCGTAGGTCCCTTCGACCTCTTCGTGGTCGGCATGGCCGATGAGCAGGATGTGGTTCTTGGCCTTGGCGAACCGGACGGCTTCGCGGTGGACCTTGGTGACCAGGGGGCAGGTCGCGTCGATGGTCCGCAGATTGCGGTCTTCGGCGGACTGGACGACGGCGGGGCTCACCCCGTGGGCCGAGAACACGACGAGCGCGCCTTCGGGGACCTCGTCGGTCTCCTCGACGAAGATGGCTCCGCGTTCCTCCAATGTGGACACGACGTGGACGTTGTGCACGATCTGTTTACGGACATACACCGGGGCCCCATAATGTTCCAGGGCCTTTTCCACGGCGATCACCGCCCGATCAACGCCGGCGCAATAACCCCGCGGGGCGGCCAGAAGGACCCTCTTGGGTCCCTCAACGGGGGCAACGGCGGCTACCTCCTCGGGCGAACGACGACGACGGGGCACCTGTGGCATGGGCACGGAAACCGGGGCGGCAGAACTGATGGACATGCCATCCATGCTATCCGTTCCTGCCACGACCCACGAGGAGCCGGATCACAACCCCGCCAATCAGGACCACTACCCCACCCACCAGTGAGGCCGTTCCGACGCCCTGCACCTGCTCCGCCAGCCCGGTCATGATCCGGGATCCGGCCACCGCGCCCAGCCCCTCCGAGGCCTGGACCGCGCCGTCCGGGGCGAGACGCTCCGCCAGGATCAACAGGGCCGCCGACCAGAGGCAGACGACCGCTCCTCCCAGGGCGACGACCCCTCCCCGGGACCGGGGCCGGGCCAGCACCAGTCCGGCTAATGCCAGGATCGCCGAGCCAACGGCGGCCCATCCCCAGGAACCAGCCAGCCATACCGTCGTGGCCACCCGTTGCGCCACCGTCGGATCGGCGGACGGGAGATCCAGGGGAACGGAGGCAGTGATGTCCTGGCCCAGCGAATCGATCACCAGCCCCAGCCCCACCCCGGGGGCCGCCTCCTTGAGGCCCTCGACGCCGAGATCGACCACGGGGCCGAGTTCAAGGGTGGCCGGCGCCGTTTCCGCCGCGCCGTTCCGCACCGCGGAGAGCCGATCCACATAGGCCTGTCGGGATTCATCGATGCTTTCAAGCCAGGCCGGCTCGAAACCTTCACTGTCCAGCACCACCTCCACGGCCCGTGCACTGGCCTTGTTCAGCGGCTCGACCAACATCTCGGGTACTTCGATGCTGCCGGGAAGGGCCTCGTGGATTCCATCGATCATCACCTGCGGCAGTGCGTCCCTGACGTCCTGGTCTGTGGGGAGGCCCCCGGCGATCTCACGGGCCGGTCCGGCGGTGTGTGCGATTCGATCGATGGAGGATCCGGTGACGGCCCCGCCAGCCAGAAGCGCCGACAGGATCATGAGCACCACGGGTCCGATGGAGCGCACGGCCTCCCCTTCCCGGATGGTTTGCCTCGGCACGCCCGGCCGGGCGTACGCCATTTATCCCAGCCTACTGGTATGCATGTACATGGGCCCGGACGACTGCCGGAGCCGCAACGAGACCGGGGAGCAAGAGCCGTGGAGAACCCGAACCCGTCCGCCGCCGCGGGACGGCAGCCCGATGGCGGAGCCATCTTGCCCCCGATGGCCGGTGACACCAGCCCCGACGCCCCCTGGCCGCTGCGGGTCTTCTCCGAAAAGCTCAAGCAGCATGTCGAACGGGCGCCGGCGGCCTGGATCGAAGGCCAGCTCCTCGAAGCCAATGTCCGCAACGGCCACGCCTATCTGACCATGCGCGATGTCGACGTCGAATATTCACTCTCGGTCAACGTCTGGTCCTCGGTGATGCGCCGGCTGGAGACCAAACCCGAGGTCGGCTCCCGGGTGGTGGCCCGGGTGGCCCCGAACCTTTATCTGAAGACCGGCCGCCTGTCGATGATCGCCTCGGACGTGCGGCCCGTCGGGTTGGGCGATCTGCTCGCCCGGCTCGAACGGCTGCGCCATGCCCTGGCCGGAGAGGGACTCTTCGACCCGTCCCGGAAACTCCGGCTTCCGCTGCTACCGCAACGGATCGGTTTGATCACAGGGCGTGACTCGGACGCGGAAAAGGACGTCATCCGCAATTCCACGCTGCGCTGGCCGGCCGTGGACTTCACGGTTCGCAACACCGCGGTGCAGGGGGTCAATGCCGTTCCCGAAGTCATCGCCGCGCTCCGGGAGCTCGATGCCGACCCGGAGGTCGATCTGATTGTCATCGCCCGCGGTGGCGGTGCGCTGGAGGATCTATTGCCCTTCAGCGCCGAGGAACTCGTCCGTGCGGTCGCCGCGGCGACGACGCCTGTGGTCAGCGCGATCGGACACGAAGCCGATCGGCCGATCCTCGACGACGTGGCCGATTTGCGGGCCTCCACGCCCACGGACGCCGCCAAGCGGATCGTCCCGGATCTGGCCGAGGAGTTGCAGGGGATCGAGCAGGCCCGGCAGCGGCTGGACCGCTCGGTGGTGTTGTTCCTGGACCGTGCGTCCCACCAGCTCGAATCCCTGCGTACCCGGCCGGTCCTTTCCCATCCGGAGGGCATGGTGCAGGTCAGGAGCGAGGACCTGGAGCGTCTGCGTGAAAGATCGCATCGTTCCATCGATACGTTGGTGCGGCGCGGGCGTGATGCCGTGGCGCATCTGCGGGCCCAGGTCAGGGCACTGTCACCGCAACAGACCCTGGACCGGGGGTATGCGGTCGTCCAGACAGCCCACGGTGCCGTGGTCCGCTCCCCCGCCGATGCTCCCCCCGACACCGAGCTGGCCATCCGGCTGGCCCGGGGGAAACTCACCGCCGTCGTCCTGTCGGGGCAGGACGACGACCAGGACACGATGCACGACAGGAAGGCACCACAATGACAGAGACGGACTCCACCGGCGATATCGCAGCGCTGAGCTACGAACAGGCCCGTGAGGAACTGGTGGCCGTGGTGGCCCAGCTCGAAGCAGGCGGGGCCAGCCTCGAGCAGTCGTTGGCCCTCTGGGAGCGTGGCGAGGCGCTGGCCGCCCGCTGTGAGGCCTGGCTCGAAGGCGCCCGGGAACGCCTGGACGCCGCCCGCAACCGGGCCGGTCGTGGCGACGCCGAGGAGACGGCGGGCAGCTGATCGGCTCAGCCGACGTCCTTGGACTCCTTGAGCCGGAGACGTTCGGCGTCCACATCGAAGCGGGCGGCAGGCCATTGCGGGTCCATCCCCGCCAGGGTCTCGAGCAGCAGATGCTGCACGGCCACCCGGGCATACCATTTGCGGTTGGCCGGCACGACGTACCACGGGGCATGATCCGCATCGGTTTCCTCGATGACCCGCTGGTAGGCCTGCATGTACTCCTCCCAGAGGAGCCGGTCATCGATGTCGTCGGGGGCGAACTTCCAGTATTTGTCCTTGCGGTCCAGTCGCTTCGCCAAACGCTGGTACTGCTCCTGCGGTGAAATATGGAGCATGACCTTGATGATGCGAGTGCCTTCAGCGGCGATGCGTTCCTCGAACTCGCGGATCGCCCCGTAACGCCGTTCGATTTCCTCGTCGGTGGCCAAGGACCTCACCCGTCCGATGAGCACGTCCTCGTAATGCGATCTGTCGAAGACCCCGATCATGCCCGCATGCGGCAGACGGCGTTCGATCCGCCACAGGAAGTCGTGGCGTTTCTCGGCCGCCGTCGGCGCCTTGAACGATTGCAGCTCCACCCCCTGCGGGTCCACGGATCCGATGACGTGGCGCACGATCCCGCCCTTGCCGGCGGTGTCCATGGCCTGCAGGACCAACAACACCCGTTCGGTGGCGTCGCCGCCGATCGCCTGCGCGTAGAGGCGTTCCTGCAGGTCGTCGAGGCGTTCATCGGCGGCGGCCAACGCCTTCCGCCCGTCCTTCTTGCTCCCGGGGAAGCCGGGTTTCGCCCCCGGGTCGGCATCCTGCAGGGAGAAGCCCCGGCCGGCCCGCAACAGGGCCGATAGCGGGTGGGTGACCCCGAAGGAGGCCCCCGGGAAACCCTGGGATTTCTTGTGCTTCTTGCCCATATGAGGCCCCTTAGCGGTTCGCTCGTCCGGCGGCACCTCCACCGTGCGGTCCACTATGCCATCCGGGGCCCTGCGCGGATAGCGACGGGAGCACGGCGGTGGGGCGGAACCGGCTCAGCGGCGGATGTCATCCAGGAACTCGGCGATCCGTCCGATGGCCTCCTCCAGGTCAGGCACCGACGGCAGGGTGACCAGCCGAAAATGGTCGGAGGTGATCCAGTTGAAGGCCCGCCCGTGGGAGATGAGGATCTTCTGCTGTTTGAGCAGATCCAGGGCGAACTGCTCGTCGTTGTCGAAACGGAAGACCTCCCGGTCCAGTTTCGGGAACAGGTACATCGCCCCCTGGGCCTGCTGGACCGAGACGCCGTCGATCTCGTTGAGCAACCGGTAGGCGGTGTCGCGCTGTTCCTTGAGCCGGCCTCCGGGCAGCAGGAAGTCGTTGATCGACTGGTATCCGCCCAGGGCCGTCTGGATGGCGTGTTGTGCCGGGACGTTGGCGCAGAGGCGCATGTTCGTCAGCAGGTTGATGCCTTCGATGTAGTCCGCGGCCAGATGCCGGGGCCCGGAGATGGCCATCCACCCGGCCCGGAAACCGCAGACCCGGTAGGCCTTGGAGAGCCCGGAGAAGGTCATGATCAGGACGTCGTCGGCCAGGGCCGCCGTGTTGTGGTGCACCGCGTCGTCGTAGAGGATCTTTTCGTAGATCTCGTCGGAGAAGACGATCAGTGAATGTTTGCGGGCCAGCTCGAGCATCCCCTCCAGCACATGCTTGGGGTAGACCGCACCGGTGGGGTTGTTCGGGTTGATGATCACCAGGCCCTTGGTGCGCGGGGTGATCTTCGCTTCGATGTCCTCCAGATCCGGGAGCCAGCCCTCCTCTTCGACGCTGAGGTAGTGCACGGGGGTGCCCCCGGCCAGCGACACCGAGGCCGTCCACAGCGGGTAGTCCGGGGCCGGGATGAGGATCTCGTCGCCGTTGTTCAACAGGGCATTCAGGCTCAGCGTGATCAATTCGGAGACCCCGTTGCCCAGATAGACGTCATCGACGCCGATCGTCTGGATGCCCCGGGTCTGGTAATACTGCGAGACCGCCGTCCGGGCGGAGAAGATGCCGCGCGAATCCGAATAACCCTGCGCCTGGGGCAGGTTGCGGATGATGTCCACCAGGATCGAGTCGGGGGCGTCGAACCCGAAGGGTGCCGGGTTGCCGATGTTCAGCTTCAGGATCCGGTGGCCCTCGGATTCCATCCGTTGGGCGTGCTCGAGCAGCGGGCCGCGGATGTCGTAGAGGACGTTGTGGAGCTTATTGGACTGCTTGAACTCGGGCATTGTCCCAGCATATGACAGCAGCGCCGGGTCATCCCGGAAGGATGACCCGGCGCTGCGGGAACCACTGGGGGTCGGTGAGGTGCTACTTCCCGTCCAGCCCCTTGTCCTTGAGCCATTCCCCGGCCGCCTCGGCCGGGTCCAGCTTCGCGTCACCGGAGACCGAGCGGTTCAGTTCCACCAGGTCGTCGGTGGTCAGTTCGCTGGAGACCTGGTCCAGCACCCCCGCCGCTTCCTGGCTGACCACGCCGGCGTTGATCAGCGGCAGGACCTGCTGGGCGATGAAGTTGTCCTTAGGGTCCTCCAGGGAGACCAGACCGTTGTCCTCGATGGCCGGGCTGGTGGTGAAGATGTCGGCGATCTGGACCTGATCGGAGATCAGCGCCTTCACGGTCAGCGGGCCGCCGCCGTCGGCAATGGGTTCGAAGGATTTCGGGACGCAGTCGTAGGCCTTTTCCAGCCCCGGCAGCCCGTAGGCGCGCGTCTTGAACTCCGGCGGTGCCCCCAGGACCAGCTTGTCGCAGACCTTCGCCAGATCGGACACCGTCTTGAGGTCATATTTCTCGGCGGTCGCCGAGGTGACGACCATCGAGTCCTTGTCCTCCGCCGCGGAGGCCTTGAGCACGCCGAGTCCCTCGGGCACGGCGTCCTGGAGCGCGTCGGTGATCTCCGTGTCGGAGACGGCCTTGGCGTCCTTGTCGAAGAAGAGCAGCAGGTTTCCCGAATAGTCCGGGACGACGTCGGCCGACCCGTCCTTCACGGCCCCGACATAGGCCTCGCGGGCCCCGATGCCAGGTTTGGTCGTCGCGTCGATCCCGGCGCCTTCCAGGGCCCCGGCATAGAGCTCGGCGATGATTTGGGATTCGGGGAAATCGGCGCTGCCGATGACCAGCGGTCGGTCCAGTGCCGACCCCGAGGCCTGGGCACTGTCGCCGGCCAGCGGGTCCGAGCCGCTGCAGGCCGACAGGCCGAGGGCTGCGACGATTCCGAGTGCGGCCGCGAGCCGGGCCCGGCGGACCGGGCGGGCTCCTGGTGGGTTGATGCGGTTCATGGGGTGCCTCCTGTGTTGGTTCTCAAGCCGGGCGAGACGGCAATCCGTTGGACCATCGCCAGCACCGCATCAACCACAATAGCCAATGCAGCGATGACGACGGCCCCGCCGAAGACCTGGGGGTAGTCACGGACGGCAATGCCGTCGATGAGATAACGGCCCAGCCCTCCGAGGTTGATGATCGAGACGATGGCGACGGTGGCGATGACCTGCAGGACCGCCAGACGCAGGGCGCCCATGAGGACGGGCAGCGCATTGGGGACCTCGACGGTGAAAAGCACCTGGGGTTCCGTCAGGCCCATGGCCCGGGCCCCATCGACGATTCCGGGGTTGACGGCGGAGATGCCTGCGGCGATCCCGGCCAGCAGGGGTGGCACCGCCAACAGCACCAGGGCCCAGATCGGCGGCATGATGCCCAGCGTTCCGGAGAGCAGGATGAACAAGGTGACCATGCCCAGCGTCGGCAGGGCCCGCAACATGCCGGATCCGGCGATGACCGCGACCCGGCCCTTGCCGGTGTGTCCGACGTAGAGCCCGATGGGGACGGCGATGACCAGGGCGATCGCCAGGGTCAGGCCGGTATAGGCCAGGTGCTCGACCAGGCGGGTCGGGATGCCTCCGGGGCCGGAGAGCGTCCCGGGGCGGGAGAACCATTCGGCGAGTCCGCCCAGCGGGCCGGCCGTGGGCACGGCGGCGGGCAGCAGGGCGAACGCCGTGGTGGGGGCGCTCATGCGGCCACCCACCGGGTCGCTCGCGGTGCGGTCCTGGCGCGTTCCCAGGGGGTGAGCATGCGTTGGGCCAACACGAGGATCAGGTCCATCAGCAGGGCCAGGAGCAACGTGGCGACGATGCCCACCCCGACTTCGAAAGTGAAACTACGCCGCAACCCGTCCATGAACAAGGTCCCCAGATTGTCGATACCGATCAGTGCCCCGACGCTGACCAGGGAGATGTTGCTGACCGAGACCACGCGCAACGCGGGAAAGAGCACCGGCAACGACAGCGGAAGGTCCACCGAGAAGAACCGGCGCACCGGCCGGTAGCCCATGGCGTCGGCGGCGCGCAGAACCGCGGGATCCACCGATTCCAGGGCATCGGCGGCACTCCGCACCAGCAGGGCGATGGCATACATGGTCAACGCGACGATGATGTTCAACGGGTCCAGGATCTGTGTGCCCAGGATGGAGGGCAACACCACGAACAACGCCAGCGAGGGGATCGTGTAGAGCAGGGCACTGAGCTGGACCACACCCCACCTCACGGTACGACGCCGGCGGGTTCCGTTGATGCGGATCAGCCGGGCCACGGGAATCGAGATGAGGGCCGCCAGCAGCAACGGCAGGATTGATTGGACCAGGTGGCTACCGGCCAGGCTCAACACCTCCTGCCAGTGGCCTTCAAGCCACTTCATCGTGGTCCCTCCCCCCGATCTGCCGGCCGATCTCCTCGGCATCCAGCAGTCCGGTTTCGGTTCCGTCCTCGTCCACGGCGAGCGCCAGCCCGGAGAGCGAGGTCAGGGCGGCGTCCAGGGCGGCGCGGACGGTGGAGGAGCGTGGGATCCGGACGGCCCGCGCCACGTCGTCGTCGGTATGGCCGGCCAGGGACTTCCAGCGCAGTTCGGTGGCGGGTCGGAAGGACAAAGCCCGGAAGCCACGGTCCCGGCCGATGAAGTGGGCGACGAAATCGTTGGCGGGGGCCCGCAGCAGTTCGTCCGGCGGGCTGAACTGTTGAAGTATTCCGGCGTTGCCCATCACCGCGACGTGGTCTCCCAGCAGGACCGCCTCGTCGATGTCGTGGGTGACGAAGACAATGGTCTTGGAGAGTTGGTCCTGCAGCCGCAGCAGTTCGTTCTGCAATTCCCCGCGGACCACCGGGTCCACGGCGCTGAAGGGTTCGTCCATGAGCAGCACGGGCGGATCGGCGGCCAGGGCGCGGGCCACCCCGACCCGTTGCTGCTGGCCCCCCGAGAGCTGGGAGGGGTACCGTCCAGCGAGTTCAGCGTCCAGCCCCACGGTCTCCAGCAGTTCCTGCACGCGGCGACGGTAGTCCGCCTTGGCGGTGCCGATGAGCCGGGGCACGGTGGCAATGTTCTCGGCGATGGTGCGGTGCGGCATGAGTCCGCCCGCCTGCATGACGTAGCCCATGGAACGGCGCAGCTGATAGGGGGCGACGTCGGCGATGTTGCGGCCATCGACCTCGATGGTGCCCGATGTCGGATCCACCATGCGGTTGATCATCCGCAGCGACGTGGTCTTCCCGCAGCCGGAGGGGCCGACGAAAACGGTGATGGAGCCCTCGGGAATCTCCAGGTTGAGGTCGGAGACGGCTGGAGCACCGCCGTCGTACTGCTTGTTCACCTGCTGGAATCGGATCATGGACGGCCCCCGTCGACGTGGTGGTGGTGTGCTTTCACGGCCCAATCAACCCGGGAGGTCCGCTCCAGCCGGGACAGCTCTGCGAGGTCGAACCAGCCGGCCTCGGAGGTGGTGCCGTCGACTTCGAATTCCAGTTCCCCGCCGGTGATCTCGGCGGAGTAGAGCACCGCGACGTTCTGCAGCGGTTTACTGGTCGGGTGCAATCTGGATTCGGCAGGAACATGTCCGGCATCGACGTCGAGCAGCGCGGTCAGGCGCACGTCGTAGCCGGTTTCCTCCGAGACCTCGCGGACGGCACCGTCCTCGATGGCCTCTCCGAGTTCGACGCCTCCCCCGGGGAGGGTCCAGCGGGGGGTGAAGCCAGGCCAACTGGGTCGCATGTCCCATAGGGCCAGCAGGATCTTGGATCGGCGGACCACCACGCAATAGGCGGCCAGCCGCGTATCGAAACCTGTCTCCGGCTTCCGGGGCGCAGCGCTCATGGCCCCAGCGTACTGTGCCGCAGACCCTCCCGCTCCGCGGACCCGGCCGCATGTGGTGGAATATTGGCATGCCTGCCGCCAAGAAGCCCCTGGGAAACGCCCCGTTGGACGAGGTCGACCGTGTGTTGATCACCGAACTGCTCGCCGACGCACGCATCAGCAATGCCGCGTTGGCCCAGCGGGCCGGAATCGCTCCGTCGACCGCCCTGCTGCGCACCCGCCAGCTGGTCGAGCGCGGGATCATCGAGGGCTACCATGCCCGGTTGCACCTACCGGCCGTCGGGCGCAGCGTCCAGGCGTTGATCGCGGTGAAGCTGCGGATCCACGACCGGGTGCAGATCGACCGGTTCACCGGTGGGGTTCCGCAGTTGCCCGAGGTCCTGTCGATGTTCCATGTCTCCGGCGGCACCGACTACCTGCTCCACGTCGCGGTCCCCTCCACGGAGGCCCTGCGCGATTGGGTCTTGGACAACCTGGCCACCGATGAAGCCGTCGGCCATACCGAGACGACGTTGGTCTTCGACCACGTCCAGGGGCAGGCCGGCCCGCTTTGAGGCCTTAGGCGGCCGCGGGTCGGCGGTGGGCCAGCACGCTGATGGCCACCGCCAGGCAGCCGGCGCCGATGATCCCGGCGAACCAGGCCACCGCTGCGGGCAGGCCGATGAGCCCGGCGACCAGGCCGAGGCAGAGCACGGGGACGGCGCTGCCCAGGTAGGTCACCACATACACGGTGCTGATGACCTGGGAGTGCTGGGAAGGTTCCACCGCCAACGCGACGTCGTTGAAGGCCGTGCGGAAGGCGGTGCCTTGTCCGGCCCCTGCGAGCAGGCTGGCGGCAATGAGCAGCGGCAGGCTGCGCACGGACCCGGCGACGGCGATCAGTACGATCCCGGTGGCCATGACCATCAGCGCCACCGGCAGCAACCCCCGGTGCGAGCGCCCCAGCAGTTGGGCGGCGGCCGAGGCCATGAGGGTCAGGGCCGCCAACGTGCCGATGCCCAGCATCGAGGTGATCCCGAACAGGTCGGCGAAATAGCGGGGCGCCAGTGAGAGGCCGAAGCCGAAGAGTGCGAAACTCAGGAACCCGATGGCGGCCGCCCGGCGGAACTGCACCCGGGCATCGGCCACGGGGCCCAGACGGCGCGGACGCAGGGCCTTGACGGCTGCCGCCCCCGGGGCCGGGTCCAGGGCGGGGCGGGCGTGCAGCACCCACAACGGCACCAGCACCAGCAGCAGGGCGAACCCCAGCAGCAGGAACGGCGTGAGGTCCGGCCGGGGAAACACGCCGAGCGCGCCGCCGAGCACCGGGCCCGCGGCCACCCCGGACGCGGAGGCCAGCAGGGTCAGCCGGCTGGCCCATTCGGGGTTGCGGGGCAGCAGTTCGCGCAGGGCGGCGCTGCTGGCTCCGGTGCACAGGGCGACGGCGGCCCCCTGCAGGATGCGGCCGAAGATCAGTCCGCCGAGTCCGGAGGCCATGCCGAAGACCAGCGAGCCGGCCAGGCCCACGAGGACCGCGACCACCAGGGCCGCCCGGCGGCCGATGTGATCGGACCAGTGACCGTAGAGCACCAGTCCGGCGATGAGGGCCAGCACGTAGGAGGCGAAAGCCAGCGTCACCGCGAAAGGCCCCAGATCGAGCTGCTCCTGCAGCAGCGGATACAAGGGCGTGGCCAGGTTCGCCCCGATGAGCAACAGCGTCATGGCCGCGAAGGTCAGCAGCAGCCGCGCCTTCACGGAGGCGTTCCAACCGCGGGTGGAGGCGGTGGGCTGGGCGCGCATGCGCAGTTCGCTGATGACGGTCACGAGGCCTCACAGGGTGGGTCGGGCGGTGGCGGCCTGAACGGTGGATGTCCCGCTTTGACCTTCGAGTAGCCATTCTGGGTGAGGATGAGCCGAAATAGTACATATAGAAGTTCAAAATTGATGGTTTTGATCAAAATTTATTGTCAATGTGATCTACTGGGACGCACTATGGCTACTTTTGATGAACTCGAATTGCGTCTGGTGCTGGCCCTGCTCGAGGACCCCCGGGCCCAGATCGGGGACCTCTCCACCACCTTGGGGGTCGCCCGGAACACCGTGCAGTCCCGGCTTAAACGCCTGGACCGGACCGGGGTGCTGCGCCATGGCGGACGGGAAGTGGATCTGGCGGCGCTGGGATTCGACGTGCTGGCCTTCATCACCATCGAGGTCTCCCACCGCGAGCTCGATTCCGTCATCGCCGCCCTGCGCACCCAGGAGCAGGTCCTGGAGGTCCATGAGATCTCCGGGCGCGGCGACGTCTGGTGCCGGGTCGTCGCCCGGGACACCCACCACCTGCAAAGCCTGTTGCGCTCGATCCTGCGCATGCGCGGGGTGATCCGCACCGAGACCTCCCTGGCCTTGAGTGAACACATCCCGTACCGCGCCGAACCACTACTTCGGCACCTCGCCGGGCCGGGCAGGCACTAAGCTGGAAGGCCACCGGCCACCCGGGAACGAACGAAACGCAGAACTTGGGAGAATCAGGTACTTGTCGGCATTGACACAGCGGCTGCAGGAGATTTCCGGCATGCCGCAGCCGGACCCGCTGGCCTCGCCCGCCACCGCCCACGGTTGGCTTGAGCTGGCCTACGACCGCGCCTATTCGGAGGACCATCCGGGGGCCGCGCGCGCCGCAGCCGCCGGACTCGATCTGCTGCGCCCCCTCTTGGCAGGGGCCCCCGCGACCGGGGAGGGTGTCTGCGCGACCGGGGAGGACTCCCCCGCCCTCGAGACCGCCTTGTCGCTGCTCGGGGTCCTGGCCTCGGTCCAGCAGCTCGATGGCAACATCTCCGACGCCGAGGAGGCCGCCGCCCGGCGGATCGTCCTGTTGCGCTCTGCCGGCCGGACCCATCAGGCCGATCTCGAGGAACATCTGGGCGGGCTGCTCTTCCGCGAGCCCCGTCCCGAGGAAACCGCCATCCTGCAGGCCGCCCTGGCCACCCATGCGGCCTCCGGGGCCCACGCCGACGTCCTGGCCGATGCCCGGCTCCCCCTGGCCGTGGTCCGCTTCGAGGGCGGCGACGAATCCGCCTTGGAGGAGTTGCAGCGCTGTGCCGACGACTACCGCGATGGCGGTCGTGCCGAAAGCGAGGCCGGGGCGCTGCTGTACCTGGCCCACGGCTTCGCCAAACACGGCCGGCAGCCCGAGGCCATCGAGGCCGCCGACCGGTTGCTGGCCCTGCGGACCAACCAGGCGATGCGGGCGGCGATCTGGATGGTCAAGGCCTCCTGCCACCACGAATTGGGGCATCCGGTGGAGGCAGAGGGCTGCGCCGTCGAGGCGCTGGAATTGTATTCGGCCTCCGGGGTGCGCCGCGGGGCGATCTCCGCCGCCGCCCTGGTGGCCAACTTCGCCTCGGCCGATCTGGACCAGGACGCTGCGATCACCGCTTGGCGGATAGCCGTCGAGCAGGCCGAACGCGGAGAATTCGAGGAGACCTGGGCCATCCGTCTGGCCCTGGGCAACCAACTGCTGGAGGCCGAGGAGTTCCTGCTCGCCGAGGAGGTCCTCGAATCGCTGGCCCAGCTGTTGGAAGCCCGCGGACGGGAGGATGACGCCGCCCGGACGCTGATGTCCCTCGGGCATTGCCTGCGGCACCAGGATCGCGAGGTGGATGCCCTGCAGGTCTGGGAGAAGGCCGCCGCCGGGTTCGAGGCCTCCGGTCTGGCCGGCGATGCCGCCCGCGCCCACCTCAGCGCCGGCACCCTGCTCTCGGACGCCGAGGACCCCGGGGCCTGCCTGGCCCATTTCTCCCGCGCCACCGAGCTGGCGCGCGCCTGCGAAGACGATCCGACCGTCCTGCCGGTGGCCCTGCACGCCTACGGCCACGCCCTGTCCGAAAGCGGGGACCCCACCGGTCTGGTCATCCTGGCCGAGGCGATCGAACTCGCGGACGACGACGGGGCCGACTGGCATCAAGCGGACTTCCGGGACACCCGGGCCCGCTCACTCTGGGCGTTGGGCTACCCCACCGAAGCCGTGGCCGCGGCCTTGGAGGCCGCCGACCTCTTCCGGGTGGCCGAGGACTCCGACGGGGCCGGCAACGCCGAGCTCTTTGCCGCCCATGTGCTCTCCCAGACGGACCGCGGGGACGAGGCCATCCAGTTGTACCGGCTCATCGCGGCCGAACACCGCCAGAGCGTCGCGCACTTCTATGCGGCCCAACGCGGCCTTTCCGAGGTCCTGACCACCCTCGGATTGCCGGTGCAGGCCAAGGAGGCCGCGGATCTGGCCAACCGGGCCCTCGTGGAGGCGCAGGAGACCTATGACCGCGACGAGCCGGAGGACGACGAGGAACCCCGGGACGGCAACGATCCCGCCCCCACGACCGGGGCCAACGCCACCGACCCGGAGGACCCGGTGGAAGGTCCGGACCCGCAGGGCACCCCGGAGGACCCTGAACCCGGCTAGCTACTGCGCCAGTTCGGCCAGCTGCCGGGCCACGTCGAGGCGGGCCAGTGCTTCCCGGTTCCAGGTCCGCATGCCCGGCCTCCTGGCCCCGGCGATGAGGGACACCGCCACGGCTGCAGCCCGGGCGTAGAGGGAGCCGGCCTCCACCTCCCGAGAGAATTCGGTGCCCCACGCCTGCAGCGTCGACCAGATGATTCGTTCCCGTCGGAAGTTCCTGCCCCCGAGCGCGGGGATCATGGCCAGGTGTCCCAGCAGGCAGGCCAGGTCATCGACCCGGTGTCCCGGTCCCACCGAGTCCAGATCCAGGAGCCCGCTGACCGCGGGGCCGTCCATGAGCAGATTGGCTTCGTAAAAGTCCCCGTGCACCGGAACCACCGGTCCGGCGTCGTGCGCGTCGATGACCAGGCGCAGGTGGTCCGCCAGCGCGGCGATCCCCCGGCGTTCCTCCGGCAGCGCGCTACCGGCCGCGTGGGCGTAGCGGGACAGTCGGTCCGTCCAGGACGGGTGGCGGGGAAGATCCAGCACCGCGGCGGGCAGCCGGTCCAGCAGGGACACCAGCGTGGCCGGGTGCACCCCGCCGGCTCCTTCCAGGCGCATGGCCGCGCCCAGCGCGGTGCCGGGGAGCCCGGCGGTGGCCACGACCGAATGGGCCACCGGGTCGAGCACGTCGGCCACGGGCAGGCCGGCGTCGGCCAGTAGCCGGTGGCGCAACACCAATGGTTCGGCCTGCCCGGCCCGCAGGACCTTCAAATACACCCTGCGGGTGGCCACCACCGGCCCGGGGGTCGAGAAATCAGCGCGGAAGACGGCCCGGCGCAAGGGGCGGTAGGTCATGGTCCGCAGATCCGTCAGACGGTCACCACCACCCCAGAGCCGTTCGGCGGTGGCTGCGACCCCGGCATGGGCCAGGCCCGGCAGCCGGGGGTCCTGCGGATGGAGCCAACTGGAGATCCGTAACGGGATCCTCGCCCGGTCCACTCCCACGGGACCGGGGACATCGCTACGCCGCAGCCCCGGCGATGCCTCCAGCCGTTCGGTGCTCAGGCCCACGAAATGCTCGGTGGTGCCGCGACGCAGCGAGTAGACGGCGCTGGCCCCGGCGCCGGGCCGCAACTGGAACTGGACCTGGCGGGCCGTTCCGGCCACCCGGGCGTCGAAGTGGTCCGCCCAGACCCGGGCAATCAGTGTCGGTGCGTGGCGGCCCAGGGCCTCTGCCTGTTCGGCGTCGGACCATCCGGGCTGCATGGGTGGGGACCGCGGTGTCGGCTACCCGCCGGTTCAGGCCCGGCGGCGCTGCAGGACGGCGTCGAGGTTCATCCCGCCGGCCGGTGCCGCGGGACGACGACGGGGTGCCTCGGCCACTGCGGGCAGTTCCCCGCCCCGTTCGGCGCGCTCGGCCCGTTCGGCCAGCTGGGCCTCCTGCTCGGCGAGGCGGGTCTGCGCCAGGATGCTGGTGGCCTTCTGCGGCTTCTTCTCCTCGCCGGCCGGCAGCGGCTCGGGGGCGGGGCGTTCGGCCTTGGCGGCTCCGACGTAGGTGGGCTTCGGCACGGCGACCGGTTCCCAGGTCGCCGGGGCGGTCGGGGCCGCGAGCGGTGCGTGGTGACGGACGGTGCCGTGGGCTGCGGGGGCCGAAGCCTGCGCGTTCTCCTGTTCCCGGGCGTCGAAGACCTCCGTGGCCTGGTGCCGGACGACCGGTTCGGCCGGCCGGGTGTCCATGGCTTCGTGGAAGATCGCGTCCATGCGGGCCAGGACCTTGCGCCGGCGATCCCGCACGGCCAGCACGCGCAGTCCGATGAAGGATCCCACGAGCACGATCGCCCCGATGAGCGGGACGAGCCCAGAGAGGATCCCGAAGGGGGCCAACAGTCCACCGACCACCAGCGCCAGCGCGGCCAGGACGCCGGCCAGGGCGATCGACAGCCGGCCGTATCGGATCCGGAAACCCGCCGTGGTCGGTGCGGCGGTCCGGGTCCGTGCGGGCGTTGCCATGGTGTTCCTCCGGGGACGTTCGGTGTCGTGGGCTGGGCTGGTCGTCGGGGCCTGGGTCGGCGGGCCCTCGGCGGGGTCCGGGCCGTCCGGCGCCGGTGTTTCGTCCAGCCGGTCGGGGCCGGACGTAAGTGCTTCGTCGGGCGCCGAGGCGAGCACGAAGGCGGGCTCGCCGGTTCGCCGACCGCGACGGATGAGTGAGGGGACGATGAAGGCGAGCAGCACGGCGATCATGGCCGCCAGGACCACTGAGCTTTCGACTTGGATGTCCACACCTCGACGTTACGTGGCCCACCGCGCAGGGGGCGGCATTGACCCCGGTGTGTCCGCTCCGAAGTCGGTCCCGGACCCCTGCATGACCTGCGGTTCAGCGGGTGGCGGCGTCGCCCAGCCACCGTTGGAGCAGTCCTTCGGGGACCTCTTCGGAGGTCAGCGCGAAGGCCCGGTGGTCGCACCAGGCGCCGTCGATGTGCAGGAAGCGTTCGCGGACACCCTCATCCCGGAATCCGAGCTTGTCCACCACGCGCAGACTGGAGGCGTTTGCAGGGCGGATGTTGATTTCCATCCGGTGCAGTCCCAACGTCGAGAAGCAGTAGTCGGTGGCCAGGGCCACGGCATGCGGGGTGATCCCCCGGCCGGCGTACCGGCCATCCACCCAATACCCGAGCGAGGCACTCAGCGCCGACCCCCAGAGGATGCCCGAGACGGTGAGCTGGCCGACCATCGTCGGTTCGCGTCGGTCGCTGGTGCGCAGGCCGATCGCCCACGGAAGGGTCAATCCGGCCCGGGCCTGGCGGTTGAGCGAGGCGATCATGTCCCGGTAGCTCGGCAACGGCCCCTCGGGACGTGGGGACGTGGCTTCCCAGGGCTGCAGCCAGTCGGCGTTGCGCCGTTTCAACGCCATCCATTCGGCCTTGTCCCGGTAGCGCAGCGGCCGCAGGAGAAGATCGTCGCTTTCCAGTACCACCGGCCACGAACCGGTCCCGAATCCCATGCCCCCAGCTTATCCTCAGCACCGCGGTTCGGAGGCCTCGACGCAGGGGTGCTTCATCGGGCGGTCCCTGCCCTCGGCTTCGGCCCTCTGCTGTCCTACCATCGAGGAGTGGAGACGATGAGCAAGGCGGCGGCCCGTACGCATTTCCGGACCCTGCGCAGTGAAATGGATCCCGAACGACGCCGGCAGGAAGCCAGGGGCATCGCCGCGGTCCTGCTGGATTGGCTGGGCCGGGACCGGAGATACACCTTGACCTCGGTCCTGTCCTTCGGCTCCGAGCCACCCACCGCGGAACTGCTGGACCGGCTGCATGGGCTGGGACACCGGATTCTGGTCCCCATCTGCGAGCCGGGGCGGCAACTGTCGTGGGCCGACTGGTACCCCTCGGTTCCCATGGCCCGGGCCACGGTGGCCCCGATCGACGAACCCGTCGGGGAACGCCACGGGGTGGAGGTCATGGACGACGTCGATGTCGTCCTGGTCCCCGCCCAGATCGTGGATCCCGACGGTGGACGGCTGGGCCAGGGCGGCGGATACTACGACCGCTTCATCGCCTCGCTGGCCGAGCGCAGAACCCGGCCGGTGCTGTTGGCCATGGTCTACGAGCACGAGCTCGTCCCGGCAGGGACCTTCGAGGTCGGGGAACTGGACCAGCCGGTGGACGGGGTCCTCACCGCCTCGGGAATCACCTGGATCGGTCCTCCGCGCACCGCATGAGGTAGAATTGGCACTCGACGGATGTGAGTGCCAAGAAGGCCTCGATGGACCGCACCGGCCCTCCGCCGAGACCAGTGCAATGAAGGAAGACAATGCCCACTTATGCCTATGCCTGCAAGGATTGCGGCCACGCCTTCGACACCGTGCAGTCCTTCAGCGAGGATTCGCTGACCGAATGCCCCCAGTGCCATGGCTTGCTGCGCAAGAAGTTCAACAGCGTCGGCGTCGTGTTCAAGGGATCCGGTTTCTACCGGAACGATTCACGGAACAGTTCCAACGGCTCCTCCCCGGCGACGAAGGATTCCACCTCCGGGACCAAGGCCGGCGGGTCGGACTCCGCGTCGACGTCGGAGTCGTCCTCCGATTCCTCCTCGGGCACCTCTACGGACTCCTCCTCCACGGGATCCTCCGGATCCTCCGGGTCCTCCGGAGCCTCATCGGCGCAGAAGGTCTCCACGAACTCCTGACGGACACCTCACAGGGGCCGCGGTCTCCCCTGGGGGCCGGCTTCGTCCACAACCGGCGGTCTCCGGGTCGCCCCGGACGGCCGACTCCGGGCCTACTGGAGGCATGAGAACCAGAGAGCGTCGTGCCGCGTCCGGCCGGACCAGTGGATATCGACGATCCTGGCGTGAGGTCCTGGCCCGCTACCGCCGCCCGCTGGTGGCCGCCTTGGCGGCGTTGACCGTCGCCGTTTCACTATCGGCACTGGCCCCGGAGCACACCGAGACCTCCGCCGTCGTCGTCGCGGCCCGGGACCTGCCCTCGGGAGCCGTCTTGGACGCCACCTCCGTGCGGATCGTCGAACTGGCCCGTGAGGCCCTGCCCCCTGGTGTCCTGGACGACGTCGAAGCCGTCACCGGGGAACAACTGGCCTTTCCGGCGGCGTCGGGGTCACCGCTGGCTTCGGCCATGCTGGTCGGACCCGGACTGTTGACCGGTACGGCCTCCGGGACGGTCGCCGTGCCGGTTCGCCCCAGTGATCCCGAGACGATCGGGCTGCTCTCCCCCGGCCAGCTGGTCGACGTCGTCCTCAGCGAAGGCAACGGCTACGAGCGCGCCGTTGATTCGGAAGTGATCGCCCATGGGGTCCCGGTGTTGTGGGTGCCCACCGGTGCCGCCGACACCTGGTTGGATGCGGGTGAATCGGCGGGCATGGTGGTCGTTGCCGCCTCACAAAAGGATTCGGCCGCTCTGGCGGGGGCCGCCGCCCGGGGACGGATCTTCCTGGTCCTCGTCGGCCCCGGTTCCTCCTAGCCCCAGTGCGGCGGGCGCTGTTCGCGCAACCACTGGTCGTGGTTTCCTTCGCCATCGCCCCAACCGTGCGGGTCGTCGTCGCCGGAACGGGTCGGAAGCACCGGCTCGCTCCCCTGGCCCGCGGTCCGGTCCGCCGGAGCACCGGCTCCCGGATCGGCGGCGTGCCGGCCGGCGGGGTTCTCCGCCTGGCCGGTCCGGTCGTGGTCCTGTGCGTGCGATTCCATCTCATCCTCCCGGTCGTGTGCGGTAGCTGCCGGATCGTCCAGCCCCAGGGAGCGGGCCATGGTCGAGGCGATGCTCGCCGGGTCCGAGAACACGTCGATCGTCCACAACGGGATGTACCGCCAGCCCATGGTCTCCAGCAGTTGCGGGCGCAGCCGGCTGCGTTCGCGCACCGTCATGTTCCGGTATTCCTCGGTCCCGTCGGACACGACGGCCAACGGCAGTTCGGCGCCTTGGCTCGTATCGGCTGCCTGGGCGGCCAGATCCAGCACGCCACGGTAGCGTTCCTTCACGATGGCCCCTGCCGCTTCCAACCGTTCCTTCAGATCCGCCACCAGCGGGTCCTCCAGAGGATGCCCGTCACCGGTGACCCCGGATTCGCCGGAGAGGACGCGGCCGACGAGTTCGATGAACTGGCGTGCCCCGCCGGTCACCCGGTCCATGTCCATGTCCTCCGGGGCCACGGCACTCACCAGATGCAACAGATCGCGCGAACGGGTCACCCCGGTCACGAAAAGTTCGTCGCCTCGTTCGGAGGACAGCGCGCCGAAGTCATGCAGGCTCTTGCCATGCGGGGTCCGGCCGTAGCCCAGCGAGAAGATCACGGCATCGCGGACCAGACCGTGGGCACGTTCGACGGAGGAGACCTGGAAGGCCTCCACCCGTTCCTTGAAGAAGGGTTGGGCCCAGGGGTGGTTGGGCAGCTGGAGCGAAATCGCCTCGGCGATCCGGGCGGCATGACGTTGGTTCGCGGCGATCACGGCCAAGGAGCGGTGCGGGCGGCGACGGATGTGGCTGAAGACCAGATCCACGATCCGGTTGACTTCGGCGACGGTCGTCTCCACGGATTCGCCGCCGGAACCGGGCATCCCGGTCCCGTCCGGGACATAATCCACCGACAACGAAGGCGTTCCGCCGGACATGGCCCGGGCCGCCGGCAGCCGGTGCAGCGAGCCCGAGTAGTAGGCGCGACCCAACGCTTCGGTCAGTCCCTCATCGACTCCGCGATAGACGGTCCGCAGGCGCCGCAGCGGCAGCACGGTGGAGAGTTCCTCGAAGGTGCTGGCCGGTTCGTGGGGCGCCCGGGCCGAGGCGGTCGGATCGACCGAGACGTTGAAACCGCGGGGTTTGCCCAGCATGGCGTCGCCGAAGGCGATGACCTGTCCGGAACGGCTGATCGAGCCGACCGCCGAACGCAACGACAAGGCATCGGCGTCGAGCAGGATCACGGCATCGAATTCGACGTCCTCGGGGACGACGGCCGGGATCAGCAGCGGGGAGCCGACCCAGACGGGGACCAGGGCGTTGACCAGGCCGACGCCCAGGCCGGCGACGTCCTCCAGGGTTGGTTCGCCGTTCTTGAGCAGGGCCCGGAGTTCCCGGGAGGCGGCCCGGTGGTCAGCTAGGGCGGCCTTCCATCGTTGGGCCAGCTGCCAGCGCAGCCGCGAGGCGCCCGAGGCGATGTGGGCGTTGTCGGCGAGGCGGTATTCGGCCTCGAGCCGGCGCAGGCTCGCGCCGTCGGACATCGCCAGGTATTCGTCACCGGAGATCATCGCCTCCAGCGCGGACTGCCACCAGGCCAGGTCCAGCTCGGCGGCCACCTCCTCGGCGACCACTTCGCGTTCGGCCAGGTCCTCGAGCAGTTCACCGAGTCCCTGTTCGCGCAGCTGTTCCAGGACCAGGGTCCTCTCGGGCAGCACGTGCAGGGCATTCTCGTCGTCGACGAGCTCCTTCAGCCGGGTCACCAGGTCACCCAGGGGCAGATGCTGCAGCTCGTCATCGGCGTCCACGGGGGCGAGGGATTCGTCGAGCCGGGCGATCCGCCCGGCGGCATCGAGGTAGGCCTTGTTCAGTTCGATCAGCCCGGTGGGGACCTTGGGGTGGCGCTGGCTCGTGGCATAGCTGTTCCACAGTTCGCGCTGCTGCTGCACCTCGATGATCGAGTGGTGCAGATCGGAGATGTGCACGCCGGGGCGCACGTATTCCTTGGCCACCCGGCGTAGTCGTGAACGCGTGATCGAACTCATTTCGATGCCGCGTTCACGGCGCCAGGAGGAGCTGGCGGTGGCACTGATGAGGTCCTCGACCGAACGGTCGAAGATATCGGGCTCGAATTTATCCAGCGATCCGCGCACGGCCACCAGCAGGTCCAGCTGGGCACCCCATTCAACGAAGGTCTCCCCCAAGGTGATCTCCGAATGTTCGGCGACCTTGAGCATCCGGGCGTGCAGTTCTGGCAGGTCCTCGGCCAGCGAGCTGGCGATCTCCAGCGCGTCGTCGGTCTCCCGCCGGTTGCGCAGGCGGGCTCCGTACCAGGGGCTGTCGGCGGTGGAGGCGGTGAAGCTGCCGACCTCGGCGGCCCGGTGCAGGCGGACCGCGGTTTCCTCACGGTCGCTGATGCTGTCCAGGACGGAGCGTTTGAGCCGCACCGAGGTGGCGGGCGCCGGTTCCATGGAGGTCAGGCGGGCCAGTTCCTGCATGGCCTGGTAGGGCGAGCAGCCCCACCGGCTGCGCACGTCATGCAACGAGTTCACGTGGTCCAGCAGGGCATGGCGGTGCTCCGTGAGGCGTTGGTGGAGCTGGCCCAGCTGTGGTTCGGTGGCTCGTTCGTTGCGCAGGATGGCCTGGGTCAACTGATCACGCAGTTCCTCCGGTCCGACCTCCGGGGACAACCGCAGGGCCATCGACGCCAGATCGAGTTCGGCCAGTTTTTCCGTCAGGCTCCGGGAGGTGTCCCGGCGTTCCGCCACGACGAGCACGCGTTTGCCCTGGCCGGCAAGGATGGCCGCGGCGTTGACGGCCGTCTGGGTCTGTCCGGTGCCGGGCGGGCTGGAGACGACGACGGATTCCCCTGCGTCGACGAGGTCCAGGACCTCCTGTTGGCTGGCATCCGCGTCCAGGACCAGGGCCTCATCCGCGGGGTGGCGTTCGTCGCTGCTCAGGACGGTGACCTCGGGCTCGTCCACGACGACGTCCTCACCGGCGTCCTCGCCGGCGTCCTCGGCCAGCAAGCGGGAGATGACCGGATGGGTGGTATCGATGAGCGAGGGGTCGGCGGGATCGGCCAGATCGGCGAAGGTCGAAACCAGGAGCCGGTGTTCGATGACCGTTCCGGGAAGGGAGGCCACCTGTTCGCGCAGCGTGTCCAGCGCGCGGCGGGGATCGAAACGGGCGGTCATGTATGCGGCGCCCTCGAGGGCCTCCACGTCGATGTCCAGTCCTTGCTGCTCCTGGAAATAGCGGACCAGCGCCGGATTCACCTGCGCCCGGCCGGCCAGCTGGACCTCGTCCTCTTCCTGGCCTTCGCGCTGGGTCAGCGAGATCCGCCCGAGCATGATCGGGGCGCTGAACTGTTCGGAACGGCCGTCCTGTACCGCCCGCCAGGTCGCCACGCCGGAGGCCAGGTAGCCCACGTCGATGCCGCGGTCCTCGGACAACTCGCGGATCTTCGCGCGCAGGGCCCGGGCGGTGCGACGACCCTGGTTATAGGCGTCGACGTCGCGCAACAACATGGACAGCCGGGTCCTCCGTCCGGCCAGGAACTGGGCCAGCCCCGAGGGATGGGCGTGGGTGATGTCGATGCAGTTGGACGTCGAACCGGCAAAGCGCAACAGGGTGTCGGTACCCGCCCCCGGACCGAGCTTCTCCAGCCAATCGGTCAATGCTGCCTCGCCTTGTTGCGTCCCTACCACCGGAACACCACCTTCCTTGCATTTGGTCCCCCCCCTCAGTACCCGCCCGGCGCGGGGTGATGGAGATCGGCCGGTGCGCGATCCTCGGCGCACGCCACTACTTAAGGTACGCGACCCCGGCCCCTCGGCGCTTGATCGCAACACGTCGACGACGGGTCAGGACGACGAAGAGAGGGCCGCAGGCCCTCCCTCCGTGTCAGGCCAGGGTCCGAGGGGACCGCGGGCCTACTCCCATTCGATGGTTCCCGGGGGCTTGCTGGTCACATCCAGGACCACCCGGTTGACCCCATCGACCTCGTTGGTGATGCGGTTGGAGATCCGCGCCAGCAGATCGTAGGGCAGCCGTGACCAGTCGGCGGTCATGGCGTCCTCGGAGGACACCGGGCGCAGGACGATCGGATGCCCGTAGGTGCGGCCGTCACCCTGGACACCCACCGACCGGACGTCGGCCAACAGAACGACCGGCATCTGCCAGACTTCCTGGTCCAGTCCGGCGTTGGTCAGCTCGGCGCGGGCGATGGCGTCGGCCTTGCGCAGCAGTTCCAGGCGTTCCTCATCGACCGAACCGATGATGCGGATGCCAAGCCCCGGGCCGGGAAACGGCTGACGCTGCACGATTTCGGCCGGCAGACCCAATTGGGCTCCGACGGCACGGACCTCGTCCTTGAACAGTTCGCGCAACGGCTCGACCAGTTCGAACTGCAGATCCTCGGGCAGACCACCGACGTTGTGGTGGCTCTTGATGTTCGCGGCGCCTTCGCCTCCCCCGGATTCGACGACGTCGGGGTAGAGGGTGCCCTGGACCAGGAAGCGCACCGGTTCGCCGGTATCGGCGGCTTCGGACATGATCGCCGCCTCGGAGGCTTCGAACGCGCGGATGAATTCGCGGCCGATGATCTTGCGCTTGGTTTCGGGGTCGGTGACGTCCTTCAAGGCGCTCAGGAAGCGTTCGCGTTCGTCGGCGACATGGAGTTTGGCGCCGGTGGCAGCCACGAAATCGCGTTCGACCTGTTCGGCTTCGCCTTCGCGCAGCAGGCCGTGGTTGACGAAGACACAGGTGAGCTGATCGCCGATGGCCTCCTGGACCAGGGCCGCCGCGACGGCCGAATCGACGCCGCCGGATAGTCCGCAGATGGCCCGGCCGGTGCCGACCTGCTCACGGATGCGGGCGACCTGTTCCTCCAGGATGTTCCCGGTGTTCCAGCTCGGTTCCAGTCCGGCACCGTTGAACAGGAAGTTCTCCAGGACCCGCTGGCCGTAGGAGGAATGCTTGACCTCGGGGTGCCATTGGACGCCGAAGAGCCGTTTGTCCTCGTGGGCGAAGGCCGCCACGGGGGCTCCTTCGGTGGAGGCCAGGACATCGAAGCCTTCCGGCGCTTCCTGCACGGAATCGCCGTGGCTCATCCAGACCTGCTGGTCCTCAGGCAGCCCGGCCAGCAACGACCGGGAGACCCCGGTGGAGGTGGCGTCGGTGGACCCGTATTCGCGCAGGCCGGTCTTCGCGACCGTTCCGCCCAGGGCGTTGGCCATCGCCTGGAAGCCGTAGCAGATGCCCAGGACCGGCACACCGGCCTCGAACAGGTCGGGGCCGACGCTGGGGGCCCCGTCGGCATAGACGCTGGAGGGTCCGCCGGAGAGGATGATCGCCGCCGGGTTCCTGGCCAGGATCTGCTCGGTCGTAAAGGTGTGCGGAACGATCTCCGAATATACGTTGGCCTCACGGACGCGGCGTGCGATCAGCTGCGCGTACTGGGCTCCGTAGTCGACGACCAGAACCGGCTGGTGCTCTGGGGTGGGTGCTGGGTTGCTCACGCGCTCCAGCTTAGTCGCCAGTGGGCATCGGCCGCACCTTCACCGTCGGCGCCGCGTTTTGCCTCAGTACCGTTTGGCGGCCTCGGGATGTTCGTGCAACTCCCGCTCGACCTCCTTATGGACCTTCTTCTCCATGTAGAAGGAGAGCAACGGCACCACCCCACCCAGGGCGATCGTGATGAACCTGCTGAAGGGCCAGCGCATCTTGGACCACAGGTTGAAGTCGGCCAGCAGGTAGACCACGTACATCCAGCCATGCACGATCAGCACGGTCGTGGACAGGTTCAGCGACCCGAGGTAGGCCTCGAAGGAAAAGGCATATTTGGCGATCATCTCCACGCACAGCAGCAGCAGCATCACGCCGGTGGCGTAGGCGAGCACCCGGTAGAAGGTGGCTGCCGTGCGGATTTGTGCCGGGGTTCCGGCGAAGCGGCGCTTGCGGGGTGCTGGGGCGGGTTGCTGGGTCACTGCTGGTCCTCGTGGTTCGGGGGGATGGTTGGTGTGTGGGCTTCGGCCAGGGCGTCTTCGATGTCCTCTTGTTGGCGGCGGTAGTCGTCGGCCACCAGACGCCACCAGAGGAAGACGGCAAAGCCGGCGAAGACGACCCATTCGATGCCATAGAAGATGTTCAGCCAGTTCAGCGGCTGTTCCTGGGGCTGGGGTCCGACGTGGACCTCGTCCAGTCCCACGGAGGCGGCCCCGGCATCCGCCCCGTCGGGCCCGGTGACCTCCGAGGCGACGATGAAGCCGCTATAGGAGGGCACGTCCCAGAGGTTGATGAGTTGGGCGACCGAAAGGGCGCGCAAGGACGGATCGTCATCGGGTTTCTCATCGACGGGAGCTTCGGTGGGCAGCAGCCGCCCGGTGACTTCCAGCTCGCCGGCCGGCGGCCGCGGCGGGGTCGTGGATTCGGACTGCCAGCCACGGACGACCGGAATCGTGTTGTGCCCCGGGGCGCCGTCGACGGCGAAGGCGGAAACCACCCAGTATCCCTGGACCCCCTCCTGGACACGCCCCCTGACCAGGACTTCCTTGTCCTTCAGGAAGTGCCCCTTGGCGCTGACGACCTGGTCGGCCACGGATTCGAACATCACTGTTTCGGGTTCGAAGTGATCGGTCAGCGGCACCGCCGTTTCGGTGGTGGATACCGGTGGTGGCGGGGCATCCTGGGATCTGGAGAACTGCCATTGGCTCAGCAGCACGAAGCCGCTCGCCAACAAAAGGGCCCCCACCAGAGCGAGGATCCATTTGGGCTTCAGGGCAGTCTTCAACACATACCCAACCGTACTTCGATTCTCTGTAGAAGAGCGAATGCATCGTCGGTATCCATCACCCAAAAATCACGTCAATAAGATATTGACATTGAATCAGCGTCAAGGAAATATTGACGCCATGCTTTCCTCCCCTTCCACCGATCACCGCTCGCGGACGACGAACCGCCGGATCCCCTGGGTCATCGCCGCGGTGACCATCGCCGTCCTCCTCGTGGCCGCACCACGGGCCCTGCCCGCCGCGGCACCGACCGGGGACCAGGATTTGGGAACCCGGATCGGCCACGGCCCCGAGGCTCCCGCCGGGAATTTCGCCGCCGCCGTCATCGAGGACGGTAAGATCGACTTCGCCGGACGCGGCGCCGATGAGCACACGGCCTTCGAACTCGGCTCCATCAGCAAGGTCTTCGGCGGACTGCTACTCGCCGATGCCATCGACCGTGGGGAGGTCAGCGCGGACACGACGCTGGGCGAGATCCTCGGCTACCCCGCAGACGGGTCGGGGGCCATCACCCTTCAACAACTGGCCACCCACACCTCGGGTTTGCCGCGCTTGCCGCTCTCGGTGCCCTTCTACGCCAAGACCCTCGCCTCGATATTCGCCAACTCGAACCCGTATACCCAGTCGGTCGATGACGTGATCGAGCTGGGGCGCACCGCACATCCGAAGGCCGATCCCGGATTCGCCTACTCGAATTTCGGGGCGGCCCTGCTGGGGCAGGCCCTGGCCCGGGTGACGGGCACCAGCTATCCGGCGCTGGTCGCCGAACGGATCACCGGCCCCTTGGGAATGGACCGCACGTGGGTCGAACCACTGGACGCCGCATCCGCCTCCGCGGACCGGGGCACGGCACCACGGTTGGCCACGGCCAGTGCTACAGGGCATCGGGCCACGGGACACGTGGCCGGCGCGTGGCCCGCCGGGGGCTTCGCCCCGGCCCTGGCCATCCACTCGACCGCCGGAGACCTGTCCCTCCTGGCCCAGGCCGTGCTGGATGGAACCGCCCCGGGAACCGACAGCTTGAATCCGGTGACCGCGGACGATAGCGGGGGGCAAGTGGGATTGGCCTGGATGACCACCGCGGAACCAGTCGACTCCCCCGCTAGTGGAGAAGTCGTCTGGCATAACGGGATGACCGGCGGATCCGCCTCGTATCTGGGCCTGCTGCCCGACGGAGAGCGTGCCGTCGTCGTGCTCTCCGCTACAGCCCGCGGCGTCGACGAAGCAGGACTCGGTCTCCTGGACGGAGGCAGCCGTTGAACACCTTCATCGCCTACGCGGTTCCTGTCATCCTGCTGGCCTTCACGGCCCCCTGGTGCTTTCGGATGTTGCGCACGAGGACGGCTGAACCGGCGCTGAACCGCATCTCCCAGTTGATGTCCATGACGGCCCTTGCCGCCTTGGGAATGGTGGCCCTCCGGGCCGACATCGTCCCCTCGTGGACCTGGTGTCCCACCGCGGTCGCCGTCGGCGTGGGTGCCGTTGCCCTCAGCGCCCGCTGGCCGACCCTGGTCCGGTCGGGCCCGGCGGACCGGCGGATCCGCACCGTCGTGTCGCTCGTGATCGAGAGCATGGTTCTGGTAGTGGTCTTATATGGACTCCTTCGCTAACGCCACGGCCGAGACGACGGCACGGGCCCGCCGTGCGGTCGAACTGGCCGGCCGGCTCGCGGACCCCCTCGAAGCGGACGGGGCCGTGACCGCCCTGCGGCAGGCCGAGGAGTTGAAGTACCTGGCCGATGATCTCCTGACCGCCGCGGCATCCCGGGCCCATGATGCCGGTCTGAGCTGGCAGGACATCGGCAACCAGTTGGGAATCTCCCGGCAGGCCGCCTACCAGCGGTTCGCCGTGGGCAACCCGGCCGACGACGAACGGCGGCGCGAGGACCACGCGCTCCTCGACCAGGTCCGGAGGCTATTCGCGGCCATCGATTCAGGCGGCCTTGAACGGATCGGCGCGGAATTCACCCCACGCATGCTGGCCCAGGTCCCCCCGTCCACCGTCACGGCGCTGTGGGCCGATGCCATCGGATCCCTCGGCCCCTTCGATCGGCTGACCGCAGCCACGGTGCGGCGCAACGGCTCCACCCGCTTCGTGCACTGTTCGCTGGTCTTTGCCGACGGTCTGCTCGATGGCCGGGTCGCCGTGGACCGTTCGGGCAAGGTCGCCGGTCTGCTGATCACCGACCCGGGGTTCACCCCGCCGGCCGGCTGACCCGGCCCGGCAGGTGCCGGCCGGCACCGGATCGACTAGACGTCGGTGAAGTCGACCGTGGAATTGATCAGATCGGCAATGACCTCGGCGTCGTAGGCTCGGCGCAGGGATTCACGGAAGGACGGCTTGACCAGACTGCGGGCCAGGGTGGCCAGGACCTGCAGATGCACCGAATAGCTTCCGGCGGGTGTCGCCAGGAGCAGCACGACCGTGGCCGGGCCGTCGACCGACCCGAAATCCAAGGAGTGTCCGAACGCCGTGATCCCCACGGCAATGGAGACCAGGTCGGCGTGTGCGGTCCGGGCATGGGGCATGCCGATCCCGCCGGGCAGCCCGGTGGCTAGTTGGTGTTCGCGCGAATTGACCTCGCCGACGAAGCCTTCCAGGTCATCGATCCGACCGGCTTCGAACAGTCTTCCGGCCAACAGCCGGACGGCCTCCTGCCGGTCGGCCGCCTCCATTTCCAGGACGACCAGTTCAGGGGTCGTGAGTTCATCGTTCTGTTCAGTCGCGGACGGGGACAATATCTTCAACATTCAGTCGTGTTTCATCGGCGGACTCGTCGTCGGGCTGCTCCTGGCTGGCGCGTTCGGCAGCCACGCGGGCTTCGTAGAACGCGACTTCGCGATCGCACTGCGCCTGGCTCCACCCCAGCAGCGGGGCCATGATCCCGGCGACGACCGGGGCCGCCGCCACTCCCCGGTCCCACGATTCAATGGAGACGCGGGTTCGGCGGGTCAACACGTCCTCGACGTGTCGTGCCCCTTCATGGGTGGTCGCGTAGACGACTTCGGCGGCCAGGTAGTCGTCCGCGCCGGGCAGCGGGCGGGCCAGATCCGGGTCGGCGGTGGCCAGGGCCAGCACATCGCGGGCCAGCGAACCGTAGCGGCCCAGCAGGTGTTCGACCCGGGAGACGTGCAGCCCCGAGGATTTGGCCATGCGGTGGCGGCTGTTCCAGCCCGCCTGGAAGCCCTCCGCCCCCAGCAAAGGGATCGTTTCGGTGCAGGAGGTCGGGGCGTTCAGGTCCATCGAACGCACCGCCTCGTCGATGGCATCGCGGGCCATGACCCGGTAGGTGGTGTATTTGCCGCCGGCGACGACCACCAGCCCCGGGACGGGGTGGGTCACGACGTGTTCACGGGAGAGCTTGGCCGTGGAATCGGATTCCCCGGCCAGCAGCGGGCGCAGCCCCGCATAGACCCCTTCGACGTCCTCGCGGGTCAATGGACGCTTGAGCACCTTGTTCACATGATCCAGGATGTAGTCGATGTCCTCACTGGAGGCCGCGGGATGTGCCTTGTCCAACGTCCAGGCGGTATCAGTGGTCCCGATGATCCAATGCCGTCCCCAGGGGATGACGAACAACACCGATTTCTCGGTGCGCAGGATCAGCCCGACCGTCGACTGGAAGCGGTCGCGGGGCACCACCAGGTGCACGCCCTTGGAGGCCTTGACCCGCAGTTGTCCCCGATCGGTCACCAGGTCCTGGGTTTCGTCGGTCCAGACGCCGGTGGCATTCACGATCTGCTTGGCCCGGACGGTGAACTCCTCACCGCTTTCCTGATCCGCGAGCCGGGCCCCGACCACGCGTCCGGCCTCGCGGACGAAATCCACGACCTTGACCCGGTTGGCCGCCACGGCGCCGTAGTTCGCTGCCGTGCGGACCAGATCCATGACCAGCCGTGCGTCGTCGACCTGGGCATCGTAATAGCGGATCGAACCGACGAAGGCCTCGTCCTTGAGGCTCGGTGCGCTGCGCAATGTCGCCTTCCGGCTCAGGTGCCGGTGGAAGGGCACCCCGCGGCTATGTCCTGAGGCCAGCGACATCCCGTCATAGAGGGCGATTCCCGCCCCGACGTAGGGGCGTTCGATGAAGCGCTTGGTCAGTGGATACAGGAACGGGACCGGCCGGACCAGGTGTGGTGCGATCCGGTCGATGAGCAGTCCACGTTCCTGCAGGGCCTCGCGCACCAGCGCGAAGTCCAGCATCTCCAGATAGCGCAACCCGCCGTGGATGAGCTTGGAGGATCGCGAGGACGTCCCGGCCGCCCAGTCACGGGCTTCGACGATGCCGACCTTCAGCCCCCGGGTGGCCGCGTCGAGGGCGGATCCGGCTCCGACGACTCCCCCACCGATGATCAGCAGGTCCAGTTCGGCCTCGGGCCCCTCCGTGGTCGCCCGCATCGTCTCGAGCGAGGCGGTGCGGAAGGTCGGGTCGAGCACTCCCCTGGTTGACGTGGATCCCGGTTCGCGGTGCTTCATCGGTGGTGTCATGCTACCCAGCTTCGTACGGGGAGACGACGACGTCAACGCGTTGGAACTCCTTCAGATCCGAATAACCGGTGGTGGCCATGGCCCGGCGCAAGGCGCCGATCAGGTTCGAGGTGCCGTTGGTGTGGCGCGAGGGGCCGAGCAGGACCTCCTCCAGCGGACCCACGGTTCCCACGCGGACCCGGTCGCCCCGGGGGCTGTTGTCGTGGTGGGCTTCGACACCCCAGTGCCAGCCGCGTCCCGGGGCCTCTTGGGCCCGGGCCAGGGCACTGCCGAGCATGACGGCGTCGGCCCCCATGGCAATGGCCTTGACGATGTCTCCGCTGGTGCCCAGTCCGCCATCGGCGATGACGTGGACGTAACGTCCCCCGGATTCGTCGAGGTAGTCGCGGCGGGCGGCGGCCACATCGGAGATCGCGGTGGCCATGGGGGCGTGGATGCCCAGGGCGCGACGGGTCGTGGCGGTGGCACCCCCGCCGAATCCGACCAGGACGCCGGCGGCGCCGGTACGCATCAGGTGCAGGGCCGGGGTGTATCCGGCGGCGCCGCCGACGATGACGGGAACGTCGAGCTCGTAGATGAACTGCTTGAGGTTCAGCGGTTCCTGGTTCTGCGACACGTGTTCGGCGGAGACGGTGGTACCGCGGATCACGAAGATGTCCACCCCGGCGTCGATCACCGTCCGGTAGTACTCCTGCGTGCGTTGCGGGGTCAGGGAGCCGGCCACCGTGACCCCTGCGTCGCGGATTTCCGCGAGCCGCGAGGTGATCAGCTCGGCCTGGATCGGCGCCTGGTAGAGCTCCTGCAGCCGGGCCGTCACCGCCGGGTTGACGTGTTCGCCCAGGGTCCTGTCGTCCTCGACCCTGGACTCCAGCGAGGCGATCTCCGCCAGCACCGGCTCCGGGTCCTCGTAGCGGGTCCACAGCCCCTCGAGGTTCAGGACCCCGAGGCCACCGAACCTGCCCAGGGCGATCGCCGTGGCCGGACTCATGACCGAGTCCATCGGGGCACCGATGATGGGGCTGCTGAACTGGTAGGCGTCGATCTGCCAGTTCACTGACACGTCCTGCGGGTCACGCGTGCGGCGGGTGGGGACGACGGCGACGTCATCCAGCGAGTAGGCGCGGACGCCTCGTTTTCCCCGGCCGATCTCAATCTCATAAGTCACCGGCTTAGCCTATCAGCGCCGCCACGCACGGGCCGGGCTTCGTGACTTGGGCCCCCTTCGTCGGCCGATGGCGGCCTCGGCGCCCCGCCGGCCCGAGGAGGGGTGACAGCCACGGCGTCCACAGCTACGCTCGGCTGCAGCGGGGGCCTTCGCCCAACCCTGCGCCGGCACGGCGCACCGGTTCGTCCCTCTTCGGGGCGGACACCAGCCAGGAGGAGATATGAAGTTCGGCATCGAGGAGGATCTCCTGTGCGTGGACCCGGCCACGGGCCGACGCGTCGAGACCGGTGATCCGGGAACCGGCAGCGAGGCCGACGAGGCGGAGCCGGATTCATTCATCTTCCGGACCGGCGCCGAGGCGCTGGAGGCGTTGTTGGAGGATCGCCGGGCGCTGGGGGCGCTGGCGGCCGACGGCGGTGCGATCGCCACGGGGTTCGGTCTGGTTCCCGCGCTGTCCCCCGCGGCGGACCCCTGCGCCCCCTCGACCGGTCGGGAAGGGGGTGCCCTGCGGATCCATCTTCCGGTTCCGACTCCCGAAGAAGGGGTCCAGGTCATGAACCACCTGCGTCGTTGGATGCCCGTCCTCATGGCCCTGGGCGCCAACTCGCCGCTTTGGAACACCGCCGACACCGGATACGCCAGCTGGAGGACGCTACGCAACCGGACCTTGCCCGTCCACGGCATCCCTCCGCACTTCTTCGGCGCCCGCGACTACACCGAACGCGTCGACCGGCTGCTGGAGAGTCCGGGCATCGACACCCAGGACCACGTCGGATGGGGAGCACGGCTTTCCCCCTTGCGCGGGAGCCTGGAGGTCCGCGCCATCGACATGCAGCTGACCGCCGGGGAATCAGTGCTTTTCGCCCTGCTGGTCCGCTCGCTGGCCGTGGAGGCACTGCACCGGTCCCCCACTCCCGATGGCATCACTCCCGAAGAGTCCGACGCCGCCACCTGGCATGCCGCCCGCCACGGCGTGGAGGGGGATCTGGTCGGGCTCCCCAGTTGCGAACGGTCCTCGCCCTCGGCACTGGCCCATCTGATGTTCGACACGGTCGAGGACCATCTGATCGGATTCGGCGATGCCGCCTATGTGTCGGCGGGTTTGCGG
Source organism: Arthrobacter sp. 179 (assembly GCF_052379645.1). NCBI lineage: Bacteria > Bacillati > Actinomycetota > Actinomycetes > Micrococcales > Micrococcaceae > Arthrobacter > Arthrobacter sp. 179. Next base: position 86,448 of record NZ_JBQSYU010000004.1, on the reverse strand, counting down.
GAACTCCTGAATTCCGGGAACGGCGCCGCCCGCCAGCGCGTGGCCTTCGAGCACGGGGGAATCGCCCGGGTGGTCGAATTCGCCGGAGCCGAATTGGTCAGGGAAACGACGTGGTGAGCCGGTGAACCGCCGGCTCCGGCAGTAGTACCCCCAGTCGGACTCGAACCGACAACACAGAGATTTTAAGTCTCCCGCCTCTACCGATTGGGCTATGGGGGCCCGCAGCTAGATCCTACAAGAGCGTCGGCCCCCGGACGCCACACGGCGCCGCGTCCTTCCCGGGATTCGGGGGACGCGGCGCCGTGGGATGCCGGGTTCCGGCGGTGCCGAAGACTACTTGGCTGCGGCCTTGGGCTTCGGGGTGGCTGCCTCGACGAACCCGCGGCGCGGGGTCTGAAGATCGGCGATCTGGGTGATGTCGCGCTTGAACAGCAGGTTGGCGAACCAGTCGCCGGCCACGCGGAACTTGCGCTCGAACGTCGGCATGGCCATGCCGTGGTAGCCGCGGTGGGCGACCCAGGCCGGCACGCCCTTGAGCTGCAGGCCGAGGACCTTGGCGACGCCCTTGCCGGTGCCGAATCCGGCGACGGCACCCATGTTCTTGTGCTCGTACTCGCCCACCTGGCCCACGCCGTAGCGGGTGGCGTAGATGTTCGAGGCCAGCAGCTTGGCCTGGCGGACGGCGTGCTGGGCGTTGGGCACGCAGGTGCCGTCGGGCAGGCCGCCGGTGACATCCGGGACGGCAGCGACATCGCCGGCGGCCCAGGCGCCCTCGATGGGGCCGTCGTCGCCGGTGATGCGCAGATCGGTTCCAACGCGGACGCGGCCGCGCGGCTCGATCGGGAAATCGGTGGAGTGGACCATCGGGTTGGCCTGCACGCCCGCGGTCCAGACCAGGGTGTCGGTCTCGAAGGTCTCGCCGGGGGTCTTCTCCGGCATGTTCGTCAGCTCGAGCGTGCCGTTTTCGGCCTTGCCCAGCGACGTGTTCAGCAGGACCTCGATGCCGCGCGAGCGCATGTGCTCCACGACCCAGACGGCCTGTTCCTCGGTGACCTCGGGCATGATGCGGCCCATGGCCTCGACCATCACGAAGCGGATCTCGTCCTGCTCGACGCGGCTGGTCTTGGCGACGGCGGCGCGCACCAGGTCCTCGAGTTCGGTGATGGTCTCGATGCCGGCGAAGCCGCCACCGACCACCACGAACGTCAGGGCGCGACGGCGGGCTGCCGGATCGCTCATCATCGACGCGGTCTCGACACGCTCGAGGACCTTGTTGCGCAGGGCGACGGCCTCTTCGATGGACTTCAGTCCGATGCCCTCGTCGGCCAGGCCGGGGATCGGGAAGGTCTTGGTGATGGAGCCGGCGGCCATGACGACGTCGGTGTAGCCCAGTTCGAAGGGCTCCCCGTCGGTCGGGACGACGACGGCCTTGCGGTTGGCGTGGTCAACGGCGCTGACGCGGCCGGTGATCAGTTCCGCGTTGTCCAGGTGCGTGCGGTGGGAGACGGTCACGTGGCGGGGCTCGATCTTGCCACCGGCGACCTCGGGAAGGAACGGCTGGTAGGTCATGTAGGGCAGCGGATCAACGACCGTGACGACGCCGCCATGGGCCTTGACCTTGTTCTGCAGCTTCATTGCGACGTACAAGCCGACGTATCCACCGCCAACGACGAGGATGCGTGGGCGATCGGAAAGTTCAGGAGTGTTTGCCATGAGCCCATACTAACGCCATCAACCGCTATGTGAAAGTCTTCACTAGCGACTTTCCGGGAGATCATCGAAAGGATCCCGATCCGCCTCGGAGGCGGTCCATTCCGCATCCGCCACCGTCCCGGCCGCGGCGGCCAGGGCGGCCCGGTTCCGGCGTCGCACCGTGACCACATGCACACCGCCACCGACGATGATGATCAATGCCAGCGCGCCGAATCCGATGACCAGCACCGCCGGCAGCGCGCCGGCGGGATCCTCCGGGGCGACGGCCTCGGGGGCGGCCACCGCCGGGACGGAGGATTCCTCCTCGGGCTTGGCGCTGGGCTTGGAGGCATTGGGGCGGGTGACCTGGCCGCGGCGGTGGACGTGGATCCATTCGGCGATGGTGCCCAGCGGGTTCTGGTCCACCGAGGGGACATCGGTGGTCAGGGCGGCCTCGGCGTCCAGCAGACCGTAGCCGTAGAGGTTGTCCACCCCGGGCTCCCCCGCGTCCTCAGCGGTGGCCAGGATGCGCTGGATGACGTCGCGGGCCTTCATCTCCGGGTACTTCGAACGGATCAGGGCCGCGACGCCGGATACCAGCGGTGCCGCACCCGAGGTCCCTGACCAGTCGGCGTACCCGCCATCGGGCAGCCCGCCCACCAGCGGGTCGGCGGGGGCCGCCACGCCGATGCTGATTCCCTGCGTCGAGGAGTCCCAGCTGGCCTTGCCCTTCTTGTCGACACCAGCCACGGTCAGCACCCCGGGGATGGTTGCCGGCGCCCCGACCTGTTCCATGCCCCCGGCACGGTTCCCGGCGGCGGCGACGATGACGACGTCGTGCTCCTCGGCGTATTTGAAGGCCTCGTCCCAGCTGGTCGGCCAGCTCGGCGTCGTGGACCCCAACGACATGTTGATCACGTCGGCCCCCTGGTCCACGGCCCATTTCACCGCGCGCGGGACCTGCTCGCTGATGGGGACGCCCCCGGGGTTCTCCGACCCCAGCCACAGCGACCCCGAGAGCAGCTCCGCCTTCGGGGCCACACCGATGACGCCGTCGGGGCCGGGCCCGGGTTTGGGGATCTTCACCGGATCGGGTTTCTTCGGCGGATCCTCGTCGTCCTTCTTCGCGTCCTTCACGGCACGCTTCCAGGCAATGGTCTGCTTCTCGTCTTCTGCCTTGGCCTTCGCGATGGCCTTTTCGTTGTTTCCGTGTCCGGCCAGCAGGGTGCCCACCAGGGTGCCGTGCTCGGGCAGCGCGCCGAGGGGTTCGGTGCCGTCCTTGTTCCCTGCCGCGGAGAAGTCGCTGCCGCCGATGACGGTCCCGCTCAGATCGGGGTGCGAGTCGGCGATGCCGGTATCAATGACCGCGACGGTGACGTCCTCGCCCTTGGAGACCTTCCAGGCCTGCTTGATGCCGTAGTCCTTGAGCCAGTATTCGCTGTCACGGATCTGATCCGCCTGGGCAGCGGGGGCGGCGACCAGCAGCGTTGCCGCGGCCAGCAGGCTCGCCAGGAGGCCGGCGGTGGCACGGGTCGGACGTGACGTCACGGGCGGTTCCTTCAAGGGTCGGGGACGACGGCGGGAGGACGGCCTACTGCCGCGCCAACCCGAGGGCGATACCGTCCAGAATATCGTGTTCGCTGGCCACCGCGGTGCGCACCCGGTTTCCGGTCAGCTCGGCGACCCGGAGCAGGATGGTCCGGTAGATCAGCGCCCCGGCGGCAATGACATCGACCCGGCCCGGGTGCATGTACGGCAGTTGTTCGCGGCGGCGCCGCGAGAAGCCCAGGAATTCGCTGGCCGCGGCCTCGATGACCCCGACGGGCAGTTCGGCGCCGTCGATCTTCTCGGGCTGGTAGCTGTGCAGATCCAGCACATGAGCGGTCACCGTGGTGATGGTTCCGGCCACGCCGACCACCCGGTCCACTTCCTGCAGGGGCACGGTCTGCAGCACCGTGTCGATCTGCCGGTTGGCTTCGGCTTCCGCGGCGGCGATCTGCTCGGCCGTCGGCGGGTCGTCGGTGAGGAAGCGTTCGGCATAACGCACGCAGCCCATGTCCATGCTGATCGCCGCGCGCACGCCTTCGCTGCTGCCCACCACGAATTCGGTGGACCCTCCCCCGAGATCGATGACCAGGACGTCTTCCGTGTCGGCGGGCGGCCGGACCGACACGGCGCCGGCGAAGCTCAAGGCGGCTTCCTCCGAGCCTTCGATGACCTCGGGGGTGACGCCGAGCCGGGTGCGGACCCCGTCCATGAACTCATCCCGGTTCCCCGCGTCACGGGTAGCCGAGGTGGCGACGAACCTCACCCGCTGGGCACCGTGCCGGCCGATCAGTGCCGCATATTCATCCAGTGCCTCAAAGGTGCGCTCCAGGGCCTCGGGGGCCAGGTTCCCGGTGGCATCGACGCCCTGGCCCAGGCGCACGATGCGCATCTGGCGGGCCACGTCGAGCAGTCGGATCCGTCCGTCGTCGTCCTCGATGACATCGGCGATCAGCAGCCGGATGGAATTCGTTCCGCAATCGATGGCGGCAACCCTCATGCCTGGCCTCCTGGATCGTGTGGTGCGGGCTGTTGCCCGGTCGTTTCAGCGTGTTCGCGCGCCTGTCGGGCAGCGCTGCGCCGGGCCTTCTTCACGGCAGGGTCCTCGGCCTGGGTCTTGACGTGGCGGCTGCGGTCCTGTGCGGGAACGGGCGCCTCGGTATCCCAGGCCCCCCGGCAGTGGCACCGCTCGGCGGTCCACCATTCGGCGATTCCGGCAATGGCCTCATCGCCCAGCGGGTTGACCCCGGCCCCCGCGGAGAGCGAATGTCCCACCAGCACGTGCAGGCATTTCACCCGGGTCGGCATGCCGCCGGCGGACACCCCGTCGATTTCCGGGACGGCGCCGACTCCGGTGCGCCGGCCAATGGCATCGCGGGCCGCGAGATAGTCCTGGTGGGCCGCGGTGTAGGCGGCCGTCAGCGCCTCGTCCTGTCCCAGGCGTTCGGTCATCGTTGCCATCAACCCGGCGGCCTCCAGGCGGGAAACCGCGGAGGTGATGACCGGATGGGTGAGGTAGAAGGTCGTGGGGAAGGGGATGCCCGAGGCCAGCCGCGGGGCGGTGGTGGCCACCAGCGGATTGCCACAGAGGCACCGGGCCCCGATCTCCACCACATTGCGGGCCGGACGGCCGAGCTGACGACTCAGCGTGTCCAGGTCCCCGGGGGTGGGGACCCGCTGTTCGGCGTCCAGCGCCTCATGGCGCGGTGCGGTGGCGGGATGCTCCACGGATTCTCCTTCAGGAAATGATCAGTCGGTGGCCGAGCGTACAACGGTGTCCCAGAGGGAGTCGACCCACGGCAGGTCGGTCCGGACATCGCCCACGCTCTGCGGGCCCGCGGCGGAATCGTCGCCGGTGGCCCCGACCACCATGTACTTCTTCTCGCCCGGCATGACCAGGTTGATGCGGTTGCGGGCCTGGGCCTTGACGTAGGCCGGGTCGTCCCAGCGGGCAATCTGCGAGGTCAGCTCGGCCTGCTCCTGCTGCTTCTCGGCGATCGAGGCCTGCACTTCGGCGACCTCGGCCCGCTGGTCCATGTAGGTTCCGACGCTGGGTAGCAGCAGGACGGTCACCACGGCCAGGATGACCGCCAGGGTCAGCAACCGTCCGGAGAAGGCCCGGGCCGGGACCGGGGCACCGGCCTCGGTCGGGGCCTGCGTGGCCTCGGGTTCGCGGTGGCCGTTGCCGGAGCGGATCGCCCCGGAGAGTTCCGCGCGTTCGCGCAGCCGCTTCTCGCGGGGCCCGCTCGGGCGTGGCCCGGGACGTTTGCCGGCCGGAGTCGACTTCGCTGCCGACGGTGTGGCCGGTGCCCTCCCGCGGGAGGCCGGCGAGGATTTCGCCGGGGACTTGCCGCTGCCCGGGGCCGCCGGGGTACCTGGCTGCTTCCGCGCGGTGGAGGGCCCTGCGGGCTGCTTGCGGGCCGCCGGCTTATCGGGGGTGGGTTTCTTCGCCGCGGACCGGCCGGCCGCCGATGACGGGGACGGGGAATCCTCGGACGTGTTCCCGGGTCCGGGAGCGGCACCCATCGGGACGACCTTCTGCCGGTTGACCGCCGCCGGGGTGCGGGGGGCGGACGGTGCAGGAACGACGGCGTCTTCGTGGTCGCCGGAGGCGGCGGGGTCGTGCCCCGGCTCGGCAGGCCTGGCCCGTGGCATGTTGGGACGTCGGTTTGCCATGGGTGTCCTTCCGGTCTGCTCGGTGGGTCCGGGGGTGGGCCGGGTGCACGCGCCTGAAAGGCGTGAGGGGAACCGCCGGTGTCCGGCGACTCCCCTCAGCACTTTACGCGTTGCGGTGCGACCTTAGGCGGTGAAACGCGGGAAGGTCGCCTTTCCTGCGTAGAACGCGGCATCGCCGAGCTCTTCTTCGATGCGCAGCAACTGGTTGTACTTCGCGACGCGCTCGGAGCGGGCCGGGGCGCCGGTCTTGATCTGGCCGGCGTTGGTGGCCACCGCGATATCGGCGATCGTGGTGTCCTCGGTTTCGCCGGAGCGGTGCGAGGTGACGGTGGTGTAGCCGTTGCGCTGGGCCAGCGACACGGCATCGAGGGTCTCGGTCAGTGAACCGATCTGGTTCACCTTGACCAGCAGCGAGTTCGCCGTGGCGGAATCGATGCCCTTCTGCAGGCGCTCCGGGTTGGTGACGAAGAGGTCGTCGCCCACGATCTGGACCTTCGAGCCGATGGCGTCCGTCAGGGTCTTCCAGCCCTCCCAGTCGTCTTCGTCCAGCGGGTCCTCGAGGGAGACCAGCGGGAAGTCCTTGACGAGCTGGGCGTAGTAGTCGCTCATCTCGGCGGCCGTGCGGGAGGCCCCTTCGAACTGGTAGGTCCCGTTCTCGAAGAACTCCGAGGAGGCGACGTCCAGTGCCAGGGCGATGTCCTCGCCCGGGGTCAACCCGGCCTTCTTGATGGCGTCGATGATCAGTTCCAGGGCGGCCCGGTTGCTTTCCAGGTTCGGGGCGAAGCCGCCCTCGTCCCCCAGGCCGGTGGCCAACCCGCGTTCCTGCAGGACCGATTTCAGCGCGTGGTAGACCTCGACGCCCCAGCGCAGTGCCTCGGAGAAGGTGGAGGCGCCGACGGGCACGACCATGAACTCCTGGATGTCGACATCCGAGTCGGCGTGCGAACCACCGTTGAGGATGTTCATCAGCGGCACCGGCAGGACGTGGGCGTTCGGTCCACCCAGGTAGCGGTAGAGCGGCAGGTTGGAGGACTCGGCGGCGGCGGAGGCCACGGCCAGCGACACCCCGAGGATGGAGTTGGCGCCCAGCGTCGACTTGTTCGGGGTCCCGTCCAGATCGATCATGATCTGGTCGATGGCCCGCTGGTCGGTGGCGTCCTGGCCGATCAGGGCCGGCTGGATCGTGTCGATGACCGCGTCGACGGCCTTGGTGACGCCCTTGCCCAGGTAGCGGGACTTGTCACCGTCGCGCAGCTCAACGGCTTCAAAGGCTCCGGTGGAAGCGCCGGAGGGCACTGCCGCGCGGCCCAGCGAGCCATCGGAGAGCAGGACTTCGGCTTCTACGGTCGGGTTGCCGCGCGAGTCGAGGATTTCGCGAGCGTGGATGGCATCGATCAAGGCCATGGAAGGTACTCCTTCGTGGGTGGGTTGGGGGCCGTACACAGCATTGGATACGCGGGCACGTTGCCTCGCGTCCCAGCCTAGCCTGTGCCGGGTGTGGAGGAGGAAGTTGGTTGCGCGGCCGTCATGTAACGTGCGACGGCGGTGCGCAGGGACCGTTCGGCGTCCAATCCACGTTCGTGGGCGTCGGCGACGATCCCCAGGAGCAGCTCGCCGAGTTCGGCTTCAGTCTCCACCACCGCGGCGCCCGGCACCGGCGGGGCGGCCGGCGCCCCGGGCCCGCCGCTCCAGCGACGGGCCCGGCCGATCGTCTTATCGGCCAGGGCGAGGGCCGGAAGATGACGCGGCAGCGAGGAGAACGGGTCGGTGCGGGAGGGGTCCTCGGCGCGTTTGGCGGCATCCCAGGATTCGACGATCTCCTGGACGTCCTCGGGGTAGGTTCCGCGCAGGCTGCCGTCGCGGTGGAAGACGTGGGTGTTGCGGCGGATCATCTTTTCGCTCAGATGCGCGGCGATGTCGGAGAAGTCGAAGGCCCCCCGTTCGGCGGCGATCTCGGCGTGCAGGACCAGTTGCAGAAGCACGTCGGCCAGTTCCCCGCGCAATTCGTCGTCATCCTGGCCGGTTTCGATGGCCTCGAGCAGTTCGTAGGACTCCTCGACCAGGTATTCCACCAGCGAGGCATGGCTCAGTCCGGCGGTCCAGCGGCAGTGCCGGCGGAGGTCCGCAATGATGCCCATAAGGCGTTGCGGCTCCCCCGGCGTGCCCGGGCTCCCCCCGGGCCGGGCCCCGCTCATGATCGGTTCAGGCCTGGTCATCGTCCTGGTCATCGCCGTCGCCGGTCATCCCCGCATATTCGGCGTTGATGTACTCGACCAGGGCTTCGCGTTCCTCCAGCGGCAGGAAGGCCGCCTCGGCCGCGTTGAGCGTGAGCTCGAGCAGGTCGTCCAGATCGTAGTCGAATGCTTCGACCAGCAACTCGAACTCGCCCGAGAGGCTCGTCTCCGACATCAAGCGGTTGTCCGGGCTGATGGTGACGGTGAAACCCGTCTGGTAGAGCAGGTCGATGGGATGGGACTCGATGCCCTCGCCGAAGGCCGCGGTGGCCCCGGTCTGCAGGTTCGAGGACGGGCAGATCTCCAGCGGAATGCCCCGGTCGCGCACCCAGTTGGCGACCGGCCCCAGGGTGACCAGCCCGGTGTCCTCTTCGACCTCGGATCCGTCATCGTCGGTGCCACCGAACTGGATCTCGATGTCCTCGGCGATGCGCACGCCGTGGCCCAGCCGTTCGGCCCGCCCGGTCAGCAGGGCATCGACTATCGAATCCACTCCCGCGGCTTCGCCGGCGTGGACGGTGGTGGGGAAGAAGTTCGTGGCCAACAGATCGAAGGCCTCCTTCATCCGCGAGGGCGGGAACCCGTCCTCGGCACCGGCGATGTCGAAGCCGACGGCCCCGTTGCCGCGATGGCGCAACGCCAATTCGGCGATCTCCACGCCTCGATCGGCATGGCGCATCGCGGTGATCAGCTGGCCGACCTGGATGGGCCGGCCACTACCGGCGACGGTTTCAACCCCTTCGTCCAGGCCCTGCTGCACGGCCTGGACGGCTTCGTCCAGGCTCAGCCCGCCGGCCAGATGCTGTTCGGGGGCCCAGCGCACTTCCCCGTAGACGACGCCGTCGTCGGCGAGGTCCTCAACGAATTCACGGGCCACCCGGACCAGGTTCTCGTGGGTCTGCATGACCGCCACGGTGTGTTCGAAGGTTTCCAGGTAGCGCGGCAACGAACCGGAGTTCGCCGATTGGCGGAACCATTCGCCCAGGGCGACCGCGTCGGTGGAGGCCAGTTCATGGCCTGCCGCGGCGGCGAGTTCGATGATGGTGGACGGACGGAGTCCGCCGTCGAGGTGGTCATGCAGCGAGACCTTCGGCAGGCTGCGGAAGTCGAATTCGGGGTCATAGGCGGTATGGATCAGCTCTTCACTCACGTACCCAGCGTACTGGGCGGGGCAACGCAGCGGAACCACTGAATCCCGGGAGCCCGGGACGGCGTTGCCGCGGCTCAGTGCCCCCGCTCGGCGGGGACTTCCAGCAGCGGGGGCGCCGGCTGGGCGTCCGGGGCCTGCGGGTCCGTGCCAAGCCGGCGCCGCAGGACATTGAGGACCCGGTCCACGATGAAGCCGAACACCATGGCGATGGCTATGGACAGGCCGATCCCCAGCAGCGGGTTGTCCTTCATCCAGTGGCCGCCGACGGCACCGATGGTGGTGGAGTAGGCACTCCAGGTCAGGCATCCCAGCACGTCGAGCAGGGTGAAACGGCGGCGGGAGAACCGGGTGGCCCCGGCGGTGAAGTTCACCGCCACCCGGCCGACGGGGATGTAGCGGGCCGTGAAGATCAGCAGGGCGCCCCGTCGTTCGAGTTCCCGTCGGGCGAAGGCGAAGGTCCGTCGCGTCCGTGGACGACGCATCCAGCGGAACCGATCCAGGCCGATCCGCCGGCCGAACCCGTAGGCGATCTGGTCCCCGGCCATCGCCCCGGCCGCTCCGACGACGCCCAGCAGCAACAGCGACGGGGACCCCGAGGCCACCGCGACGGACGCCAGCGCCACCAGCAGCGACTCGCTGGGCACCACCGGCATGAACCCGTCGATCAGGCAGAGCAGGAAGAGCAACGGCAGGATCCACCAGGCGGTCGAGGCATGGAGGATGACCTCGTTGACGATCTCCATGAGGCAGGGTCCCTTGGCTGGAATTATTCCGTCTTCCGGTGGACGACGGCGGCCGCACCCGGTCTTCGTCGGGTGATGCATCCAGTCTGGCCCATCGGACCCGGCCGTGGCCTCCCACCCCGGGATGATTACGGGTCCGACCCGGGTCATCCCCGAGGTCGGCGGACACGCAACCCGGCGGAGCGGCTATTCGGCGATCCGCTCCAGGATCAGGCGTTGGCCGTTCCTGCTGCCTTCGGCGCTGATCACCGCTGCCGACTCCAGTGCCTCCAGGGCCCTGCCGAATTTCTCGGGGGTGTCGGTCAACAAGGTCATCAGCGGTTGGCCGCGGCGGACCACGTCTCCGGGTTTGGCGTGCAGGCGCACCCCGGCCCCGGCCTGGACCTCGTCCTGCCGACGGGCCCGCCCGGCACCCAGCCGCCAGGCCGCCACCCCGACGGAGAGGGCATCGAGTTCGGTGAGCACCCCTTCGGCCTGGGCGTACACGGTCTCCGATTCGCGGGCGACCGGCAGGGCGGCGGCCGGGTCCCCTCCCTGGGCGGAGATCATCTTGTGCCAGACGTCCATGGCACGGCCGTCGGCCAGCGCGGCCGCAGGGTCGGCGTCGTGCACCCCGGCGCCGGCGAGCATCTCCTGGGCCAGCTTCACCGTCAGTTCCACCACATCGGCAGGTCCGCCTCCGGCCAGGACGTCCACGGATTCGGCGACCTCGATCGCGTTGCCGGCGGTGAGCCCCAACGGAGTGGCCATGTTGGTCAGCAGCGCCACCGTCTTGACCCCGGCGTCGGTGCCCAATCCCACCATCGTGCGGGCCAGTTCGCGGGCGTCCTGTTCGTTCTTCATGAACGCCCCGGATCCGACCTTGACGTCGAGGACCAGGGTCCCGGTGCCCTCGGCGATCTTCTTGGACATGATCGAGGAGGCGATCAGCGGGATGGCTTCGACGGTTCCGGTCACATCACGCAGGGCGTAGAGCTTCTTATCGGCCGGAGCCAGCCCCGTCCCGGCCGCGCAGATCACCGCACCGCAATCGGAGAGCTGGTCCATCAGGGCCGCAGTGGACAGCGAGGCGTTCCATCCGGGGATGGATTCGAGCTTGTCCAGGGTTCCGCCGGTATGCCCGAGGCCACGGCCGGACAGCTGGGGTACCGCGACCCCGAAGGCCGCCACCAACGGGGCCAGCGGCAGGGTGATCTTGTCCCCCACCCCGCCGGTGGAGTGCTTGTCCGCGGTGGGCTTGACCGCCCCCGCGGGGGTGCGCAGCGAGGAGAAGTCCATGCGTTCGCCCGAGTTGATCATCGCCGTCGTCCAGCGGGAGATTTCCGCCCGGTCCATCCCGTTGAGCAGGATCGCCATGTTCAACGCCGCCATCTGTTCCTCGGCGATGACCCCGCGGGTATAAGCGTCGATGGTCCAGTCGATCTGTTCGGGACTCAGCGTCCCGCGATCGCGTTTGATGCCGATGATCTCGACCGCGTCGAAGTGCTCGGTGCTCATGCTGGACCTTTCGTCGGTGCTCCGGCCGGATGGCCGGAGCTAGTGCAACAGGGTTTCGGGGCCGAAGGCGTCGGGCAGGACCTGGTCCATGGTGGCGATCCCGCGGACGGTCATCAGTTCCATCCCGGGTCCACGGTGTTCGTAGAGCAATTGCCGGCAGCGCCCGCAGGGCATCAGGATGTTGCCGGTTCCGTCCACGCAGTAGAACGCGCGCAGCCGGCCGCCCCCGCCCATATGCAATTGTCCGATCATGGTGCATTCGGCGCAGAGGACGACCCCGTAGGCGGCGTTTTCGACATTGCAGCCGCTGATGATCCGCCCGTCCTCGGTCACTGCCGCCGCCCCGACCGGGAACTTCGAATACGGGGCGTAGGCGTGTTCCATCGCCGCGGTGGCCGCGATCCGCAGGCGTTCCCAGCCGGCGGGGTCCAGCGGCGTCGTCGGAGGGTGGGGCACGGGCCTACTCCTTCACGTAGGCGACGCCGTTGGAGGCCGGGGGTCGTGATTTCCCGGCCAGCCCGGCGACGGCAAAGATCGTCACGATATAGGGCAGCATCTGCATGAACTGGTTGGGCACCGGGGTGCCCAGGATGCTCAGCACGAACGAGAGGTTCAACGAGAAGCCGAACAACAGGGAGGCGAAGAACGCCCCGATCGGGTTCCAGCGCCCGAAGATCATGGCCGCCAGGGCGATGAACCCCTGCCCGGCGGTCATTTCCTTGCTGAAGGACGAGGACGTCACCAGGGTGAAGAACGCACCCCCGAGACCGGCGACGACCCCGGCGAGCAGGACGTTGGAGAACCTGATGGCCTTGACCCTGATGCCCACCGTGTCGGCGGCCTGGGGGTGTTCGCCCACGGCCCGCACGCGCAGGCCCCATCGGGTCTTGAACAGGCCGAACCAGACCAGGAAGACGGCGACGTACATGCCGTAGCCCAGGATCGTCTGGTCGAAGAAGATCGGACCGAACACCGGGATGTCGGCCAGGCCGGGGATCCTGATGTTGTGGAACGACGGCGGGGAGTTGAACAGGGCCGTATCGGCCTTCATCACGGTGGAGAAGAGGAAACTGGTCAGCCCGGCGACCAGGACGTTGAGTACGACGCCGACGATGATCTGGTTGACCATGTATTTGATGCTGAACACCGCCAGGACCGCGGAGACGAGCATGCTGGCCACCACGGCGGCCAGGACACCGGCCAGCAGGCTCTGCGTGATCGATCCGACGACCGCGGCGCCAAAGGCCCCGGCCAGCAGCTGGCCCTCGATGGCGATGTTGATGACCCCGGTCCGCTCACACAGCACGCCGGAGAGCGAACCGAAGATCAGCGGGATGGCCAACGTGAACGAACCGGCGATCAGACCGGAGAAGTAGACGTTGGGGTTGTTGGCGCTGCCGATGACCCAGACCAGGAAGGCAATGACCCAGATGGCCGCGAAGGCCGGGACCAGCCATTTCGGGGCGGTGGCCCGCCGGGAGGTCAGCCGGAAGGAATACGCCGCCAGTCCCAGCAGCAGGATGGCGCCGATCCATCCCACGAGCGTGGTGCCGAGCATCACGTCGGGGACCTTGATCGCGTCGTGGTCGGTCGAGATGCGGAACCTGGCCGTGGCGCTCGGGCTGCCGATGGCGAATCCGAGAAGTGCCACCAGGGCCAGGACGGCCAGCACCATGGGGGTGCTCCAGTTCCGGTGGGCCGTGCCGACCGACGTCACGCCGGCCGAGGGGGTGGTGGTTGCGGTGCTCACGCTGCTCCTCCGGTCCCGGCGGTCCGCGCCGTGGTGGTCTTGCTCTTCTTCTTGCCGGTGTTGATGCGGAAGATCGCTTGCACCAGCGGCGGGGCGGCGATGAACAGCACGATGAAGGACTGGACGACCAGCACGATGTCGATGGGGATGCCGGTGTTGGATTGCATGCCCACGCCACCGGCCCGCAACGCGCCGAACAGCAGCCCGGCGAAGAGGGTGCCCATGGGTTTGGAGCGTCCCAACAACGCCACGGTGATGGCATCGAATCCGAAGCTGGCGGCGATGTCACTGGACAGGGCGCGTTCGGTGCCCGAGATCTGTGCGGTGCCGGCGAGCCCGGCGAGGGCCCCGGCGACCACCATGGCGGTGATGTAGGCCTTGGAGACATTGATCCCCGCGGTGCGGGCCGCCAACGGGTTGGCCCCGACCGCACGAAGTTCGAAGCCGGTCGTGGAACGGTTGAGCAGCCACCAGACGAAGGCCACCGCGGCCAGGGCCACGACGAAACCGTAATGCAGCCGGAAGCCGCTGCCGAAGATCAGCGGGTAGGCCGCCGAGGAGTCGATGTTCGGGCTGATCGGGTTGTTGGAGCCGGGGCGTTGGAAGCCGGGGGTGGTCAGCAGATAGAGCAGGAAGTAGAGCGCGATGTAGTTGAGCATGATCGTCACGATCACTTCGTGGGCTCCGCGTCGGGCCTTGAGCACCCCCGCGATGCCGCCCCAGAGGGCACCGCCGATGATCCCGGCCACCATCGCCAGGATCAGGTGGATTCCGGCGGGCAGGTCCAGGGTGAATCCGACCCAGCCGGCGAGCAGGGCGCCGACGATGATCTGCCCCTGGCCACCGATGTTGAACAGGCTGGCCCGGAACGCCAGGGCGACCCCGAGTCCTGCGAGGATCAGCGGGGTGGCGTCGGTCAGGGTTTCGGTGAGGGGATAGATCGCATTGGCGAAACCGTCGGCCTGGGTGTTGAAGATGGAGCTGCGGAAGAGCGCCACATAGGCTTCCGACACCGACGTCCACACGGCCCCCAACAGATCCATGGGCCGGGCGAAGAAGTAGCTCGAGGCCTCGGTGACCCGCTCGTCGGTCGCGGCGATCAGGATGGCTCCGACGATCAACGACAACAGGATCGCCAGGACGGACACCATGCCGTTGCCGGTGGTGATCCGAGTCATCAGCGAAGCCTGGGGGTCCGGTCCGGACGCCTCGGCCAGCTGGGCCGGCGAGTTCCCGGCGTCGGCTCCTCCGGGGATCGATCCCGGCTCCCCCGCCGGGGTTTCGCTGTCTGGGGCGACGGGGCCCGGTCCGGGCCCGTCCACGGGATCATTCATTCCCGGACTCCTCTTCTTGGTTCGGGTTCGCAGCCGCGGCACCGGATCCCTGATCCGTGGCCTCGGGAAGCGGGGTGGCGCCGGCCTCGGCGGCGGAGCTGCCGGCCATCATCAGGCCCAGGACCTCGCGCGGGGTGTCTCCGGGGACGATGCCCACCAGGCTGCCCTTGTACAACACGGCAATCCTGTCGGCCAGTTCGGCCACCTCGTCGAGTTCGGTGGAGACGATCAGCACGGGGGTGCCTCCGTCGCGTTCGGCGAGGATGCGCCGGTGCAGGAATTCGACCGAGCCGACGTCGACGCCGCGGGTTGGCTGCGAGGCGATGAAGAGCTTCAGGGGCCGGGACAGCTCCCGCGCCATGACCACCTTCTGCTGGTTGCCGCCCGAGAGGGTTCCGGCATTGGACTGCCCGCTCTGGGTCCGGATGTCGTATTCCTCGACCTTGTCCTCGGCGTTGCGGTTGATCACCGCCGGGCGCATGTTCAGTCCGCGGGCATACGGGGCCCGGTCATATTGGTTGAGCACGAGGTTCTCCGCGACCGTGAACGTGGAGACCAGTCCATCGGTGCTGCGGTCCTCCGGGACGAACCCGACCCCCGAGTTGATGATGGACTTCACGCTCCGGCCCAGCAGGTTCTCGCCCTCGAGCATGACCCGGCCCGTGGCCTGGTCCATCAGGCCCATGATGGCCTGGGTCAGTTCGGTCTGCCCATTGCCCTGGACCCCGGCGACCGCCAGGATTTCCCCCTGGCGCACGCCGAAGCTGATGTCGTCGAGCAGGACCTGGCCGGTGGGGGCCACCACGTTGAGGTGCTCCACGCGGAAGGTCTCCTCCCCCGGGGTGGCGTCCTCCTTGCCCAGGGCGAGGTTCACCTCACGGCCGACCATCAGCGAGGCCAGTTCGCTCGCGGAGGCCTCGGGTTCGGCCTTGCCGACCACCCGGCCCCGACGGATGACGGTGATGACGTCGGAAACGGCCTTGACCTCGCGTAGCTTATGCGAGATGAAGACCACCGAGGTGCCGTTGTCGCGCAGTTGCCCGATGATGCTCAGCAGTTCGTCGGTTTCCTGGGGCGTCAGCACCGCGGTGGGCTCGTCCAGGATCAGGATCCGCGCATCGCGGACCAGTGCCTTGATGATCTCCACGCGTTGTTGGACCCCGACGGGCAGGTCCTCCACGATGGCGTCGGGATCGACGTGGAAACCGAATTGCTCGGAGATCTCACGGATCTTGCGGCGGGTGGCCTCCAGATCGAGGATCCCGGCGGCCTTGGTGGCCTCGTCCCCGAGGGCGACGTTTTCCGCCACGGTGAAGACCGGGACCAGCATGAAGTGTTGGTGGACCATGCCGATGCCGGCGGCCATGGCGTCGCCGGGGCCGTTGAAGGACACCGGCCGGTCGTCGATGAGCACCTGCCCCGAGGTGGCCTCGTAGAGGCCGAACAGGACGTTCATCAGGGTTGATTTGCCGGCCCCGTTCTCGCCCAGCAGTGAATGCACCTGACTGTCTTCGACCACCACGTCGATGTTGTCGTTGGCGGTGAACGAACCAAATTTCTTGGTGATTCCGCGAAGTTCCAATTTCACGTGCTCTACCGTGTTCCCTTCTTTAGCGGCCCGGGCTCCAGGGGATCTGCCCCGATGCACCGTGGGCCATCGAATCCAGCGTAGCCGCGAATCGTTGGACGTCGGATGAGGCACGCGCCGCCCGTTTCCGGGATGGTCTCCCGTCTTTCCGGACGGCGCGCGCCGTGTCTGCTGGTTGGTCCTGACCCATCGCTTCGATGGGTCAGGACCTCCCGCGGACTATTTCTTCGGGCTGGACGGCGACTCGACCTTGATGTCGCCGGAGATGATGTCGGCCTTGATGTCGTCCAGCTGCGACTTCATGTCATCGGAGACATCGGAGTCGAAGTCGTGGAACGGTGCCAGGTCGACACCCTTGTTCTCCAACGTCCCGACATACGGGGTGTTGTCGAACTCGTCGTCCAGGTCCTCGGTGATCACGTTCTCGACGGCCTCACCCATCAGCTTCATGACGGAGGTGAGCACGAATTCCTGCCCGGAGGGAAGTGACTCGTAGCCATCGGAATCGACCCAGACGACCTTGGCGTCCTTGCCGTTGGAGTTGGCGTCCTTGACGGCGTCGATGGTGCCCAGGCCCACCGGACCGGCGACGGGCATGATGATGTCCGCCCCTTCGTTGATGAAGTTGGTGGTGGTCGTCTTGCCCTTGCCCTGGTTCTCGAAGTCGCCGGTGAACGTACCGTTCTGCTTATCGGCGTTCCAGCCCAGGACCTTGACCTTCTCGTCGTTCTTCTCGTTGTAGTACTGCACCCCTTCGTCGAAGCCGTCCATGAAGATGGTGACGGTCGGGATGTTGATGCCGCCGTAGGTGGCGACCTTGCCGGTCTCGGACGTCCCGGCGGCCAGGTAGCCGGCCAGGAAGGCGGCCTGGGCCGTGTCGTAGATGATCGGCTTGACGTTGGGCAGGTCGATCGAGTCGTCATCGATGATCGCGAAGTGCGCGTCCTCGGTCTTCTCCGCCAGGTCCTTGGTGGCATCGGCCAGCAGGAAGCCCACGGTGATGGTCAGGTTGCACCCGCCCTTGACCATGGAGTTCAGGTTGGGCTCGAAGTCGGTCTTGGCCTTGGACTCGGCCTGCTTGGTCTTGATGCCCAGGTCCTTCTTCGCCTTCATCAGGCCCTCGTAGGAGGACTGGTTGAAGGAGCGGTCGTCGAATCCGCCGGAGTCGGAGACGATGCAGCCGGTGTAGTCGGCGGCGCCGGGGTGGCTCGAGGCGGCCGAATCATCGCCACCGGAATCGGGGGCGGCCCCGCAGGCGGTCAGGACGAGGGCGGAAACGCCCAGGACGGCGGCGAGCTTGCCGGTGGAGCGCTTCAGGGTGCGCGGTGACTTCTTCAAGGTTCCTCCAGTGACGAGTGATGCTTCAGGGCCACCCCCTCCACGGGCCAGGTGACCTACCTGGGCCCCTCGAACGGGTGCCGACCGCCTTCGGCCTCCACATGTGGGGAGGACGTGACGGAAGATACAGTATGCCCCACTCGGACCGACCTGCCAGCATAAATAGTTGACACGACTATATTGTTGACCTTTTGTTACCTACTGGTAGCTCGATCAGACGCTTTGTCCAGGATTGATGGCGCGCAGGGCGGCAGCAGCCATGACCCGGATGCCTGTTTCGATGGCCTTCTCGTCCGGGATGTAGTCACCGCGATGCAGATCGTAGGTCTCCCCTCCCGGGGTACGCGTTCCCAGCCGCATCATGGCCCCGGGAATGGTGTGGGTCATCCAGGCGAAGTCCTCCCCGCCCATGGACTGCGGGATGAGCACGATGGCCGTCGACCCGATCTCGGCGCGCGCGGCCCGTTCGATCAGATCCGTTTCCGCTTCGGCATTGACCACCGGCGGGACCCCGCGGGTGTGCTCGAGTTTCACGTCGACACCATAGGGGACGGCGATCTGACGGACGACCTCGTCCAACAGCACCCCCGCCGATTCCCAGGCGTCCCCGTCCAGGCAACGCATGGTCCCGGCCAGGTAGCCCGCGGCGGGGATGGCGTTCGGGGCCGACCCGGCATGGATCTGGCCCCAGACCACCGAAACGGCGCTGCGCACGTCGATCCGCCGGTTGAGCACCGCCGGGACACCGACGGCGATCTCCGCCAGGGCGAAGACCAGGTCCTCGGTCAGATGCGGTCTGGAGGTGTGGCCGCCCCGGCCCGACAGTTCGATTTTGATGGTGTCGCTGGCACTGGTGATCGCCCCGATGCGGGTGCCGATCGTCCCGGCGTCGACCCGGGGTTCGCAGTGCAGGGCCAGGATGCGCGGGACCCCTTCGAGGACTCCCTGGGCAATCACCGACAGGGCCCCGCCGGGCATGGTCTCCTCCGCCGGCTGGAAGATCACCCGGATCCTGCCGCCGAGTTCACCGGCGGCGTGCATGCGCCCCAGGGTCAGGGCCACCCCGAGCATGACCGTAGTGTGGATGTCGTGCCCGCAGGCGTGGCAGACCCCTTCCCGGGTCGAGGCGTAGTCCAGCCCGGTTTCCTCCAGGATCGGCAGGGCATCGATATCCGCCCGCAGGCCCAGGGCGATGTCCCCCTCACCGATATCGACGTAGAGCCCGGTCCCCTCCAGGGCCCGTGGCTCCAGTCCGGCCGCCTCGAGCTCCGCCAGGATGCGTGCCGTCGTCCGGGTCTCCTCGAAGGAGAGTTCCGGGTTGGCGTGAAGGTCACGTCGGAAGCCCACCAGTTGGGGCAGCAACGGCTGCGCCCAGGGCCCGATCGCGGGATAGGTCGTCTGCCTCGAGGAATCGTAAGTCACAGAAGCGACTTTACGACGTCGCCGCGGCAACCACCGAGTTTGCAACGCATCATTTCGTGCGCGTCGCCGGCCGGCGGGAACCCGGCTACAACACGTCGAGGTCGCCGGAGGCCTTGAGTGCCTCGACGGCCTTCTTCACGGACTGGGCATGGTCGCTGGTGGTGACCAGCAGTGCATCCCCGGTATCGACGACGACCACGTCCTTGATGCCGATCAGGGCGATCATGCGTTTGGTGTCCGAGACCACCACTCCGGAGGCATCGTCGGCGTAGACCCGGGCCCCGTCCCCCAGCACGGTGAGGTTGGTGGCCTCGCTGGCCGGATTCAGCCGGCCGATGGCGGCGAAGTCGCCGACGTCATCCCAGGTGAATTCACCGGGGATCATTGCGACGTCGCCTTGTTCGGCTGCTGGTTCGGCCACCGCATAGTCGATGGCGATCTTCGGCAGGGTCGGCCAGATGCGCTTCTTCACCGCATCGCGTTCGGGGGTGTCCCAGGCGTCGGCGATCTCCATCAACCCCGCATGCAGTTCCGGTTCATTGCGTTCGAGATGGTCGAGCATCAAGGACACGGGGGCGACGAACATCCCCGCATTCCACAGGTAATCCCCGCTGTCGACGTAGCGCTGGGCCACTTCCTCGTCGGGCTTCTCCACGAATTCGAGCACCGAGGTGGCGCTGGGGGCCCCTTCCACGGTGAGGGCATCGCCGGCGCGGATGTAGCCGAACGCCGTGGACGGTGAGGCCGGTTTGATCCCGATCGTCACGATCTTGCCGGTAGCTGCGGTCAGGATGGCCTCGCGGACGGCCTCCTGGAAGACCTCCACCGGTCCGATGACCTGGTCCGCGGCAAAGGACCCCATGATGATGTCCGGATTCCTCCGGTGCAGGATGGCTGCCGCCAGGCCGATCGCCGCCGCGGAGTCCTTCGGCTCGGATTCGAGTACGAGGTTCGTTTCGCTCAGTTCGGGCAACTGCGACTGGACGGCTTCGCGGTGGGCCTGCCCGGTGACCACCATGATGCGCTTCTCGGCCAGGGGAACGAGCCGCTCATAGGTTGCGCGGATCAGCGTCGTCCCCGATCCGGTGAGGTCGTGCAGGAACTTGGGGGCGGCCGCTCGGGAGAGCGGCCACAGCCGCGTTCCCACGCCGCCGGCGGGGATCACGCCGTGGAAGCGCGCGAGGAGGTCATCATTCATGGATCCCACAGTAGGCGATCACCGAACCGTTTCGCTGGAGGACGGGCTGGATTTAGGGCACGAAAATGTCACGTATTTTCCGCGCGAATCCGTGTATTCCCCCTCGTCACCACGGTCGCCGTGAGGCTCGCCACACAGGTAGGGTGGAGACGAACCCTGACGGACCCCGTGGTCTAGGATCAGGCTAGGAACGCTTACGCACCGGCGCCAATCTTTTGTGTGCACGCCACACGAACGCCCTTGCATGCATGGAGGTAAATTCAGTGTCGAAGACATCGTCAGGCACCCTCTACCGCGGCCACGAAGGCATGTGGTCCTGGGTAGGGCATCGGGTCACCGGTGTCGTCATTTTCTTGTTTCTTTTGGTGCACGTGCTCGATACGGCCTTGGTGCGGGTCGACCCCGGCGCCTACGACGCAGTGATCGGCACGTATAAGAACCCGTTGATGGCCGTCGGAGAGCTCGGTCTCGTCGCCGCGATCGTCTTCCACGCCTTCAATGGCCTGCGCCTGGTCCTGGTCGACTTCTGGAAGTCCGGCCCCAAGTACCACCGTCAGCTGCTCTGGGGAGTGCTGATCGTGTGGGTCGTGGTCATGATCGGCTTCGCCATCCGTCACCTGTCGCTCGCCTTCGGAGGTTACTAAGCCATGGCTCCCACGGAATTCGTTGCACCGCGTTCGACTCGGGTCGACCCGAAGTACCTGCGCTCCAAGTCCAAGAACGGCAACTTCGAGATGCTCGCTTGGCTCTTCATGCGCATCTCGGGGGTCCTGCTGGTCATCCTGATCTTCGGCCACCTCTTCGTGAACCTGCTGGTCGGTGACGGCGTGCATGCCATCGACTTCGGGTTCGTCGCCGGCAAGTGGGCCAACCCGCTCTGGCAGTTCTGGGATCTGACCATGCTGTGGCTGGCGATGCTGCACGGCACCAATGGCGTTCGCACCATCATCAACGACTACGTCGAAAAGGATCGTCCGCGGTTCTGGCTCCAGCTGGTGCTGGTGCTGTGCTCGGCGGCCATCGTCATCCTCGGGACGCTCGTGATCTTCACCTTCGATCCGTGCATCCCCGGCTCCACGCTCGCGGTCTGCCAGTAGTCCCGGCACGCTTCGCCGACACCAAGATTCAAAGAAGAGGGAACATCCGGTATGCAGGTACATAAGTACGACGTCGTCATTGTCGGCGCCGGTGGCGCGGGCATGCGCGCTGCCATCGAATCCGGCCAGCAGGCCCATACGGCCGTGCTGACCAAGCTCTACCCCACCCGTTCACATACGGGCGCCGCCCAGGGCGGCATGTGTGCCGCCCTGGCCAACGTCGAGGAAGACAACTGGGAGTGGCACACCTTCGACACCGTCAAGGGTGGCGACTACCTGGTTGACCAGGATGCCGCCGAGGTCATGGCCAAGGAGGCCATCGAGGCGGTGCTGGACCTGGAAAAGATGGGCCTGCCGTTCAACCGCACCCCCGAGGGCAAGATCGACCAGCGTCGCTTCGGCGGCCACACCCGCGACCATGGCAAGGCCCCCGTCCGTCGGTCCTGCTACGCCGCGGACCGCACCGGGCACATGATCCTGCAGACGCTCTACCAGAACTGCGTGAAGCACAACGTCGAGTTCTACAACGAGTTCTACGTCCTGGACATGCTCACCGTCCAGGAGGAGGCCACCCGCGAGGATGGCACCACCTACCTGCAGACCCGGGTGGCCGGCGTCGTCTCCTACGATCTGGCCACCGGCGAGATCCACGTCTTCCAGGCCAAGTCGGTCGTCTTCGCCACCGGCGGGGCCGGCAAGGTCTTCAAGACCACCTCCAACGCGCACACCCTGACCGGTGACGGCATGGGCATCGCCTTCCGCAAGGGCATCCCGCTGGAGGACATGGAATTCGTGCAGTTCCACCCGACCGGCCTCGCCGGGCTCGGGATCCTCCTGTCCGAAGCGGCCCGCGGTGAGGGCGCGATCCTGCGCAACTCCGAGGGCGAACGGTTCATGGAACGCTACGCCCCGACCATCAAGGATCTGGCGCCACGCGATATCGTCGCCCGTTCGATGGCCAACGAGGTCCGCGAAGGCCGCGGTTGCGGCCCGAACAAGGACTACGTGCTGTTGGACCTCACGCACCTGGAGCCGGCGCATATCGACGCCAAGCTTCCGGATATCACCGAGTTCGCCCGCACCTACCTCGGGGTGGAGCCCTACACGGAGCCGGTGCCGGTCTTCCCGACCGCGCACTACGTCATGGGCGGGGTACCGACCAACATCAAGGGCGAGGTCTTCCAGGACAACGAATTCACCATTCCCGGGCTCTACGCCGCCGGTGAGGTCGCCTGCGTGTCGGTGCACGGCTCGAACCGGCTGGGCACCAACTCGCTGCTGGACATCAACGTGTTCGGCAAGCGGGCCGGCATCGCGGCCGCCGAATACTCCAAGACGGCCGATTGGGTCGATCTGCCGGAGAACGCCACGGCATCCACCGAGGCCATGCTCGACGTCGTCCGCAATGCCGGCGGCACCGAACGCATCGCGGCGATCCGCAAGGACCTGCAGGAGACCATGGACACCAACATGCAGGTGTTCCGCTCCAAGGACACCATCATGAAGGCCATGGCCGACATCAAGTCCTTCCGTGAGCGCTACGCCAACATCAGCATCCAGGACAAGGGCAAGCGCTTCAACCTGGATCTGCTCGAAGCCGTGGAACTGGGCTTCCTGCTGGACTTGGCCGAGGTCATGTCCGTTTCCGCACTCCACCGTCACGAATCCCGTGGCGGCCACTTCCGCGAGGACTTCCCGGACCGCGACGACGAGAACTTCATGAAGCACTCGATGGTCTACAAGGACGACACCGCGCAGATGGAGGGCATCGAGGGCATCCGGTTCGACACCAAGCCCGTCATCTTCACCCGTTACCAGCCGATGGAGCGTAAGTACTAATGAGCAGCGAGATTCCCGAACCAGCATCCAAGGTCGACCTGGCCCCCGGTGTCGGCGGCGGCGGGGAGATCCCGAAGTTCGACATCACCCTGCGGGTGCGCCGATACCAACCGGAATTCTCCGAAGACGTGACCTGGGAGGATTTCCAGTTGACGATGTTCGGCACCGACCGCGTGCTGGACGCCCTGCACAAGGTCAAATGGGAGATCGACGGCTCGCTGTCGTTCCGCCGTTCCTGCGCCCACGGCGTCTGCGGCTCCGATGCCATGCGCATCAACGGCCGTAACCGCCTGGCCTGCAAGACCCTGTTGAAGGACCTGGACACCGAGAAGCCCATCACCGTGGAGGCCATCAAGGGCCTGCCGGTCGAGAAGGACCTCATCGTGGACATGGAACCCTTCTTCCAGTCCTACCGCGAGATCATGCCCTTCATGATCACCAAGGGCCACTCCCCGACTGCTGAGCACTACCAGTCCCCCGAGGAACGCGAGCGCTACGACGACACCACCAAGTGCATCCTCTGCGCCGCGTGCACCTCGTCCTGCCCCGTCTTCTGGACCGATGGCCAGTACTTCGGCCCGGCAGCGATCGTGAACGCCCACCGCTTCATCTTCGACTCCCGGGACGAAGGCGGCGACATGCGTCTGGAGATCCTCAACGACAAGGAAGGCGTGTGGCGTTGCCGCACCACCTTCAACTGCACCGAAGCCTGCCCCCGCGGCATCCAGGTCACCAAGGCGATCTCCGAGGTCAAGCAGGCCATCCTGGCCCGCTCGGTCTAGCCACCACGGCCCCCGAGGCCTGACGAAGGCGCCGCCCCCACGGGGACGGCGCCTTCGTCATTTCTGGTTCCTGCCCTGCTTCCACCCCGCCGGGAGATGGGCGACTGGTCCCGGCGTGAGCATTTGCTTCGAACGCGAGCGCAGGCCCTTCGGGTTTCCGCGCAGTGCGGTGGCAACGATGTCCGCCGTGGTCACCGCACCCCAGGCGGTCGCCAGGAGGTAGACCTGGCTCAGCAGGTAGAACCAGACGAACAGCCCCAGGATCACGGCGAAGGGGGCGAGGATCGGATTGCTGCTCGCGCTGCCCAGCAGCAGTGAGGAGAAGTAGCGCAGGAGCGTGGAACCGGCCCCGGCGATGAAGGCAGATTGCAGCAGCGCCACGCGGGGCATGGTGATCCCCGAGGCCAGCCGAAACAGGATCACCGCGACCACCGAGTCCAGCACCAGCATCACCACCAGGCTCGCCACCCGGGTCAGCATCACCGAGAAGGTCGATTCCAGCTCCAGGAAGTCGATGATCGTCTGCAGGGCCGTGCTGGCGATGACCCCCAGGCCGGTGGTGAGGATCAGGCTGATGCCCAGCAGAAGCAGCACCCCCAGGTCCTTGATCTTGGCCAGGACGATGTTGGACTGCGATTTGAGCAGCCCGAAGACCCCGCGCATCCCCTCGCGCAGGCCGGCGATCCACCGCAATGAGGTCAGCAGGGAGACGACGGTGGAGATCACCAGAGCCCACCCGAACCCCCGCGTGCGGAAGAGCTGTTGCGGGGTTGCCAGTCCCCCGTCCCCGGTATCGATCAGCCCGGGGGTGGTCTTGGCGACGCCGTCAACCACGAATTCCTGCAGTTGTTGGTTGCCACTGGCCAGGATGCCCAGAACGGAGAAGCCCACGACCAGCAGTGCAGCAATGGAGAAGAACATCTTATAGGCGGCGCCCGCCGCCATCACCGACCCATGGCGCTGCCCGTAGAGGGTGAAGACACGTAACGGCTTCCAGACGTTCAGTCGTCCCATCAGGGCTCCGACGCCGGCGATCGCGATCTTCGGCAGGCCGGCTTTTTCCCGGCGGGCCCGTCCCAGGGCGGCCCGTTGATGCATGGCCTTGGTGTGCAGGCCCGCCCGGTCCAACGGGGAGATCAGCGTGCCCAGATCCGCCGTCGATCGGGCCGGATCGCTATAGGCGGCGGTGCTGGCCGGAGGGCTGCCGCGCCTACGCTGGGTCGGGATGCGCGCCGTCTTGGCCAAGTGTCAGTTCCTCCTGCAGGGCCCAGAGGCCTTCGGCGTCGTACTCGAACAACCCGATTCTATCCACCGGGAAGGTGGCGTCGTAGCCGGCCAAGGAGGTCATGGCCCGCTGCATCGGTTCCTCGGCCAGATCGTGGGCCAGGGTCAGATGCGGGTGGAAGGGGAATTCGGCGCGCGTTTCCAGCGGGCCGGCCTGCAGCTGCCGATGCAGCGACACACAGGCGTCGAATCCCTCGGTGACCCGCAGGAACACCACCTGGGAGACGGGCCGGAAGGTCTCGGTCCCGTGGAGCCTGAGGCTGAAGGGCGCCGTACCCGCGGCGACCCGGCGCACATGGGCGCGTGCTGCGGCCCAGTCGGCGGCCCGGGCGCCGGTGATCAGGGTGATGTGTGGCGGGACGCTGCGGGCCACCGGATCCCCGAAGGACAACCGGTGTTCCCTCAGCTCCGAGCGGTGCGGTTCGGGCAGCGGGATGACGATCCCCACGCCGACCCCCTCGCCCCCGGGACCGGTGGCCCCGGGGGTCGTGGTGCCCGACGCAGGGATGCTCATCGTTATCGCGGGCTCTGGCCAGCGTCGGGGCCCGCCGCGTCGAACGCCGTCTCGGTCCGCGCCGGCAGGAACCCGATGTTCGAGTAGACCGCCTCCAGGGTGGTGGAGGCGACTTCACGGGCCCGGGCCGCCCCGACCGCCAATTGGCGGTCCAATTCCGCTGAGTCGTCCAGCAGTTCCAGGGTCCTGCGGCGGATCGGTTCGACCCGGGAGACCACGGCGTCGGCCACATCGACCTTCAGGTGCCCGTACATCCTGCCCTCATATTCCTCCACCAACCCGTCCACCGGGGTGCCGGTGATGGTGGAGAGGATCTCCAACAAGTTGGAGACACCTGGCTTCCCGTCCCGATCGAAGGCGATGACGGTGTCGTTGTCGGTCACCGCGGATTTGATCCGCTTGGTGATGACCTTCGGGTCGTCCAGGATATTGATCAACCCGTTCGGGCTCGACGCGGATTTGGACATCTTCGAGGTCGGGTCCTGTAGATCGTAGATCCGGGCGCCTTCCTTCTGGATGAGCGGTTCCGGGATCCTGAACGTCTCCCCGAAACGGTGGTTGAAACGCTGGGCCAGGTCCCGGGCGAGTTCCACATGCTGGCGCTGGTCGTCACCCACCGGAATCGCATGCGGCTGGTAGAGCAGGATGTCCGCGGCCATCAGCACCGGGTAGGTGAACAGGCCGACGCTCACGGCATCCTGTCCGCCCTTGGCCGACTTGTCCTTGAACTGGGTCATCCGCGAGGCCTCGCCGAACCCGGTGATGCAGTTGAGCACCCAGGCCAGTTGGGCGTGCTCGGGGACGTGGGACTGGACGAACAGCGTGGCCGCGTCCTGGTCGATGCCCCCGGCAATGTACTGGGCGGCGGTCGTCCGGGTGCGTTCACGCAGCGAGGCCGGGTCGTGCCCGACGGTGATCGCATGCATGTCGGGGACGAAGAAGAAGGCGTCGTAGTCGTCCAGCGCCTTGACCCAGTTGACGAGCGCCCCGAGGTAGTTGCCCAGGTGCAGGGAGTCGGCGGAGGGTTGCATCCCCGAGAGGACGCGCGGCCGACGTTCGGCCGCTGCTTCAGTGTCAGTCATGGTGGGTTCTTCCTAGAACTGGTAGTCGACGACCAGTGGTGCGTGGTCGGAAAAGCGCGTGTCGTAGCTCGGGGCGCGGTCGACGACGGCGTTGGAGGCCAGGGCGGCCAGGTCCGGGGTCGCCATCTGGTAGTCGATCCGCCACCCGGTGTCGTTGTCGAAGGCCTTGCCGCGGTAGGACCACCAGGTGTAGGGGCCGTCGACGTCCCCTGCCAGTTCACGGGCCACGTCCTTGAAACCGATCTCCTCACCGAAGAAACGGTCGAAATAGGCGCGTTCCTCGGGGAGGAAGCCGGAGTTCTTGACGTTGCCCTTCCAGTTCTTGATATCGCGTTCGGTGTGTCCGACGTTGAGGTCACCGGTGACCAGCACGTGCTTGGAGGCCGCCTTCAGCTCCGGCAGCTTGGTGGTCATGACGTCGAGGAAACGATATTTATCGTCCTGTTTGGGGCTGTTGACCTCACCGGAGTGCACGTAGGCGCTGACGACGGTGACCTGCTCGCCGTTGAGGTCGAAGTCGGCTTCGACCCAGCGGCCGGAGGTCTTGAAGTAGTCCTCGCCGATGTGGTCCCGGGTGGCGGTCGGCGCCTGGCGGGAGGCGATGGCCACCCCGGCGCGGCCCTTGGCTTCCGCCTCGGCATGCAGGATGTGCCAGTCATCGCCGAGGAGTTCGCGCACGATCTCGTCCGGTGCACGCACTTCCTGCATGGTCAGGATGTCGATGTCCCGGTCCTTCAGCCAATCGGCCATGCCGCGCCGGTAGGAGGCGCGGATGCCGTTGAGATTGACGGAGGCGACGCGTACGGCGCCCGGGTTCTTGGCCTGGTTCTGTTCCTCTGCTGTACTCACCTGATCCAGCTTACCGAAGAATTCCTAGTCGATGACTTCCCCGGAGAGTGGATCACTGCCACCGGAGGGCTTCATCATCTCCCGGGCGTTGTGCGCGGTGATCTCGATCGTTTCCACCGCGCGGTCGACCATGCCCCGGGCGTCGTCCCCGCCGGCATCAAGGTGCTCCTTGATGACCCCGGCCTGGACCTGGACGATCTTGAAGGAGTGTTCCAGTTTCAGGTCACGGGTGCGCGATCCTTCGTCCACCACGACGGTTTCGGCAGGCTCGGGCTGGCGGGCGCGGGCCGCCATGGAGGCGGAGGCGTTCTGCAGCTGGCTGCTGACCTTGCGGGCGCCGCGGCGCAGACCGAAGACCAGGAAGGCGGCCAGCAGCAGCCAGCCCAGTGAGATCACGGCGACGATCCACCCGATCACGTCGTTCTGGTTGGCGGCGAACACGACCGCCACCAGGAAGACAGTGACCATGACGGCCAACGACAGGGTGCTGGCCTTGAGGGTGATCTTCTTTTCCGAGCCGGGGCGGGCCGTGCCGATGGGTTCCATGTTCCTAGTATCCCAAACCCGGGGCGCTGTCCGGGACAAGTTTCCCGTGGGCGAACACCCCGGCAGGATCCGGCGAGGCTCAGCGGTGCGGCAGCAAGCCAGGGAACCGGCGCAGATACGCGTCCTCGGCAGCATAGTCCGCGGCGAAATCGCCGAAGTGCGGGCTTCCGGCGAAGCTTTCCCGCGGCAGCCCGGCCAACCAATCCAGTTCGTCGGTGACCGTTTGTGCGTAGGTTCCCACCGGAACGTAGCCCAGGTCCCGTGACGCCGTGGTGTCCAGCACGATGGCGGGCCGGGAGTCCCAGGGATGGGCCCCCAGGCCTTCCGGGGCGTCGTCGTCCAGGAGGACCTCGTGCCAGTCATGGCCCAGCTGCGCGGCGACCACGCGGGCGATGTCCAGCCCGCTGGGGGCGTCGGGGTCGGCGCTGTTGAGCACCCGGGCCCCCTCGGGGGCCTCGGCGACGCATTCGATCAGGGCCGCGGTGTTCACCGCGGCCGTCGTATGGTCCGTCCCCCTACCGCGTCCGGCCAGCACCAGCACCCGGCGGCGGTCCAGAACCCGGCGGACGAAGGCCCATTCCCGGGCGGGCGCGGCGCCGACCCCGTGGACCTTCGAAGCCCGGATGACCGTGGCGTTCGCCCCGGATTCCAGCAGCGTCAGTTCGGCAGCGACCTTATTCGGCCCATACCCTGCGGCGGAGGCGAACGGCATGCTCCCGGGAGCCAGGGTGGGGTGGTCCTCGGCGATAGGGCCGGTGAATTCCGGCCGGTGGGCCGAATTCACATGCCGGCCTTCGGCGTCGACATAGACGGCCTTGCTGGAGAGCATCACCACCCGTCCGATGTCATCCCGCAGGGGAAGCAGGCTGCGCGCATGCCCCGCGGTGTAGCTCAGCGTGTCCACGACGAGATCCGCCCCGTCGCCGATGACGGCGGCCAGGGCCACGGGATCGTAGCGGTCCGCGGCGACGAAACGCACCCCGGCCCGGCCCAGATCGGCTGGCAGGTGGTGCCGGTCCCGACCGGTCACGTCCACCGCCCATCCAGCGGAGGCCAGTCGGGCGGCGGTGGCCCGTCCGAGCAGGCCGGTACCGCCCAGGACGACCGCACGGCGCCGAGAGGTCCGCTGCGGGCCCGGGGTCACCAGGACACGAGGCAGAAGGGGTGGCGCTGGGGGTCCAGGTAGACGCGGTAGTTCTGTCCGCCGGTGTTCATCGAGGTCGCACCGAGTTTGAGCACGGCTTCCTCGGCGACATCCAGGTCGTCGACCCGGATGTCCAGGTGGGCCTGCTGCGGGTGGGTCTGGCCCGGCCACTCGGGGGGCTGGTAGTTCTCCACACGCTGGAAGGCGATGGCGGGCCGGTCGGGGGCGTCCCCGATGGTGATCCATCCGTCGTCGTCATGCTGCACCCGCACCATGCCGAGGGCTTTTTCGTAGAAATCTGCCATGATTTCCGTGTCTTCGCAGTCGATGACGACCGCATGCCAACTGCCGATCACGGCGCCTCCTTGGGTTCTGGTCCGGACCAGACTACCTGCCGGAGGCCTCCGACACCCATCTCACTTCAGGAACAGGGCCCGCAGACGATTCGTGGTCAGCATCATTCCGCCGCCGATCATCAGCACGTAATAGAGCACATGCACCACCGTCATGACCCCGAAGGCACCCACCGAGAGCTGGCGCAGCAGCTCGACCCCGTGCCAGAGCGGCAACACCTGGATCAGCCACTGGATGGCCTGGGGGTAGACATCCAGCGGGTAGAACGTCGCCGAGAACAAGAACATCGGCAGCATGATGAACGTGACCCAGTCCAACTGTTGGAACGTCCGGATATAGGAGGTGATGCCCATGCCGATCGATGCGAAGCCGAAGGCGATCAGGACCGCGGCCGGGACCATCAGCAAGGCCCACCAGGTGGTGATCAATCCCATGGCCGCCATGACGATGGTGAACCCGGTGGCGTAGAGGAATCCGCGCAACAGGGCCAGGAAGATCTCCCCCAAGGCCACATCCAGCGGGCCCAACGAGGTGTGGAGCATGTTCTGGTAGAGCTTGCCGTAGTTCATCTTGAAGAAGACGTTGATGGTGGAGTCGTACAGCGCCCCGTTCATCGCCGAGACCGTCAGCAGGGCCGGCGCGATGTAGGCGGCGTAGCTGATCGGGGTTCCTTCGGGACCCTGGACGGTCCCGATCAGCGCACCCAGCCCGATCCCCATCGAGAGCAGGTAGAGCACGGGTTCGACGAATCCGGAGATCATGATGGCCGCGTTGGAGGTCCGGGTGGCCATGAGGCCACGTTCGATCACGGCCCGGATATTGCGTGAGTACAGGGCGGCGAAGGGGCGGCGGTCGGGCTTCAGGACGAGGTCGGCGTCACGGATCAGACTCATTTCATCCCTCCAGCCGGCGGGCATAGACCCGACGGGCGAGCAACAGTCCCCCGCCGGTCAATGCCAGCAGGTAGAGCACGTGCACCACGGAGAGCCAGAGGGGCTCGGCATACCCGTAGGAGAGCACCCGCCCGATTTCGGTGGCGTGCCAGACCGGGGAGATCCATCCGATCCACTGCAGGAACCAGGGCAGCGTCGACAACGGGAACAACGTGCCGGAAAACAGGAAGAGCGGCATGACGATGAATCGTTCGACGAGTGCGAATTGGCCCTTGTCGTCCCTGACCGAGGCCGAGTAGGCCATCAGCGGCAGGCCAAAGGCCAATCCGGCCAGGGAGGCGGTGAGGATCGACAAGACGGCCCAACCGCTGGTGGCCGCACCGAAGAGGAGCACGATGACCAGATAGACGATGCTCTGACCCAGGATCCGGATCGCGACGGCCAGCGCATGGCCCTGGCAGATCTGTTGCGGGGTCAGCGGGGTGGCCAGCGGCCCGTAATAGGTCTTCCACCATTTGAATCCGGACATCACCCCGTAGGTGAATTCCCCCGACGCGGTCATCATGGCCGCGGAGGCCAGGAGGGCCGGGGCCACGAACTGCAGGTAGCTGGCGCCGTCGAAGCTCGCAGTCCCGGAGTTCGCATCGACCAGCGAGGCCAATCCGACCCCCATGGCGAACAGGTAGATCAGTGGGTTGCCCACGGAGTAGGCAATGACGATGTCCAGATAGCCCTTCATCGCTCGGAGGTACTGTTCGGCGACGTACCAGCTGCCGAACCTCCGGGTCTTGCGGGCGCTGGTGGCGGGCGGATGCGGGACCAACGGCGTCAACGACGCCGGCCGGCTGGGCCCGGTGGTGGAAGGTGCTGCTTCGTGGTTATTCAATGAGGCTCCGCCCGGTCAACCGGAGGAACACGTCCTCCAGCGATGAACGGCGCACCAGCGAGGTCAGCGGGGTCAGGCCCCGGGCCGTCACGGCGTCCAGGGCTGCTTCGCCGTCGTGCGCATAGATCAGCAACCGATCCGGCAGGACCTCGATCCTCTCCCCGATCCCCGCCACGGCGTCGGCGGCCCCGGCATTGCGGTCGGCCCCGAAGCGCAGCTCGAGGACCTCACGGGTGGAGTATTCCCGGATGAGGGCCGCCGGGGACCCCTCGGCCATGATCCGGCCCTGGTCCACCACGATCAGCCGGTCGCAGAGTTGTTCGGCCTCGTCCATGTAGTGGGTGGTGAGGATCAGTGTGACCCCGCGTTCCTTGAGCCGGAACAGCCGGTCCCAGAGGATGTGCCGGGCCTGCGGGTCCAGCCCGGTCGTCGGTTCGTCCAGGAGCAGGACGCGGGGATCGTTGATGAGTGACCGGGCGATGGTCAACCGGCGTTTCATGCCTCCCGAGAGGTCGTCGACACGGGCCGTGGACTTCTCGGTGAGTTGGGCGAATTCCAGCAGTTCGTCGGCCTTGGGTCGTAGATAGCTCATCGGCAGCCCGAAGTAGCGTCCATAGATGATCAGGTTGTCCCTGACCTTCAATTCCTGGTCGAGGTTGTCCTCCTGCGGCACCACTCCCAGGTGCGCCCTGACTTCGGGGCCCTGTTGTTCCGGGTCCAGCCCCATGATGCTCAGGGTCCCGCCGCTGCGTTGGGACACCCCGCCGATCATCCGCATGGTCGTGGATTTGCCGGCGCCGTTGGGCCCGAGCAGCCCGAAGGATTCCCCGGCCGGGACCTCGAAGGAGATGGAGTCCACGGCGGTGAAGTCCCCGTAGCGTTTGGTCAGCTGGTCGGCAACGATGACCGCGGGGCGAGATGGGTTCTGAATCACATCCGCACTCTACTGGCAACGAGTGATTGGCACCAGCCAATCAGCGTGGTCGTCCTGGTTTAGTGGGGGCGGTATTCCTGGACCATCGGGCAATCGAACGGGTCGCGGGCGTTCAGTCCCACCGTGTTCAGGTACTTCACGACCTGGCCGTAGGATTCACCGACCGAGGCGACCGTGTAGGGCACCTTCAGTTCCTGGCAGTACTCGCGGACCATGACGCTGACCTGGCGCAGGTGCGGGCGCGGCATGCTGGGGAACAGGTGGTGTTCAACCTGGTAATTCAGGCCACCGTACACAGCGGTGAGAACGCGGGTCCCAAAGGACGTCCGTCCCACGATATTGCGCGAGGTCAGGACCTGGCGGCTGAAGAAGTCAATGGTGGAGGTCTTGGGGATGAGCGGCATGCCCTTGTGGTTCGGGGCGAATGAGGCACCCATGTAGACGCCGAAGACGGCCATCTGGACGCCCAGGAAAGCGCTGGCAATACCCCACGGCAAGAAAATGTACAAGACCGCCAGGTAGAACGACAGGCGCAGGGCGACCATGAGGATCTCGCGGGTGCGCTGCTTCACCGGGCGGCGCGAGAAGAGATACCGGAACGAGTGGAAGTGCAGGTTGAACCCCTCCATCGTCAGCAGCGGGAAGAACAGGTATCCCTGCCGGCGGGTCAACCAGGCCAGGACGCCGGTACGCGCCGCGGCATCCTCGGGAAGGAAGGAGACGGTGTCCTGTTCGATATCGGGATCCTTGCCGATGGTGTTCGGCTTGGCGTGGTGACGGGTGTGCTTGTTCATCCACCACTGGTAGCTCATGCCCACGACGGCATTGGCGAGGATCCGGCCGACCCGGTCATTGGCCGGACCCGACTTCAGCACCTGCCCGTGGGAGGCCTCATGGGCCAGGAAGGCGAACTGGGTGAGGATGATCCCCAGGGCCGCCGCCACGAACAGCTGGAACCAGCTGTCGCCCAGCAAGGTGAAGCCGGTGACCGCGGCGGCGAGCAGAAGCGTCAGCAGCATCACGACGCCGAGATAGTAGCCACGGCGTCGGCCCATCAGCCCTGCATCGAGGACCCGGTTCTTGAGCAGGCTGAAGTTCCGGGCCCCGGCGTTGCGCCGTTTGGGGGCGGTCGTCGATGAATCGTGGGTCAGGATGGAAGGCATTTGAGCGCTCATGTGCACTCCCTCGGAGTGTAGTTCCTGGCCTCGCGGCCGCAGGAACTGAAAACCTCATGATCCCTGAATCACCACTATACGCATGTGGGCTGTGCAACGACTGAGCGTGGGCCGCCGAACAGGCCGCATGACGCCGCCCGGCCACGCCTAAACGGCGGGGCCGGGCACGGCGATGGGCGGACCGTCAGCCTTCGTCGAGATGCTTGGGGTTGTCCCCGGGACGTCCCTGCTGATCAACCTCAGGTGTGTCGAGGCCATCGGTTTCGAGACCGTCGGCCCCGGTGAGGTCGGGTCCTGCGGGGCGATCCGCGCGTTGGGCGGTGGCCTCGCCGGAGGCGTCCGAACGATCATCGGATAAAGGATCGCCGACCACCGGTTCTGCTGGCTCCCGACGAACCCGCTGCCCCGCGGCATCGCCCTCACGAGTCACCCGTGGTTCATCCGCCACCGGTCCAGCATCCTCACGACGACCGGGTGCTGCAGGTTCCTGGCGACGCTCGCCGTCCACCGGTTCCCCGGCGGCGGGACCCTCGGCACGACGGCCCCTGCCGGTCTTCCCGGCCTCCGGGGCGGTCTCCTTCCCGGCGTCCGGGTCCAGTTTCTCGGCCTGGCGCAGCCGTTCCTCGGAGGCCTCCATCTGTTCGCTCGCCGCGGCGGCCTGCCGGTCGGCGTCCATGCGCTTGCGTTCGGCGGCGACCTCGGCCTCCTTGGCCTCCGCCTGCAGGCGCTGGGCTTCGATCTCCCGTTCCTTCGACTTCAGTTCCGCGGCATCGGCGTCGGCTTTCGCCCGTTGCGCCGAGCTTTCGCGTTCTCGGACCTGGAGCTGGGCTTCCTGCTCTTCGGCACGGATCCTGCCGGCTTCTTCACGGTTGCGTTCGGCCTTCTTCCGGCCGGCCACGCGGGCGATGATGCCGATGATGACCAGTACCACCACGACGGCGACAACAATCCAAATGATCTGTGAGGTATCCATGTGATCAAACCCCTTGGCTGGGTGGGAAACTTCGGGACCTTACACCGCATGTCTACCATCCACGCCCGCGTGATGACAGCATTCCCATCCGGGGAAACCCTGCGGGGCCGCCGACCCGCCGCGGCCTCGACGACCACGCACGGGTGCCCGGGACCCCTGGGGTTCCCGGGCACCTGTCCTGGTGGTCTCAGTCGGCCTGGCGTTCGGCGCTGTCCACGACGTTGTCCAGCAGCATGGCGCGGGTCATCGGCCCCACCCCGCCGGGGTTCGGGGAGATCCACGAGGCGACGTCGTAGGCCGCAGGTTCCACGTCTCCGGTGACGACCGCCTTGCCGCTGCCGTCGTCGACCCGGCTGACGCCGACATCAAGAACGATGGCTCCCGGTTTGAGGTCGGGGGCCTTGATCATATGGGCCTTCCCGGCGGCGGCGATGACGACGTCGGCCCGGGAGAGGTGCTCGGCCAGATCCCGGGTGCCGGTGTGGGCCAGGGTGACGGTGGCATTGACCTGCCGGCGGGTCAACAGCAGGCCGATCGGTCGCCCGATGGTCACCCCGCGGCCGACGACCAGGACGTTCTTGCCGTCGAGTTCGATCCCGTGGCGGGCCAGCAACTCCACACAACCCTTGGGGGTGCAGGGCAGCGGCGACACCATCGGCCGGTTCACGTTGGCCACCAGCCGGCCCAGGTTCATCGGGTGCAGGCCATCGGCGTCCTTGGACGGGTCCATGGCTTCCAGGACCACGTCCTGGTCGATGTGCTCCGGCAGGGGGAGCTGGACGATGTAGCCGGTGCATTCGGGGTTCTCGTTCAGCTCGTGGACGGCCGCCAGCAGGTCCTCCTGGCTGGTGTCCGAGGGCAGGTCGATGCGGATCGAGGTGATCCCCACTTCGGCACAGTCCTTGTGCTTGCCCCCGACGTACCATTTCGAGCCCGGGTCCTCCCCGACCAGGACGGTTCCCAGTCCCGGAGTGATGCCGCGTTCCTTCAGGGCGGCGACCCGTTCGGTCAGTTCGGCCTTGATCGTCTTCGCAGTGGCTTTTCCATCGAGGATTCGTGCGCGTTCAGTCATGATCACCACTGCTCCAGTTCGGCGTAGAGGGGGAAGTCTGCTGCCAGGCGCTCCACACGGGCACCCAGGGTGGCGGTATCGGCCGCTTCCCCGTCCCGCAGGGCGGTGGCAATGATATCGGAGACCTCGGTGAATTCGGCGGCCCCGAAACCACGGGTGGCCAGTGCCGGGGTCCCGATGCGCAGACCCGAGGTGGTCATCGGCGGACGCGGGTCGAAGGGGACGGCGTTGCGGTTCACGGTGATGCCGATCGAGTGCAGCAGATCCTCCGCCTGCTGGCCGTCCAACGCGGAATCACGCAGATCCACCAGGACCAGATGGACGTCGGTCCCGCCGGTGAGCACGGAGATCCCCGCTGCGGTGACGTCCTGGGCGGTGAGCCGCGCAGCGAGCAGGCGGGCTCCTTCGACGGTGCGTTCCTGACGTTCGCGGAACTCCTCCCCCGCGGCGATCTTGAAGGCCACGGCCTTGCCGGCGATGGCGTGCATCAGCGGCCCGCCCTGCTGGCCCGGGAACACGTTGGAGTTGATCTTCTTATACAGTTCCAGGTCGTTGGTCAGGATCAGGCCCGAGCGCGGTCCGGCGAGGGTCTTATGCACCGTGGAGGTCACGACGTCGGCGTATTCGACGGGGTTGGGGTGCAGACCGGCGGCGACGAGTCCCGCGAAGTGGGCCATGTCGACCCAGAGCAGTGCCCCGACCTCGTCGGCGATCGAACGGAAGGCCGCGAAATCGAGCTGGCGCGGGTAGGCGGACCAGCCGGCGATGATGACCTGCGGCTTCTCTTGGATGGCCTGGGCCCGCAGCTTGTCCATGTCGATGGTGAACGTCTCGGGATCGACCTCGTAGGCGGCGACCGCGTAGAGCTTGCCCGAGAAGTTCAGCTTCATCCCGTGGGTGAGGTGGCCCCCGTGGGCCAGGGACAGGCCGAGGATCTTGTCCCCGGGGTTGATCATGGCCGCCAGGGCCGCGGCATTGGCCGTGGCCCCCGAATGCGGTTGCACGTTGGCGTATTTGGCACCGAAGAGCGACTTGACGCGGTCCCGGGCCAGGTTCTCGGCCACGTCGACGTGCTCGCAGCCGCCGTAGTAGCGCCTCCCCGGGTAGCCTTCGGCGTATTTATTGGTCAGCACCGAACCCTGGGCCTGCAGGACCGATCGCGGGGCGAAGTTCTCCGAGGCGATCATTTCCAGGGTGTTGCGTTGGCGGCCGAGTTCTGCGGTCAGCACCGCGGCGATCTCCGGGTCCACTTCGGATAGTGGTTGGTTGGTGACGGGGTGTGGTGTGCTCACGAAATCTTCTCCTGCTGCGGGGATGGTCTTCGATTAGGGGCCACCCCGGCGGCAGGCGCCGCTGCGGAGACCCCCGGGCCCAGGCGCGCGATCCGTTTGGTTCCTGCTGTTGCCGCTCCCTTGTGGTCATCCACCAGCGCCAGTCACGACGCCTTTCATGTTACTGGATGGAGCCTGCCGTCGCAGTCCTGCGGACCTGCGATGACGTGGCCGGACCGCTCAGGGACCGCAGGGCGTTGGCGATGGCCACCACGTCCACGACCTCCTGGGCCAGGGCGCCGAACAGTGCCGGAAGGCCCCCCGTGGAGGCGTAGACCATGAGGCCCACGGAGAGCAGGATCCCGATCCAGATGGATTGGCGGGCCACCCTGACGGTGCGTTGGCCGATCTCCACCGCCGTGGCCGCCACCGAGACGTCGTCGATCATGATCACGACGTCGGCGCTTTCGGAGGCCGCAGTGGCCCCATGGACGCCCATCGCGACCCCGACGTCGGCGGCCGCCAGCACAGGGGCGTCATTGATCCCGTCCCCGACCATCATCACCGGGCGGTGCGGCAAGGCCGCCAGCAGGTCGACCTTCTGCCCCGGGTGCAGCTCGGCCCGGACGTCGGTCAGCCCCACCTGGCGGGCCACGTCCTGCGCCGTCGCGGCGATGTCACCGGTGAGCATCACCCGGTCCTTGACCCCCGCCCGGTCCAGGCGCGCCATCATGCCCGCCGCCTCCTGGCGCAGCGGGTCGCTCATCACCAGCATCCCGACGTGGACGCCGTCGATTCCCAGGTAGACACCGGCTTCGCCGGCTTGGAGGGATCCGGGGGCG
This sequence comes from Arthrobacter sp. 179, assembly GCF_052379645.1. Classification (NCBI taxonomy): domain Bacteria; kingdom Bacillati; phylum Actinomycetota; class Actinomycetes; order Micrococcales; family Micrococcaceae; genus Arthrobacter; species Arthrobacter sp. 179. The sequence continues at coordinate 48,744 of NZ_JBQSYU010000004.1, read as the reverse complement.
AATCCGGAGCTGTGGTCGGCGATCCACCGTGGTTTGCCCACCATCACCCGGTGGCCTTCAACGGTGCCGCTGATCCCTTCGGTCGCCATCTCGGTGGCATCCTCCACCGGGTGCAGGGCCATCCCGCGGGTGCGGGCGGCCGCCGTGACGGCGGGGGCGAAGGCGTGGGTGGAGTAGGCCTCCAGCGAGGCCGCCAGTTCCAGAACCCGATCCGCATCGAGCCCGCCGGTCAGACCCGGGGTGACCGCGATGCGCTTCAGCCGCGGGGTCCCCGTGGTCAGGGTCCCGGTCTTGTCGAAGGCCGCCGTCTTCACCCGGCCCAGCCGTTCCAGGGTTCCGCCGTCCTTCACGATCGCCCCCTCACGGGCCGCCTGGCTCATCCCTCCCATCAAGGCCACCGGGGCGGCGATCAGCAACGGACACGGGGTGGCGACGACCAGGACCTCGGCGAACCGCACCGGATCCCCCGAAAGCCACCAGGCGAGCCCGCCCACCAGATAGGCGAAGAGTGTGAAGGGGACTGCGTACCGGTCGGCCAGGCGCACCAGCGGTGCCCGCGATTCGGCGGCCTGCTGGACCAGGGCCACGATCCGGGCGTATTGCGAGTCGGCCGCCGTGGCGGTGGCGAGCAGCGATACCGCCACCGTGCCGTTCACGGCGCCGGAGGGCACGGGTTCCCCCGCCGCCCGGGTCACCGGCAAGGATTCACCGGTCACCGCGGATTCGTCGAAATCTGCGCTGCCTTCCAGCAGCGTCCCGTCCACCGGAACCACGGTGGAGGGGCGTAACAACACGATGTCACCGGCGGCCACGTCCTCGAGCGGGGTCTCGGAGACGGTGCCGTCGGAGGCAACCAGTTGGGCGGTCCGCGGGACCCGGTCCAACAGTCCGGTCAGTTCCCGCCGTGAACGGTACTGGGCCGCGTCCTCGAGCCCTTCTCCCCCGGTCAGCATCAGGCAGATGACCAAGGCCGCATGGTATTCACCCACGACCACGGTGGCCACGATCGCCGTCAGGGCCAACACGTCGATCCCCCAGTGTCCACGCAGCAGGTCTTTGACCATGTCCACACAGACCGTCGCGGCCACGACCAGGGCGAAGCCGGAGGCGACCAGCCGGGCCGGCCCGTGCAGGCCGCCGATGTTCAGCCCGACGGTCAGCAGTCCGAACCCCACGGTGGCCGCAAAAAGCGGGTACCGCCTCAGGAAACGAAGAATCACCATGCCCTAGTCATAGCCTGTTGTCCCCGGGAGTTCCATGACCCGGGTGGACCCTCGTTTTCGCTGACGCCTGCGGGCCCCGATAAACTCCGGGGGTGACCAGCCAGCAATTCATCGTGACCCTCTCCTGCGCCGACCAGCCGGGCATCGTGCATGCGGTGTCCGGCGCCCTGTTGGAGGCCGGATGCAACATCACCGAATCCCAGCAGTTCGAAAGCCCCGAATCGGGGTCCTTCTTCATGCGCGTCGCCGTTTCCACCGAGGCCGGTCAGGAGCAGGTCCAGTCCCGCTTGGATGCCGTGGCCGCCCGCTTCGCCATGGAGCTCGCCGTCCACGCCGAGGCCCGGCCGCTGCGCACCCTGATCATGTGTTCCACCGCCGGACACGCCTTGAACGACCTGCTGTACCAGCAGCGCGCCGGGTCCCTGCCGATCGAGGTCCCGCTCATCGTCTCCAACCACCGGGACCTGGCCCCGATGGCGGAGTTCTACGGGGTGGATTTCCTGCATCTCCCGGTCACCCCCGCCACCAAGGCCGACGCCGAGGCCCGGCTGTTGGAGCTGGTGGAGCACCATGACATCGAATTGGTGGTGTTGGCCCGGTACATGCAGATCCTCTCGGACGAACTGTGCCGGGGGTTGTCCGGGCGGGCGATCAACATCCACCATTCGTTCCTGCCTTCCTTCAAGGGGGCCAGGCCCTACCACCAGGCCCACGCCCGGGGCGTGAAGATGATCGGGGCGACGGCGCACTTCGTGACCGCGGATCTCGACGAGGGCCCGATCATCGAACAGCAGGTCATCCGGGTCAACCATTCCCAGACCCCCAGCCAGTTCGTGGCCATGGGCCGCAGCGTCGAGGGAAGCACGCTGGCCCAGGCCGTGCAGTGGGCCGCCCAACGGCGGATCCTGCTCGACGGGCGCCGGACCGTGGTCTTCAACTAGCCTTCCGGGGCCCCGGGGTTTGTAGACTCGCCCCATGACACACATCATCACCATCGATTCCCATACCCCGAAGATCGCCTCCTCGGCCTTCACGGCCCCCACGGCCACGCTCAGTGGCGATGTGGAGCTCGGCGAGCGCGCCAGTGCCTTCTACGGGGTGTCCGTGCGCGGGGATTCCGCCCCGATCCGCATCGGCGACGACACCAATCTGCAGGACAACGTGGTCGTCCACGCCGACACCGGCTTCCCCACCACCGTGGGTACCGGCGTCTCCGTCGGCCACTCCGCGGTCATCCACGGCTGCACCATCGGCGACGGCTCCCTGGTGGGCATGAGCGCCACCGTCATGAACGGCGCCCGGATCGGTGAGCAGTCCCTCGTGGCGGCCGGCGCCCTGGTGCTGGAGGGCACCGACGTCCCGCCGCGTTCGTTGGTGGCCGGGGTCCCGGCCAAGGTCCGCCGCGAACTCAGCGACGAGGAGGTCGAGTCGCTGCGCACCAACACCGAGCACTACCTCGTCCTGGCGGGCAAGCACCGCGACGCCAACGCAGGCTGAGCCGGAACGCCCCCGATTGCCGGGCCCCCTGCGTCATGCCAAGCTGGGGGCATGAACCCCCGTTTCCCCACCCCGCCCTGCGCCGCGCCCGACGCCGGATCACCCCTGACCGCCACGGGACGGCCCCTCCGGTGGGGGGTGGTCTCCACGGGGCGCATCGCCGCGACGGTGGTCGGTGATCTCGGCCTGCTCGAGGATGCGACGCTGCACGCCGTCAGTTCCCGCGACGCAGGCCGGGCGGCCGCCTTCGCCGCCGACCACGGTTTCGCCGTCGCCTACGGCCCCCTGGACGGGGTGTCGGGCCACGATCGGCTGTTTGCCGACCCGGCCGTCGACGCGGTCTACATCGCCACCCCTCATGCCCAGCACTTCGCCGTCGCCCTCGCGGCCCTGCAGGCGGGCAAGCATGTCGTGTGCGAGAAGGCGCTGACCATCAATGCCGCCGAAGCCGCCGAGCTGGTGGAACTGGCCAGGTCCCGCGGCCTGTTTCTGATGGAAGCCGTCTGGACCCGGTTCCTGCCGGCCGTCCACCGTGCCCTGGACCTCCTGGAGGCCGGGGCGATCGGGGAAGTCGCCTGGGTCCGGGCCGATCTCGGCTTCCCGGCGGACTACGACAGGACCTGGCGGCTCTTCGACCCCGCAGCCGGTGGTGGGGCCCTGCTGGATCTGGCGGTCTATCCGCTGACCTGGGCGCTCGGGGCCCTGGGCTTCCCCCAGTCGGTCCAGGCGGTGGGGACCCTGAACGACGACGGGATCGACACCCAGGAGTCGTTGACCCTCACCTACGGCTCGGGCGCCCAGGCCCAACTGCTCTGTTCGTTGAACGGCGCAGGACCCCGGGAGGCGGTGATCTCCGGCAGCACCGGTTTCCTGCGCATCACCGGCCCGCTGAACAACCCGCCCTCCTTCGAGGTCCACCCCCTCGACGGTCAGGCCAGGACCGAGAGGTTCGACACGGTGGGCCGGAACTACGTCTATGAACTGCGCGAGGCCACCCGCTGCATCCAACAGGGACTGACCCAGAGCCCGACGATGAGCTGGGAGGATTCGGTGGATACCCTGCGGCTGTTCGACGGGGTCCGCAACCAGTTGGGGGTCAGCTACCTCAACGACCGCGGCCGCTAGGGCCTCCGGCCCCCGCCGGCGTGCAGGCCCGCATCCGTATACAGATGACCAATGCCCCAGTACGCTCAGGCCATGGGAGCAGAAGTCAGGAAGAAGACCTTCACCCGGGCGCAACGCACCCGGTACCGTGAACGCCTGAACGAGAACCTCGAGACCTTCGAGGACTTCCTCTCGAACGGGCATTTCGCCGCCTCGGGGACCATCGGCGTCGAGCTGGAACTGAACCTCGCCAACGAGGACTTCACCCCGGCGATGCGCAACACCGAAGTCCTGGAATCCATCGCCGACGAGGCCTTCCAAACCGAGATCGGTGCCTTCAACATCGAACTGAACCATCCGGCCCTGGACGTCTCGGGTCGCGGGCTGCGCGATCTGGAGGAGGGGCTGCGGGCCCAGCTCAACCATGCCGACGCCCAGGCCGACCAGGTCGGTGCCGATTTGTTGATGACCGGCATCCTGCCCACCCTGCGTCCCGAGCAGTTGCAGGACCCCGACTGGATGAGCACCGGCAAGCGCTACGCCGCCCTGAACACCTCGGTGCTGCAGGCCCGCGGCGAGGACGTGTTGATCGATATCTCCGGCCAGGAACGCCTGAGGTTCTATGCCCCCACGATCGCCCCGGAGGCCGCCTGCACCTCCGTCCAGCTCCACGTCCAACTGAGCCCGGCCGAATTCGCCCCGGCTTGGAACGCGGCCCAGATCATGGCCGGACCCCAGATCGCCTTGGCCGCCAACTCCCCGGTGTTCCTGGAACGGGTGTTGTGGCACGAGACCCGGATCGAATTATTCAAGCAGTCGATCGACACCCGGGCCCCGGAAATGCGGGCCCAGGGGGTACGGCCCCGCGTCTGGTTCGGCGATCGGTGGATCACCTCGATCTTCGACCTCTTCGAAGAGAATGTGCGCTATTTCCCGGCGCTGCTCCCCGAACTGGCTGGACGGCGTCCGCAGAAGACGAAGGCGGGGGCCCCGTATCTGCACGAACTGCGCCTGCATAACGGGACCGTCTACCGCTGGAACCGGCCCATCTACGACCCGGGGGTTCAGAGGCCGAACCTGCGGTTGGAAAACCGGCTGCTGCCCGCCGGTCCCTCCGTGCTGGACACGGTGGCCAATGCGGCGTTCTTCTTCGGGCTGGTCCGCCGGCTGCGCAGGTCCCAACGTCCGTTGTGGTCACGGATGGCCTTCGGCACGGCCACGGAGAACTTCCTGACCTGCGCCCGCGACGGGCTCCATGCCATGGTCTACTGGCCCGGGGTCGGGGAGATCCCGGTGTCCGAGCTCATCGTGCGCCACCTGATCCCGCTGGCCGCCGAGGGATTGGCGGATCTGGGCGTCGAGGATGCCGTGGCCGCGCGGTATCTCGACGTGCTGCGCGAACGGGCCCGCACCGAACAGAACGGGGCCCTCTGGCAGATCCAGGCCCTCGACCGGCTCGAGGCCCGCGGGCTGGACCGCCGCCATGCCCTGCAGGAAATGACCCGGCTGTACTGGGACCACATGCACCATTCGGGCCCGGTCCACGAGTGGCCGCTGCCTTAAGGAACTGCACCCCTCCCCCATTGACGTAACCCTCCATACACAAGCCACTAGTTTTTTAATTCTTGCGTTTACTTATTGACGGCAACAAATCCTTGTTGCAGACTTTTCAGCATGCAAGAAACGAGAGCTGGATCACATGGCGGCCCCAGGAGTCCCGGATCGCAATCCGCATTGCGCCACCTGAACCAGCAACGCCTCATCGATAGCCTGCTCGCCGGCCCCGCAACCCAGGCCGAGCTCTCCCGCCAGACGGGGCTGTCCACGGCCACCGTCTCCAACATCGTGAAGTTCATGCAGGCCTCCGGCCTGGTCGATACCGAACCCACCACCAGTTCGGGACGCCGGGCCCTGAACGTGCGTCTCATCAACGACGGGGCCATCGGTGTCGGCATCGACTTCGGCCGGCGCCACCTGCGGGTGGTCTTCTCCTCGCTGACCTACCAGATCATCGCGGAGAAGACCGTGATCCTGCCGCTCGGGCACCAGGGCGAAGAAGGCATCGCCGCCGCCGCACGGCTCGTGGACGACCTCCTGGCCGAACACGATCTCCAGCGCAGTGCCCTCATCGGTGCCGGCGTGGGCATCCCCGGACCCATCGACCGCCGCAGCGGGACGGTCGCCCAGGGGGCCATCCTGCCCGAATGGGTGGGGCTGAACCTGCAGGAACGCATCGAAGAAGTCCTCGACATCCCGGTCATCGTCGACAACGACGCCAACCTCGGAGCCCTGGCCGAGGTGACGTGGGGTCCGCATAACGGGGTGGATAACCTGGTCTTCATCAAGATCGGTTCGGGCATCGGCGCCGGGTTGATCATCAACGGTTCCCCCTACTACGGCAACATTGGAATCACCGGGGAAATCGGCCATGCGACCGTGCAACAACATGGCTCGATCTGCCGCTGCGGCAACCGCGGTTGCCTGGAAACCGTCGCCTCCACCACCATCATGTCGACCCTGCTGGCCGGGGGCGAGCATCCACCCCACACGGCCGAGGACATCGTCACGCAGGGACGCGCCGGCGGCTCGGCGGTCCTGCGCGTGCTGGACGACGCCGGCATGGCCGTCGGGCAGGAGCTGGGCAACATCGCCAACCTGCTCAACCCCGAAGCCATCGTCGTCGGAGGCCCCCTGGCCGGTCTGGGCGAACTGTTGCTGGACCCGATCCGACGCGGCCTGCACCGCCATGCCGTCCCCATCGTCGGCGAAAGCACGAACGTCGTCATGTCCTCACTGGGTGAACGGGCCGAATCCCTGGGAGCCGCGGCACTGGCCTTCCAGCATGTCGGGATCCGTGCCCCCTGACCCCCGCGGCGGTCCGTGACCGACCAGCACCGAAGAATCCCCTCGACCACCCACTGGAAGGCCCTAGGGCACCATGCACACACCATCTGCCGGACAGCACGCCCCGAACCTGTTGGAAATGCGCTCCATCACCAAGGAGTTCCCGGGCGTCAAGGCCCTGGACACGGTCAACCTCAACGTCCGCGTCGGAGAAATCCACGCGATCTGCGGCGAGAACGGTGCCGGGAAATCGACCCTCATGAAGGTGCTCTCCGGGGTCTACCCGCACGGGACCTACACCGGGGACATCCACTACCAAGGAAAAGTCCAGACCTTCCGCACCATCAATGCCAGCGAAGAGGCCGGCATCGTGATCATCCACCAGGAACTCGCCCTGATCCCCGAGCTGAGCATCATGGAGAACATCTTCCTGGGCAACGAGCCCACCCGCTTCGGGATGATCGACTGGTCCACCGCCCGCCGCTTGTCGCTGGACCTGTTGGCCCGGGTCGGCTTGAACGACGACCCCGACACCCCGATCAAGGAGATCGGGGTCGGCAAGCAGCAACTGGTGGAGATCGCCAAGGCACTGAACAAATCGGTGAAACTGCTCATCCTTGATGAACCGACGGCCGCGTTGAACGAATCCGACTCCCAGCATCTGCTGGATCTGATCCGCGGGCTCAAGGGCAGGGGCATCACCTCGATCATCATTTCCCATAAGCTCAACGAAATCGAACAGGTCGCCGACTCCATCACGATCATCCGCGACGGACGCACCATCGAAAGCCTCGATGTCCAGGCCGACGGCGTCAACGAGGACCGGATCATCAAGGGCATGGTCGGCCGGACCCTGGAGTCGCGCTTCCCCGAGCACGCGGCAGAGCTCGGCGAGACGTTCTTCGAGGTCTCCCACTGGAACGTCGGCCACCCCCAGGTCCAGGACCGGATGGTCTGCAAGGACTCGTCCTTCTTCGTCAGGCGGGGGGAGATCGTCGGTTTCGCCGGGCTCATGGGAGCCGGACGCACCGAATTGGCCCGCTCGGTCTTCGGCCGCTCCTACGGTCGGTACCAATCCGGGACCATCACGATGAACGGCCGCCACCTTGAATTGCGCACCGTCGCCCAGGCCATCCGTGCAGGCCTCGGCTACGTGACCGAGGACCGCAAGACCCTCGGCTTGAACCTGCTCGACGACATCCAGGAGACCACCGTCTCGGCGAACCTGGGCAAGATCAGCAAGCACCAGGTGGTGGACCGGGACCGGGAATTCGAGGTGGCCGAGTACTACCGCAAGGCGCTGCGCATCAAGACCCCCTCGGTGCAGGAAGGGGTTGCCAAGCTCTCCGGCGGCAACCAGCAAAAGGTCGTCCTGGCCAAATGGATGTTCACCGAACCCGACCTGCTCATCCTCGACGAACCCACCCGCGGCATCGACGTGGGAGCCAAGTTCGAGATCTACGGGATCATCCAGCAACTGGCCAGGGCCGGCAAGGGGGTCATCGTCATCTCCTCCGAACTGCCCGAACTACTCGGTCTCTCCGACAGGATCTACACGATCTTCGAGGGAGCCATCACCGGGGTCATGGACCGCGAGGACGCCACCCCCGAGCACCTCATGCGCCTGATGACCTCGGCGCGCCAACCTGCCTGAGCCTTCCGGCCGGCACCTCCCCCACCCGCACCCGCGAACCTAGGAACCGATAATGAACGCGATCAAGCAGCTCTTTGGCGGAAACACCCGTCAATTCGGCATGATCTTTGCCCTGGTGGCCCTGGTGGTCTTCTTCCAGATCATGACCGACGGGGTCACCCTGACCTCGGGCAACCTGATGAACCTACTCAATGGCAATGCCTACATCCTCATCCTGGCCATCGGCATGGTGCTGGTCATCATCGCCGGGCACATCGACCTCTCGGTGGGCTCGATCGCCGCCTTCGTCGGCGTCACCGTGGCCCTGGCCATCCGCGACTGGGGGCTGCCCGCCTGGGCCGGCATCCTCCTGGGTCTGGCCCTGGGCGTGGTGATCGGAGCCTGGCAGGGCTTCTGGGTCGCCTATGTCGGGATCCCCGCGTTCATCGTGACCCTGGCGGGCATGATGCTCTTCCGCGGACTGAACCAGTTCGTGGGCAAATCCAACACGATCCCGGTCCCGGAGGACTTCCAGTACATCGGTGCCGGCTACCTCAGGGAGGTCGGACCCAATACCGGCTACAACAACCTCACCCTCCTGCTCGGCCTGGCCACCGTCGCCCTGGTGGTCATCATGTCGCTGCGCGGCCGTGCCAAGGCCCTGCGGCTGGGCGCCCTGGTCCCGCCGCTGTGGGTCCAGCTCACCAAACTGACCCTGATCAGCGCCGCCATCCTCTACGCCACCTATCTCTTTGCCACCGGCCGACCGGGGACCTCGCTGCCGATTCCGGGAATCATCCTCATCGGCCTGGTGATCATCTACGGCTTCATTTCCTCGCGCACGGTCTTCGGCCGCCATATCTACGCCGTCGGTGGCAACCGCCACGCCGCCGAGCTCTCCGGCGTCCGCTCCAAGAAGGTCAACTTCCTGGTCATGATGAACATGGCAGTCCTCGCCGGGTTGGCCGGCATGATCTTCGTGGCCCGTTCCACCGCCTCGGGGCCCTCCGATGGCAACATGTGGGAGCTCGACGCGATCGCCGCGGTCTTCATCGGCGGCGCCGCCGTCACCGGCGGCGTCGGCACCGTGGTCGGTTCGATCATCGGCGGCCTGGTGATGGCCGTGCTGAACAACGGCCTGCAGCTGCTCGGCGTCGGGGCCGATGCCACCCAGATCATCAAGGGCCTGGTGCTGCTGGCAGCCGTCGCCTTCGATGTCTACAACAAATCCCAGGGCAAACCCTCCATCACGGGTCTGTTGACCCGGGGGCTGTCCTCCCGCAACCGTCCCGCGGACGAAGGGATCCCCTCCACCCCGGATAAGATCCCGACCTCTGTCTGACACCTTCCATCCGGCTCCACCCGCACCACCAGAAAGAGAAACCAATGAAGATCATGGGCAAAGCAACCAAGTTCGCCGCGGTCACGGCGATCGCCGCGCTGGCACTGACCGGTTGCGGCCGGCAGGATGCCGGGGCCGCCGCCGACGCGGACGGTGCTTCAGGATTCGACGAGGGCGCCACCATCGGTGTCGCCCTGCCGCAGAAGACCAGTGAGAACTGGGTCCTGGCGGAGAACCTATTCAATAAGGACCTCAAGGACAAGGGTTTCAAACCCGACGTGCAGTTCGCCAACAGCGGCGTCGCCGAACAGCAGAACCAGATCAACGCCATGATCTCCAAGGGCGCGAAGGTCATCATCGTCGGGGCCATCGACGGAGCCCAGTTGGGCAACCAGCTCAAGGCCGCCAAGGAGGCCGGGGCCACCATCATCGCCTACGACCGGCTGCTGCTGAACACCCAGGACGTCGACTACTACGTCGCCTACGACAACTTCAAGGTCGGCCAGCTCCAGGGCCAGGCCCTGCTGGACGGGTTGAAGGAGAAGAAGGGCAAGGCCCCGTACAACATCGAGCTGCTCGCCGGCTCCCCCGACGATGCCAACGCCCAGGTCTTCTTCGACGGCGCCATGGACGTGCTGAAGCCGGCCATCAAGGACAAGACCGTCAAGGTGGCCTCGGGGCAGCAGAAGTTCGAGCAGGCGGTGACCCAGGGGTGGAAGGCGGAAAACGCGCAGAAGCGCATGGACACCCTGCTCACCGGCACCTACACCGGTTCCAAGTCCCTCGACGGGGTCCTCTCCCCCAATGACACCCTGGCCCGCGCCGCCCTGACCTCGGTCAAGGCAGCAGGCAAGGACGTCCCGGTCGTCACCGGGCAGGACTCCGAGGTCGAGTCGGTGAAGTCCATCATGAAGGGCGTGCAGTACTCCACCATCAACAAGGACACCCGTGCCCTGGTGGAGCATTCGGTCACCATGGTCCAGGACCTGCAGGAGGGCAAGGACGTCGAAGTCAACGACCCCGACTCCTACGACAACGGGACCAAGGTCGTTCCGGCCTACCTGCTCAAGCCGCAGATCGTCACCCAGGAGAACGTCAAGGAAGCCTATGTCAACGATCCGGTGCTGGGCCCGCTGACGAAGTAGCGACCCCGCCTCCGGCGGCAAGGGAGGACGACGACGGAACCCGTCGTCGTCCTCCCTTCGTAGTCCCAGGGGGCCGGTGGAGTCCTACTGCGGCCGCGCGCTGCTGCGCCGCCAGATCGCCGCCAGGATCGCTCCCGAGACGTTGTGCCAGACGGAGAACACGGCGCCGGGCAGGGCGGCCTCGGGCGCGAAATAGGTCTTGGCCAGCCCGGCGGCCAGCCCCGAGTTCTGCATTCCGACCTCGATGGCCATGGTCCTGCGGGAGGGGATCGGCAATCCGAAGATCCGGGCGGCCCCGTAGCCGACCAGGTAGCCCAGCCCGTTGTGCAGGATGACCGCTGCCAGGATGAGCAGCCCGGCGCTGAAGATGGCCTCGGCGCTGCCTGCGACGACGGCGATGACCACGAAGGTGATGGCCAGGACCGAGACCCAGGGCAGTGCCGGCAGGATGGCGGCCACCAGCGCCGGGGCGACGGTGCGCACGATCAGGCCCAGCACCACCGGGATCAAGACGATCTGCACGATCGACACGGCCATCGACCCGGCCGCGACGGGCAGGTACTGTCCGGCCAGCCAGAGGGTCAGCAGCGGGGTGAAGATCGGGGCGAGCAACGTCGACACGCTGGTCATCGTCACCGACAGGGCGACATCGCCCTTGGCGAGATAGGTGACCACGTTCGACGACGTCCCTCCCGGGGCGCAACCCACCAGGATGACCCCTGCCGCCAGGGCCGGCGGCAGCCCCAGCAGGCTGGCGACCCCCAGCCCGAGCAGCGGCATGATCACATATTGGGCGATGACTCCCAGCAGCACCGGCAAGGGTTGGCGCACCACCAGGGAGAAGTCGGGCAGGGTCAGGGTCAGGCCCATGCCGAACATGATGAGCATCAGCCCCGGGTTGATCAGCGGCGCCAGCGAGGTGAAGGGGGCCGGGAAGAACAAGGCCACCGCCCCGCCCGCGAGAATCAGGAGCGGGAACAGCGTCACGGCCACCCGGGCGCTGCGTTCCTCGCCGGGGTTCGTCCCGCCCCGGGGTTCGGTCGTCACCGTCGACGGCGCCTCTGGCCCGCCGGGTCCTTCAGGAGTGCTTGGCATGGAAACCATGGTTTCAAACCCGGGCCCGGGGCCGATAATTGTGACTTGGGGCGCCCACTGTGTCCCACGCCACCGCAGGGCCGGGCTCCCCTGCTTTAGGCTGGTGGGGCATCCCGCGCATCAGCGTGGTCCGCCGCGCGCCCGCCATCACCGGGCGCCGGTGCCCCAGCATCTGTCGAGGAAGTCACACCCATGCCCGTAGTCCCCCGTCCCGCACGGCCGGCCTCGCTCGCCGCGTCCCTGCTCGCTTCCCTTCTCGTCCTGACCGGTTGCGCCGGTTCGGGTGGCCCCGGAGGTTCGGCCTCCGATGACACCCCGGTCGAGGGTGGGACCCTGGTCTACGCCTCGGGCGACGCCGAACCGACCTGCCTGGACCCGCATGTGGGCGGGAACTACCCGCAGGCCCTGTTGGCCGGCCAATACCTCGAGACCCTGTACACCAAGGACGAAGAGGGGAAGATCGTCCCGTGGCTGGCCTCCGGGGCGGAAGCCTCCGAGGACGGGCTGACCTGGACGCTCACCCTGCGCGAGGGCATCGAATTCACCGACGGGACCGCGTTGGACGCGGCCACGGTCAAGGCGAACATCGAACACCTGCAGGACCCCGACACCGCCTCCTCCACCGGCTATCTGGCGGTGGCGAAGATCAAGAGCATGGACGTCGTGGACGATTCGACGTTGACGTTGAACCTCTCGGCCCCGGATTCGGCCCTGCTGGAATCGTTTTCGATGCCGTGGGTCGCGATCGAATCGGCGCAGGCCTTGGAACGCAGCCAGGCCGACAACTGCGCCGCCCCGGTGGGCACCGGCCCCTTCACCGTCTCCAAGTGGACCAAACAGGATTCGGTGGACCTGACCCGCAACGAGGACTACACGGTCCCCGTCGACGGCGCCGACCATGCGGGGCCCGCCCATCTGGAGGCCATCACCTGGAAGTTCATCCCCGAGGCCGCCACCCGTTATGCCGCCCTGCAATCGGGCACGGTGGACATGATCGACAACGCCCAGCCGGACACCATCAAGGCCGCCGAGGACGCCGAGGACATCGACCACCTCGATGCCCCGCGCCCGGGGGCCTCGAACCGGATCGAACTGAATTCCTCCAAGGCCCCGTTCGACGATGCGAAGGTCCGTGAGGCCTTCATCCGCGCCGTGGACGTCCAGGACGGCCTCTCCTCGCTGTTCTTCGATACGGCAGAGCGCTCCTATTCGGCACTGTCCAGCGTCGAACCGATGGGCTACTCCGATGAATCCGCCTTCGAGCGGGACCCCGAACAGGCCAATCGGCTGCTGGACGAGGCCGGCTGGACCGACCGCGATTCCCAGGGGTACCGCACCCAGGACGGCAAACGCCTGTCCCTGACCTTCCCGGTGAGCACCAACCAGTCGGTCCCGGCCGAACAGTCGCTCTTCCAGCAGTTCCAGGCCACCGCCAAGGAAGTCGGCTTCGAGGTCAAGCTCGACCTGCTGGACCTCTCCAGCTGGTACGACGTCCTGGGCGAGAACCACTACGACCTGGTCAGTGCCCCGTACACGAAGGTCGGCCCCGACGTGCTGTCCATCCTGTTCCATTCCTCCAACACGGTCCCGGCCCCTTCGGGCTACTTCGCCAACCACGCCCAGGTCAAGGACAAGAAACTCGACGCCCTGTTGGAGGAGGCCAGCGCCACCACCGACGCCGATGAGCGCCAGGCCAAGTACACCGAAGCCCAGAAGATCGTCCTGGAAGGCCACTACCTCCTGCCGTTGTACGACCAGCAGAACCACTTCCTGTACAGCACGGATCTGCACGACGTCGGGGCGATGACCGCGGTGGCCTCCCCGACGTTCCACGACGCCTGGTTGGCGAAGTAGGAACGACGCCGGAGCATGGCCGGGCAGACGACCTCCGACCCCACCCAGACCCGACGCAGCAGCCGGGGCGCCCCCACCGCGTGGCGTCCCGTCGGCGTCTGGCTGGCTCGTCGTGCCGCCTCGGCGGTCTTCGTGCTCTGGGCCGTGGCCACACTGATCTTCGTCGCCATCCGTCTCATCCCCGGGGACCCGGCGGAGGCGATCATGGGCGGGCCCGGGTCGCAGGCCTCGGCCGAGGCCCTCGAATCCGCCCGGGTCGACTACGGGCTCGACCGGCCGGTGGGCGTGCAGTACCTGACCCTGTTGGGGCATCTGGCCACCGGGAACCTGGGGACCTCGTATTCGTTGAAGATCCCGGTCTCCGAGGTGCTGGCCGCCCAACTTCCGGGAACGCTCGGCCTGGCCGTCGGCGCCTGGATCCTGGCCTGGGTGGTGGCCCTGGGGCTCGCCCTCTATTCGGGGTTGGGCGGTCGGGGCGCCTCCGCCGTCGGTTCGGCCCTGGAGATCGCCGCGGCCTCGGTCCCGCACTTCTGGCTCGGTTCGGTGCTGGTGCTCCTCTTCTCCAGCGCCTGGCGGTGGCTGCCACCGGTCAGCAACGGCACGGTCGCCGGGCTGGTCATGCCGATCGTCACCCTGGCCCTGCCGTTGGCGGGATTCCTGGGCCAGGTGATGCGTGAGTCCATGGTGACCGCACTGAACTCACCCTTCGCGCTCTCGGCCCGCGCCCGCGGGGAGTCCGAGGCCGGCGTCGTGCTCCGCCATGCCCTGCGCCATGCGGCCCTGCCCGGGGTGGCCCTCTCCGGCTGGGCTTTGGGGTCCCTGGTCTCCGGCGCGGTCGTCGTGGAGTCGATCTTCGCCCGGCCCGGCCTGGGGCGCACCCTGCTCGAGGCCGTCACGCTGCGCGACGTCCCCCTGGTCACCGGGGTCGCATTGGTTTCGGCGCTGGCCTACGTCGTGGTCATGGCTCTCTCCGATCTGGCCGAACGGCTCATCGACCCGCGGATCCGGGGGCGGTGACCCCCGTGTCTTCCACCATGTCGAGCCTGCCGGGGCCGTTCCCGCGCGGTCCGGGCCCGCGCCGCCGGCCGGGCCCGCGCCGCCGGCCGGGCCCGCGCCGCTGGCCGGGCCCCGGGGTCATCCTGCCGGCCCTCGCCGCAACCACCGCCTGCTTCCTGGTCCTCGCCGCCGTCGTACCCTGGTGGTTGGCGCCCACCGACCCGCTGGCCATCGACCCCGGGGCCGCCTTCTCCAGCCCCTCCCTCTCCCACTGGTTCGGCACCGACGAATCGGGGCGGGACCTCTATTCGCGCGTGGTCCACGGGGCCCGGCCCTCGTTGCTCATCGGGGCCGCGGCCACCGCCCTGGGACTGGGGTTGGCCCTGGTCCTGGGGCTGGCCTCCGGGCTGGGCGGACGCTGGCTCGACGCAGGGATCGGACGCCTCGTCGAAGTGATGCTGGCGCTGCCCGGATTGCTCCTGGCCCTGGTGTTCATCGCGTTGGCCGGTCCCGGGGTGTCCACCACGATCGTCGCCGTGGGGCTGACCACCGCCCCGGGCTACGCCCGGATCATCCGGTCCCAGGCCAGGGCCCTGCGCGGCTCGGCGATGATCGAGTCGGCCCGGGTCCTGGGCCACCATCCGGCGAAGATCCTGTTCCGGCATCTGCTGCCCAATGCCTTGGGCCCCGTCCTGGTGTTGGCGACCCTGGGGGTGGGCCAGGCAGTCATCTGGGCCTCGGCGTTGAGCTTCCTCGGGCTCGGCGAGGCCCCTCCGGCGCCCGAATGGGGCGCCATGCTCGCGGCGGGACGCACCTATCTGGGCTCCGCCTGGTGGATGACGTTCTTCCCCGGTCTTGCCATCGTCGCCACGGCGGCGGCCAGCACTGTACTCGGCAGGTCCCTCCAACGACGGGCGGTCGGCGCATGAACGGGCCATCGCTGTTGCGGGTCGAGGGGCTCCAGGTCGGATTCGCCGGCACCCCGGTGGTGCACGACGTCGGCCTGGACGTAGGCCGGGGCGAATGCCTGGCCCTGGTGGGAGAATCCGGGTCGGGTAAATCGGTGACCGCGCGGGCCCTGTTGGGGCTCTCGGGCCGGGGCGCCCGGGTGGACGCCCGCCGGTGGGAGTTCGACGGCGCCTCCCTGCACGGGGCAGGCCCGCGGCAGTGGCGGCGCCTGCGCGGGACCCGGATCGGGTTGGTGCTCCAGGATGCGCTGGTCTCGCTGGACCCGCTGCGCACCATCGGCCGGGAAATCGACGACTCGCTGCGCCTGCACACCTCCCTCTCCGCCGCCTCCCGGGGCCGCCGGGTGGCCGGGTTGCTGGAATCGATGGGACTGCAGACCGTTGATGCCGGGCGGCGGGCCGGGGAACTCTCCGGCGGCATGCGCCAACGGGCGCTGATCGCCTCCGCGATGGCCTTGGATCCGGAGCTGCTCATCGCCGACGAACCCACCACGGCCTTGGATGCCGAATCCCAGGCCCAGGTCCTCGGGGTGCTGGCCTCCTTGCGCTCCGGGGGGTCGTCGCTGCTGCTGATCAGCCACGATCTGGCGGTGGTCTCCTCGGTGGCGGACCGGGTGGCCATCATGCGCGGGGGCAGGATCGTCGAACAGGGTCCCACCGCCACGGTTCTGTCCCACCCGGAGCACGAATACACCAGGATGCTCCTGCGCGCCGTTCCGGCCGGTCGCCCCCGCGGCACCCGCCTGTCGGTGGCACCGGCGGATCCCGGGGCGCCGGAGCCGGTCTCTTTGCTGGATCCCGTGCCGGAGTCGAAGCCGCGGCCGGTGTCGGGCCCTGGTTCGTCGCAGGGGACGGTGCTGGAGGCCAGGCACCTGTCGAGGACCTTCGCGGTCAAAGGCGGCGAGGACTTCCGGGCCGTGGATGATGTGGGCCTGCGGGTGGAAGCCGGGCGCACGCTGGGCCTGGTCGGCGCCTCCGGATCGGGCAAGAGCACGACGGCGCGGATCCTGCTGGGCTTGGAGGAACCCGATGAAGGCACGGTCGAGCTGTTCGGCGGTGACTGGGTTCCGGGGAAGGAATCCTCCCGCCGGGCGCGCCGGCCACTGCTCGGGGCCGTCTACCAGGACGCGTTGAGTTCCTTCGATCCCCGCCGACGCGTCGGGGCCATCCTGGCCGATGCCCTGACCACCCGCGGTGGCGGGGCCGGGGCCGACGGCGGCTGGGGCGCCGATTCCCCGGAGGCACTGTTGGAACTGGTCGGGCTGGCCCCGGGGCTGACCGGACGGCATCCACGGACCCTCTCCGGGGGCCAACGTCAACGCGTTGCGATCGCCCGGGCGTTGGCCCCGGGACCCCGGGTGCTCATCTGCGATGAGCCCGTGTCCTCGCTGGATGTCTCGGTCCAGGCCAGGATCCTGGACCTGCTCGATGACCTGCAGGCCAGATTCGGGTTGGGGTACCTGTTCATTTCCCACGATCTGGCCGTCGTACGCCATGTCAGCGACCGGCTGGCGGTGATGCGGCAGGGGCGCATCGTCGAATCAGGGGCCACCGAAGAGGTCTTCGCCGCCCCGCAGCACCCCTATACCCGGGCCTTGCTGGCCGCCTCCCCCACGCTGGCGACCGGCTGAGCAACCGGCCGGGAACGCCCCCGGGGCGGTTCCCCGGGCCGAAGACCCCCGGCACCGCACACGGCGCGTGGCCCGATGGAAGTCATCGGGCCACGCGCCGTCGTGGTCCTGCCGCCGCAGCGGTGGCCGAGGCCCTAGCCCAGCTTGGAGACCAGGGACTGCAGGACGCGGTTCAGCGTGGCCGAGGGGCGCATGGCCGCCTGGGCCAACTCGTCGGAGGGACGGTAGTAGCCGCCCAGCTCCACGGCTGAACCCTGGACCCCGAGCAGTTCGGCGTTGATGTCGTCCTCGTGGGTCACGAAGTCCTTTGCCACCTCGGCAAAGGCGGCGGCCAGCTCGACATCCTCTTCCTGACGGGCCAGCTCCTGGGCCCAGTACATGGCCAGGTAGAAGTGGCTGCCCCGGTTGTCGAGCTCCCCGACCTTACGCTTGGGCGACTTGTCCTCGAGCAGGAACGTGCCGGTGGCGGCGTCGAGGGTGTCGGCCAGCACCTGGGCGCGGGCGTTCGACGTGGAACTGGACAGGTGGGCGAAGGATTCGGCCAGGGCCAGGAATTCACCCAGCGAATCCCAGCGCAGGTGGTTTTCCTGCAGCAGTTGCACCACGTGCTTCGGCGCGGAACCGCCGGCGCCGGTCTCGAAGAGGCCGCCCCCGTTGATCAGCGGGACCACCGACAGCATCTTGGCACTGGTGCCCAGCTCGAGGATCGGGAAGAGATCGGTCAGGTAGTCGCGCAGCACGTTGCCGGACACCGAGATGGTGTCCTCGCCGCGACGCAGGCGCTCCAGCGTGTAGGTGGTCGCCTCCACGGGGTCCATGATCTGCAGCGACAGGCCCTCGGTGTCGTGATCGGCCAGGTACTCGGTGACCTTGGCGATCAGGTTGCGGTCGTGGGCGCGGGTCTCGTCGAGCCAGAAGACCGCCGGCATCCCGGAGGTGCGGGCCCGGGTGACGGCGAGCTTGACCCAATCGCGGATCGGGGTGTCCTTGGTCTGGCAGGCACGCCAGATATCGCCCTGCTCGACCTGGTGCTCGATGAGGACCCGGTCGGCGGAATCCACGATCTGCACGGTGCCTGCTCCGGCGATCTCGAACGTCTTGTCGTGGCTGCCGTATTCCTCGGCTGCCTGGGCCATCAGCCCGACGTTGGGGACGGTGCCCATGGTGGTCGGGTCGTAGGCGCCGTGGGCGCGGCAGTCCTCGACGACGGCCTGGTAGACCCCGGCATAAGAGCTGTCCGGCAGCACGGCCAGGGTGTCGTGTTCGCCGTCGTCCGCGCCCCACATGTGGCCCGAGGTGCGGATCATCGCCGGCATGGAGGCGTCGACGATGACATCCGACGGCACATGCAGGTTGGTGATGCCCTTGGTCGAATCGACCATCGCGATGCCCGGCCCGTTGGCCAGGCCGTCCTCGATGGCGGTCTTGACCCCGTCGCGCACCTCTTCGGAGAGGTCGTCGAGTCCGCCGAGGATGGCGGCCAGGCCGTGGTTGGGGCTCAGTCCGGCCGCTTCGAGGTCCTCGCCATAGGTGGCGAAGAGGTCGGGGAAGAACGCCTTGACCACGTGGCCGAAGATGATGGGGTCGGAGATCTTCATCATGGTCGCCTTCAGGTGGGCGGAGAAGAGCACCCCTTCCTTCTTGGCACGGGCGACCTGGTCGGCCAGGAACGCGTCGAGCTGCGCGGCGGACATGAAGGTTCCGTCGATGACCTCGCCCTTGAGCACGTCGAAGGCCTTCTTCAGGACCTTGACGGTCCCGTCCTGGGCGATGAAGCGGATCTCGATCCGGTCATCGGAGTCCATGACGACCGACTTCTCGTTGGCGCGGAAGTCCCCGTCGGCCATGGTGGCGACGTTGGTCTTCGAATCCGCGGACCAGGCACCCATGGAGTGCGGGTACTTGCGGGCGTAGTTCTTCACCGACAGCGGGGCCCGGCGGTCCGAGTTGCCTTCGCGCAACACCGGGTTCACGGCGGAGCCCTTGATGCGGTCGTAGCGTGAACGGATGTCCGTTTCCTCGTCGGAGGCCGGGTTGTTCGGGTAGTCCGGCAGTGCGTAGCCCTGCGACTGCAGTTCGGCGATGGCCGCCTTGAGCTGCGGCATGGAGGCACTGATGTTCGGCAGCTTGATGATGTTCGCTTCGGGCTTCCGGGCCAGGGCGCCGAGTTCGGCCAGCGCATCGTTCTGGCGCTGGTCCTCGCTCAGGAAGTCACCGAAGAGGGCGATGATGCGGCCGGCCAGCGAAATATCGCGGGTCTCGAATTCGACGCCGGCGGTCGAGGCGAAGGCTTCGACGATGGGCAGGAAGGAATAGGTGGCCAGCATCGGCGCTTCGTCGGTGTGGGTGTAGATAATCTTTGCCATGGGTGAGGCATCTCCCTGAAGGTCAACGGTTTGGGGAGATCAACGTGATGATCTCAACGTATCCAACTTACCCGAGAGGGCCCGTGGGCCCCTATTCCCGGGGGCTACTCGTCCTCGGGGGCACTCGCATCCGGGGTGTGCTTCAGCGCGGTGATCTTCCAGGCACCGTCGTCGTATTTTCCGGTCACCGTGTAGGTGGTGCCCTCGGCATCCCACTCGGTTTCCTCCACGACCTCGCCGTCCTTGTCCAGGACCTTCTTCGCATCCTCCATGTAGGGCACGACGGCGCTCAGCTGGCCGTCCTGGTCGACCTCGCCCACCGCAACCACGTCCTGCGGCTTGGGCTGCCCACCCTCGATGCTGCCTTCGTCGTCGTACACCCGGGCAATGGCCCCGGCGGCGTCCTCGCATTCGGTGCAGTCCTCGGTGACCGCGAGCATTTCATCGGTCTGGCCCGTCTGCAGTGCGTAGGACATGGCCTCGTAGTAGTAGTACGTGGTCGCCGACAGCCCGTCGGCCCCTTCGGCCTTCATCTGGTCGTTGGTCTCCGGGGCGGCGATCGCCGCCTCGGCCGAGGAGGCGGAGGAGGACGAATCGGCGGCCGGTTCACCGGCGGAACAGCCGGCCAGGGCCAGGGAAGCTGCGGCGACGGCGATTCCGGCGCCCAGGACGTGGGGGAACTTCATATGCGATGACTCCAGAAGTGGTGTTGGTCGGTGCCGACGGCCCGCCATGGCGTCCGTCACCGCCACCATATCCCGTTGCCCCAGGCCACTAGTTGTGGGATGCGACACATTCCGCGGTTCCCGCGACCGCACCGTGTCCGACCTCACAACGGATCGGTATGATGGTCCGGGCCCCGGGTCCCCTCCGAGGCACCACCGAACAAAGGACGGCTCCCATGCCCGAAATGGCCTTGGCGATCGATGGCGGGCAAACGGGCATCCGCGCCCAGGTGCTCCAGGACGATGGCACCGCCTCCCCCGACGTCGAGGTCCTTGAATTCCGGGGCATCCTCACCGACCGGCCGCTGGCCGGCCAGATCGCCGACGTCGTCGCCCGGGCCCGCGAGGCGGCCGGCCACGATTTCAGGACCGTCTCCGCGGGACTGTCGGGACTGACCGACGGCGAGGGGCTGGCACCGGCACTGTTGGCTGCCACCACCGGCTACGGCGTTCACTCGGTACACATCACCCACGATTCGGTCAGTTCATACCTGGGGGCACTGGGTGACTCCCCCGGCGCCGTGATCGCCTCCGGGACCGGCGCGGTCACCCTGGCCGTGGGCGCCACGGAGGTGGTGCGCATCGACGGCTGGGGCTACATCATGGGCGACGCCGGCAGCGGCTACTGGATGGGCCGGGCGGCCCTGGACGCGGTGATGCGCGACTTCGACGGTCGCGGCCCCGCCACCACCCTGACCGAGGTGGTGCGCGCCGATTTCCCCGATCTGGCCCAGGCCTACGTCGAACTCCAACGCGATCCGGACCGCGTCAGCCGCACCGCCTCCTATGCCGCCACGGTGGCCCGGCTCGCCGCGACCGACGAAGTGTCCCGCCGGATCTGTGATGACGCGGCCCGGGAACTGGCCCTGGCCGTCTCCACCGGGTTGCGCCGGGTGGGGCAGGACCGGGCCGAGGCCCCGGCCGTCTGCTTCCTCGGTGGGGTGCTGCGCGGGGAACGCGTCCGCAGCCAACTCATCTCCCGGCTGGCGGCGCTCTGGCCGCATCTGCAGGTGCGTGAGCCCGCGGCCACCTCGCTTCAGGGCGCGGCCCTGCTCCCGTTCCTACCCGCGGATTCGGCCCTGGCACACCAGGTGTTGACGGCCCGGAACTAGAATCCGCTCCGGCGCAGGCGGACCCGGGGGCGCACCCGCTGGACGGCTCTTTGCTCCGGCCGCTCCGCGGTGATCTCCCGGAGCATCTCATGCTCGGCCCGGCTGGCGGCCGGCCGCCGGGCGGCCCGGAAACGGTACACGATCCACCAGACGCCGCCGACCAGGCCCACGGCCCCGATCAGCAGGCCCAGGGCCAGATTGCTTGAATCATCTCCGCTGGTTTCGGCAGCAGCCAACAGGCCACCGGTGATGGTGATGAGCATGTTCCCCCCAGCTGTTGTTGCGCCGGTCCTTCCGGACCGGGCTAGATGCCCCCGCGGCGGACCGGCCGCACGGTCGTCTGGTCGTTGACGACCTTCTGTTCGGGGCGCACCCCGTTCATTTCACGGAGCCTTTCGTGTTCTTCCCGGCTGGCTGCCGGGCGGCGGGCCACCAGGTAGCGCCGCAGGAACCATCCGGCGGCGCCCAGGACGATGACGGCCCCCACCACCAGTCCGACGACGAGGTTCCCCGAACCGTTTTCGCTCGCTGCTGCTGTTGCTGTACCTGCGGCAATGATGCTGAACATGAGGCCCCCTTCGGGTCTGCGTTCATTTCAGCGTACGACTCCGGGGCGGACGGGTCATCCCCACCGAGGATGACTTCCCGGCCGCTCCCGCCCCGGATACGGCAGCGGCCGGGCCCCTGGCTCGAGGGGACCGGCCGCTGGGGGTTCCGGCGGCGGTATCGCCGCGCTTCCTAGTGGAAGAAGTGTCGCGCCCCGGTGAAGTACATGGTGATCCCCGCGGCGTTGGCCGCGGCGACGACTTCCTCGTCTCGAATCGACCCACCGGGGTGCACCACTGCCTTGACCCCGGCATCGAGCAGGATCTGCAGCCCATCGGCGAAGGGGAAGAAGGCGTCGGAGGCGGCGACCGCCCCGCGGGCCCGCTCGGGTGAGGGGGCTCCTGCTGCCACTCCCGACGCACCGCCGGCGGCATCGACGTCGGATTCGACGGCCACCCCCAGCGTGTTGGCGCGTTCGACAGCCAGTTTGCAGGAGTCCACCCGGTTGACCTGGCCCATGCCGACCCCGACGGTGGCCCCGCCGCTGGCGAGCAGGATGGCATTGGACTTGGCGGCACGAATGGCCCGCCAGGCGAAGTTCAGATCCGCCAGCGTGGCCTCATCGGCGGCACTGCCGGCGGCCAGCGTCCAGTTCGCCGGGTCGTCGCCGGCGGCATCGATCCGGTCCGAAGCCTGCAGGAGCATGCCACCGGAAATCTGCTTGTACTCGACGCCATCGCGTTCGTAACCGGCCGGCAGCTGCAGCAGGCGGATGTTCTTCTTCGCCGTGAGGATCTCCAACGCCTCGGGCTCGAAGCCGGGGGCGATGACGACCTCGGTGAAGATGGACCTGATGGTTTGGGCCATGCCCGCCGTGACGGTCCGGTTGGCGGCGATGACTCCGCCGTAGGCGGAGACCGGGTCGCAGGCGTGGGCCTTGCGGTGCGCATCGGCGATCGGGTCCGCGGCGTGGCCCGAGGCCACGGCGACACCGCAGGGGTTGGCATGCTTGACGACTGCCACGGCCGGCTCGGCGAAGTCGAAGGCCGCGCGCAGGGCGGCGTCGGCGTCGGTGAAGTTGTTGTAGCTCATGGCCTTGCCATGCAGCTGGTCGGCCTGGGCGATGCCGGCGGGGGCTGCCGTATCGACATAGAGTGCGGCGGCCTGGTGCGGGTTCTCCCCGTAGCGCAGGCCCTCCGAGCGTTCGAGCGCGAGCCCGGCGTAGGGAGGGAACTTGGCGGGGGCTTCGTCATCGCCGAACTGGGCTGCCGTCCAGCTGGCGACGGCGTTGTCGTAGGCGGCGGTATGGGCAAAGGCCAGTGAGGCCAGCCGGCGGCGGGTCTTCAGGTCGAAGCCTCCGCCCCGGGCTGCCGACACGACGTCGCCGTAGCTGGTTGGATCCACGACCACGGCCACGGAAGGGTGGTTCTTCGCGGCGGCGCGGACCATCGAGGGGCCACCGATGTCGATCTGTTCCACGACCTCGTCCTGACCGGCACCGGAGGCGACGGTGTCCACGAACGGGTAGAGGTTCACCACGACCAGATCGAAGGGTTCGATGCCCATCTCGGTCAGCTGGTCCATGTGCTCGGGCAGGCGGCGGTCCGCCAGGATCCCGGCATGCACGCGCGGGTGCAGGGTCTTCACCCGGCCGTCGAGGCATTCCTGGAAGCCGGTGACCTCGGATACCTCCGTCACCGGCACCCCGGCGGCGGCGATCTTCTTCGCGGTCGAGCCGGTGGAGACGAGGGAAACCCCCGCCTCGTGCAGGCCACGGGCGAGGTCTTCGAGCCCCGTCTTGTCGTAGACGGAAATCAGTGCACGGCGAAGAGGAACACGGTCAAGGACGGTCTGGCTCACAAGGAACTCCCGGGAATCATCGGTTGGGGCGTTCACAACCCTACCGGCCCGCAGCCGGGCTTCAGGAGACGAGGTCGGGGAAATGACGTGAGAGCTGCTCGGGGGTCAGGCTCCTGCGCAGCAGGGCGTCGGCGTGGTCGTCATCGGCGACATAGGCGACGATCTCCGCATTGCGGCCGTGGGCCAGTTCCACGCGCAGGTCTTCGACGACGGTGAGCAGCAATTCGTAGTAGCGCCGGAGCGTTTCCTCCCAGCCGGAGGATTCGGCGACCCGGGTCAACGCCTCGCGCCACAGCACGGCGGCGGATTCGTCGAAGAGCTCCATCGAGCACCAGTGCCATTCCGGCGGGTTCCAGCGGGACGAGTAGTAGCTGGCCCCGGATTCCGCGGCTTCGCCTTCGGCTTCGAGCTGGGCCAGTTCCCCGTCGACGTCGAATCCGTCGGAATCGTCGTCGTCCGCCGAATCCTCGGCGGTGTCCTCCGCATCGTCGCCGTCGTCCTCATGGCCGGTGTTCAGCGGGTCGGGGCCGTCGCCGTCCTCTTCGGTCTCCTCGGGTTCGTCGCCGACCCCCAGGTCCTCCTCCACGGAGTCCCCGTCGCGGTCCAACGCCTGTTCGGAGTTCAAGGCCAGCACCGGTAGTTCGATGGGCTCGGCCGGGTCGGTGGAGACCCCCGACAGTGCGATCGCATAGAACTCGTGGTCCGGGTGATTCTCGATCACGTCCCGGGCCTGTCGCAATGCCGATCGCCGGATTGCCTCTTCCAAAGCCGTCCAATCCACTCCCATGACCAGAGCCTACCCCCGTCGGGCGCGGCTGATAAGGCCTTGCTTTTTCGGCAGTCATGGCCATGGAGCCGCCGGAGGGCCCGGTTCCTAGAAGAAATCCATGATCGTGGTGACCAGCTTGTAGACGCCGAGCCAGATGAACAGCACCGCACAGATCACCAGGGCCGTGTTGGTATGCCACCGGTTGCGCCATTCGCGCGGCACCCGGTCGGTGTTCAGCAGCGGCAGCAGCGTGATGGCCAGGAACGGCATGAACATCGCCCCCAGGACACCGTAGGCCAGCACCAGGGCGATCGGTTTGCCGATCAGCAGCAGGAGCATCGGGGGAAAGGTCAGCCAGAGCAGGTAGAAGCGGAAGTACTTGCCGTGGGCCCGGGAATCGGGGTGGTCGGATCCCTTGCCGCGGATGTTGCCCCAGAAATCGGCGAACATCAGCGAGACGCCGTTCCAGACGCCCATGACCGAGGAGAAGGCCGCGGCGAAGAAGCCCACCAGGAACGCGGAACCGATGAAGTCCCCGTATTTGTCCTTGAGCACCTCGCTGAGGTCCAGCAGGCCCTTGTCCTTGGCATCGAGGGTCACTCCTGCGGCCGCGACGACCTCGGCACCGACGATCATCATGGAGATCACGAAGATCCCGGTGATGACGTAGGCCATGGTGTTGTCCAGGCGCATCACCCGCATCCATCCGGGCTTCACCCAGCCCTTCTCCCGCAGCCAATAGCCATAGGCGGCCAAGGTGATCGTGCCACCGACCCCGCCGGCGAGCGCGAGCGTATAGAGCACCGACCCCTCCGGGAGGCGCGGAACCAGCCCGGCGAGCATGGCCGGCACGTCGGGGACCGCGATGATGGCCAGCCCGACGATCGTGATGAACATCAGCCCGACCAACGCGGCGGTGATCTTCTCGAACACCGCATACCGGTTGAACCACACCAGCAGGAATCCGGCCAGCCCGGTGCCCAGGGCGAACACGATCTGCGGCACCGCAGGGAACAGGGCGGCCAACGGCAGCGCCGTCGAGGCCATGGCCGAGGCCCCGTAGATGAACCCCCAGATGATGATGTAGGGCCCGAAATACCAGACGGGCCACCGGCCCAATGAGCGCCACCCCTCGAAGATCGTCTGGCCCGAGGCCAGCGAGAAGCGTCCGGCTCCTTCCACCAGCACGATCTTCAGGATGACGCCGACGACCAGCGCCCACAACAGCCCGTAACCAAATTTGGAGCCGGCCACCAGGGTGGCCACCATATCGGCGGCCCCCACGCCGGTGGCGGCGACGATGAGCCCGGGACCAATGACCTTCCACTTCTTGGGCGTCTCGAGTTCGCCGTGTTTCCCGGCCGGGTCTTCTGCCATGGCGGTCCGTCCCTTCGGGCACCCCCGCGGAGCGCCTATGGTGATGTAGTTCACACCTACTGTAGGGCCTTCACCACCGTGGTGACAGACGTGTCGCCCGGCCCGGTTGCGGCCCACCGGCTAATCTGGGATCGGGCGGTCCGGCCGGGACCGGAACAGCTCCGCCTCCCACCCGACCTGCACCATCGCCAGAGGACCTGCCTGCCCATGAACGAGTACCGCACCCTGGCCTCCGGCGACGACATCGTCCAACGACTCCCCTGGCGTTGGGGCGTCCAAGGCAAGATCTTCATCATCGGTGGGCTCGGCTTCATGTTCGACGCCTGGGATGTCACCCTCAACGGCGCCCTCATCCCGTTGGTGATGCAGGAATGGGGGCTCGAGCGCACGACGGCGGCCTGGCTGGGGACCGCGAACCTGATCGGCATGGCCCTGGGCGCCTTCCTCTGGGGCACCATCGCGGACCGGATCGGCCGCCGCCAGGCCTTCACCTGGACCCTGCTGATCTTCTCCCTCTTCACGGTGGCCGGGGCCCTGTCGCCGAACTTCGTCTTCTTTGCCGCCTGCCGTTTCCTTGCCGGGCTGGGACTGGGCGGGTGCATCCCGGTGGACTATGCCCTGGTCGGGGAATTCACCCCCGCCCGGCACCGCGGCAGGGTCCTGACCGCCATGGACGGATGGTGGCCCGTCGGGGCCGCCGCCGCGTTCTTCGTCTCCGCGGTGATCCAGGCCGGCACCGGGAACTGGAGGCTGATCCTGCTGGTCATGGTCCTGCCGGCCCTGCTGGTCTTCTGGATCCGCCGTTCGGTCCCGGAGTCCCCGCTGTTCCTGGTCCGGGCGGGCCGCCGGCGTGAGGCTTCGAGGGTCATCGACGGTCTGGTCCGGCGCACCGGGGCCGCCGTGGAACCCTATACGCTGCCCTCGGCGAGCTCGGTGCCGCGGTTCTCCGCCGGGGCGTGGGTCGACCAGTTGCGACGGGTCTGGGCCTTCAACTGGCGCATCACGGCCATCGCCTGGTCGCTCTTCCTGACGGTCCTGCTCGTCTACTACCTGGCCCTGACGTGGATGCCTTCGATCCTCCTCGACGCCGGGATGGGTGAATCCGCGGCGTTGTTCAGCACCGCGGGCATGGCGGCCGTGGGATTGGCCGGCGTGGTGCTGGCTGCCCTGCTGGTGGAACGGGTCGGCCGTAAATGGCTCCTGGGCGTCACCGGCCCGTTGGCCGCCCTCGTCCTGGTCCTCGTCGCCCTCTCGCTGTCCCAGCCCGCCGTGGCCGTGGCCTGGCTGCTGGTCTTCGGGTTCATCATCCAGATCGCGATCCCCGTGCTCTACACCTACGTCTCCGAGCTCTATCCGACCGAACTCCGCGGTTCGGGATTCGGTTGGGCCTCCTCCTTCAGCCGCCTCGGGGCAGGCTTCGGGCCGCTGCTCTTCGCCTGGCTGTGGCCGGTGTTCGGGCTGGCCAATTCCTTCCTCGTCGCCGGCGCCCTGGTCCTGCTCGCGGTCGGCTGGATGGGGCTGCGTGCCCCGGAAACCCGCGGCACCCACCTGCGCTGAAGCCCGGTCCCACAGACCATTCCCACCCCCGCGGGGCGCAGCTACACTGACCGTAAGGGGGCCAGGCCCCGAGGTACGGGGCGACTCCCCGGTCGCAACGATGGAGGCAACGGATGTTGGATCCAGGTTTTTTCGGTCCGTCCGGGCAGCACACCGGCCGCTACATCGTGGTGTTCGACGACGATGACCCGGACCCGCTGGACCTGCTGGCCGCCGGCGGCATGACCCGGGTGGCCGACACCCGTGACCTGGCCTCGCTGGCCACCTCCGAGGAGCGGTCCGCCGCGGCCCGGCAGGGGCAGGGAACCTACTTCGCGGAACTGCGCATGGCCGTCGTCGCGGCGGAGGACGCCCAACTCGAGACCCTGCGGACCAGCTCGGTCGGAGCCCAGCGGGGCCTGCACTACTACCCCGAACTGATCCACCACGTCCTGGAACCGGGGCAGGCCGGCCGGCACCGCTCCGAGGCCGCCCCCGACGCCGTCTCCCGCGACGCCACCGGTTCCTCCCCGGCGGCACCGGCCGACGGTTTTGCCGATACCGCCGAATTCACCTGGGGCCTGCAGGCCACCGGAGCCGCGACCTCCGAGGCCTCGGGCGAGGGCATCAAGGTGGCCGTGCTGGATACCGGCTTCGATACGGGCCATCCGGATTTCGCCGGCCGCACCATCGTGACCGAATCCTTCGTCGACGGCGAGGACGCCCAGGACGGGCACGGGCACGGCACCCACTGCATCGGCACCTCCTGCGGCCCGCGCGCCCCCGGGACCGGCCCCGGATACGGGGTGGCCCATGCCTCGGAGATCTATGCCGGCAAGGTCCTGGACGCCTCCGGTTCCGGCGGCGACGCGGGGATCCTGGCCGGGATCGACTGGGCCATCACCCAGGGCTGCGCCGTCATCTCGATGTCGCTGGGCGCCGATGTCGCCGAGGTCCACCCGCCCTATGTGGCGGCCGGGAAGCGGGCCCTGGCCCGTGGCACGCTCATCATCGCGGCGGCCGGCAATAATGCCGAACGCTCCGCCGGAAACCCCGGATTCGTCGGGACCCCGGCGAACAGCCCCTACATCATGGCCGTGGGGGCGGTCGATCAGCAGCTGGCCATCGCCGATTTCTCCGCCCGCTCCGGGGCGACCGAGGGCGGGCAGGTCGATGTGGCGGGTCCCGGCGTCGAGGTCTATTCCTCCTGGCCCATGCCCCAGCGCTACAACACGATCAGCGGCACCAGCATGGCCACCCCGCATGCCGCCGGGGTCGCCGCCGTCCTGGCCGCGTCCACCGGCCTGCGCGGCCGGGAGCTCTGGGCCGAACTGGTGCAGGGCTGCGAACGTCTGGACGCCGCCTCCGCCGATGTCGGCGCCGGACTGGTCAGGGCCCCGCAACCGGCGGCCCCCGGGGGCGACGGCGACGAAGGCGACGAGGCCGCCCCGGCACCACCGGAGGCTCCCTCCCCATGAGCCAACGGGTCACGGTCACCCTGACGGAGCCCTACGCCGGCCGGTCGGCCGAGGTCGCCGGGCAACTGGCCACCGCGGGGATGATCGTCGAGCGGGTCCTGCCGGCCTTGTCGATGATCACCGGCACCATCGCCGCGGAGCGGATGGCCGGACTCGAAGCGATCGGCGGCGTCGCCTCCGTCACCGCCGAACTGATCCACCGGCTACCCGACCCGGACTCCGGGATCCAGTAGCCGGCCGACACGTGGTCCCGCCACCGGGGAAGGTGGCGGGGCCGCTCCTCCCCCGGGCCTGGGCCCGGGACGGTCCTAGACGGTGTGCCGGTCGGCCAAGGAGGCCAGCGTCTCGATGAGCAGGGTCCGTTCGGCGATCTTGATGCGCCCGTGCAGGGTGTCCTCGGTGTCGTCCTCGTGGACCTCCACGGCGCGCTGGGCCAGGATGGGGCCGGTATCGACCCCGGCATCGGCGATATGCACCGTGCATCCGGTGACCTTCACCCCGTAGGCCAGGGCGTCGCGGACCCCGTGGGCGCCGGGGAAGGCCGGCAGCAGGGCCGGGTGGGTGTTGAGGTAGGTCCCGTCGAAGGCGGTGATGAATTCCTCGCCGACGATGCGCATGAACCCCGAGGAGACCACGTAGTCCGGGGCGTGGGACCGGCAGATGCGCGTGAGTTCGTGGTTCCAGGCCGCGCGGTCGGTGTATTCCTTGAACGGCACCTCGAAGGTCTCGATCCCTGCGGCCGCGGCCCGAGCCACGCCTCCGGTCCCGGTGCGGTCCGCGCCGACCGCGGCGATCTCCAGGTCCAGCTCCCCGCTCGCGACGGCATCGATGACTGCCTGGAGGTTGGAACCGGTCCCGGATACGAGGATCACAATGCGCATGGCACCAGTTTAGGTGCTCCGGCGGTCCGGACTAGGCTGAGGGCATGCCCGAACCAGAACAGGACGTCGCCCAGCGTATTGCCGCCGTGAGCGGATGGATCCGAGCCGTCGTCCTCTTCGTCTTGTTGTCCTATCTGCTCTCCTCGGTGGTCCTGCCCTGGAAGATCGCCTCGGTGGTCTTCGGGCTGGCAGGGATCGTGGCCGGGGTCGTCGCCTCGGTGAAGGTCTTCCGGCGCAAGCTGCCCGGCGTCCTGCGGATCACGTTGCCGCTGGCCACCCTGGCGTGCCTGCTCTTCACCGTCTCCACTTCCACCCAGGTGCTCTTCTACCAGCCGACCCTGGATTACGAACAGTGCATGGCCACCACCGTCACCGACCGGTCCCAGGCCCAATGCAAACACGACTACGACCAGAAGCTCTCCACCCTCCAAGGAGTGATCGGATCATGACCAGCCCCTCCGACCCGGCACCGCATGAGGACATCCAGCCGGTCCCCGACGCCAAGGACTGGACCTGGACCATCGAGCGGGCCTGTCCCGAATGCGGCACCGACGTCTCGGCGCTGAGCCCCCAGGACATCGCCATCGCGTTGCGCACCTGTCTGCCCCGCTGGGCGGCGGTCCTGCAGCGGGAGGATGTCGCCGTGCGTCCGGAACCGGCGGTCTGGAGCCCGCTGGAGTACGCGGCGCATGTGCGAGACGTGTTCAAGGTGATGCACTACCGGCTGGATCTGATGCATATGGAGGACTCCCCGACGTTCCCCGACTGGGACCAGGATGCCACCGCGCTGGAGGATGGTTACGCCGACCAGTCCCCCCGGGTCATCGCCACCCAGCTCGCAGCCGCCGGACGGGGGCTGGCCGATGCCTTCGATTCGGTCCTCAACCGCGATCTGGACCGTCCCGGGCTCCGCGGCAACGGGGCGGCCTTCACGGTCGAGACCCTGGCCCGGTACACCTGGCATGACATCGCCCACCATCTGCACGATGTGAACGGCCGGGACCCGGCGGTCTAGTCCTCCAGCACCGGATCGCGTTCGAGCAGCGGGGCCAACAGGTAGCCGATGACGACCCCCAGGCCCACCTCCCCGGCCAGCAGCAGGGCGGTCATCCAGAGGTTGGGGCCCACGTCGGTCAAACGCCCGATGCCCAGCGATCCGCCGGCCAGCCAGCTGCCGGCCAGGGAGACCACACCGGTCACGATGCCGATGAACAGCCCCAGCAGCACGGTGGACAGGGCCAGCGACAGCCACCGGGTGTTCAGCCGCATCGAGAGCCAGTCCTCGAAGTGGTTCTCCCCTTCACGCAGGAACCACCAGCCGGCCAGGATCCCGGCCAGGACCGGCAACAGCATGAAGGCCCAGGCCGCTCCGAGGTCCCCGGCTGGCAAGGCCCCCAGGAACGGCACCGCGGGCAACGGTCCGACGGCGGTGCCCAAGGGGCCCATCGTGCTGCCGACCCCCAGGGTGATCCCGCCACCGCTGATCCAGGCCAGGGCCCACAACGCCAGGTTGGGCATCATGCCCAGCTGGGCGACGGTCAGCACCGACCCGCCGACCGGCCCTGGCTGGAGCTGTTGGTAGATGTTGGAGATGTCGAGCCAGTTCAGGCCCAGGGCGGCGGTCAATGCCAGCGCGGCCAGCGCGAAGGCCGCGACGTACCCGAGCAGTCCGGCCCGGATGACGGACCAGAGGTAGGAACCGGTCCAGCGCGAATGCTGGCTGGTGGCGGCGATCCACTCCACGAAGTCCACGCCGATGAGCCGGCCCCAGGACCCGGCCTCGCGCCGCGCCCCGATCACGACTCCGAGCCCAGCGGGGATCAACGGGATCAGCGCGGCGGCGCCCAGATTGACTCCGACCTCCTCGGTGGGGACGGCGAAGCCGGTGATCAGTCCCACCAGCAGGTAGGCGCCCAGGGCCCCGGCGATGCCTTGCCACAGCTGGTCGGTATAGGAAGCCCGGGCAATGCGTCGGCCCGACCGCCAGGCCAGGAAGAACGGGATGAGCGTCAAACCCAACGGGATGAGCGTGAGCATCCCGGTCGTGACGACCGGTGAGTCCTCCCCGGTCAGGGTCAGTTGCAACGGCACCCCGTGGATCAGCAGCCAGACCTGCCCGCACATCCTGAACACGGAGTCCAGCGTCCGTTCGGCGAATCCTCCGGCGAACCAGACACCCACCAACGGCACGACCACCAGCAGGGCCGAGAGGAAGGCACACTGGATGAACTCCAGGGCTCCTTGGAGCCACAGCGGCATCGGCAGGCCCTCGCTGAAGGACTCCCGCCAGGAGGCCATGGCTCCACGCCCCCGTGCCGTCTTCGGTTCCCGCGCCTTCTCCGGGCCGGCCCCGGACTGCTGGTCTTTTTTCATCGTCTCAATCGTGCCACTTGCCGTCCCCGATCCGGGCGAGCGACGCGACCCGGGCCGCAGAGTACGACGCCGAAGGGCGCCGGAGGCGGTATCAGTAGCTGTCGGGGGTGGCGCCCTTCGCGGCGGGAACGAACTTCCCGGCCAGCGCCTCGGTCCCGCGGGCCAGGACCGCGACATCGGCGCCGACGCCGACGAAATCGGCTCCGGTGTCCATGTAGCGCAACGCCGCCGCCTCCCCGAAGGCATTGACACCGACGAACTTGCCGGCTGCCTTCACCGCGGCGATCGTGGCATCGACGGCGGAGACGACCCGGCGGTGGCCTTGCTGGCCGATCAGTCCCATGGAGGCCGCCAGATCCGAGGGGCCGATGAAGATCCCGTCGACCCCGTCGACCTCCGCGATCCGGGCGGCGTTGTCCACGGCTTCGGCAGATTCGACCTGGACGATCAGCGTGATCGTGTCCGAGGCCCGTTCCAGATAGTCGGGGACCCGGTTCCACCGCGCCGAACGGGCCAGCGCGGATCCCACCCCGCGGACGCCGTGGGGCGGATATCTGACGGCGGCCACGGCGGCCTGGGCGTCCTCGACGGTATGGACCATCGGGATGATGAGCGTCTGGGCGCCGACATCGAGGTACTGCTTGATCAACACCGTGTCGTTCACCGCAGGACGGACCACCGGGATCACGGGGTAGGAGCGCACGGCCTGGAGCTGGGCCAGGACGGTCTCGGGGGAATTGGGGGAATGCTCGGCGTCGATGAAGACCCAATCGAACCCGGCCCCGGCACAGATCTCGGCCACCAGCGGGGAGGCCGAACAGATCCAGATCCCGGCCAGCGGACGGTCGGCCGTGGCCAGGACGTCCTTGAAGGACGGATCGGGTTCTACGCGAAATGACATGTAATCGTTCCCAGCTCTCCATAGTCGGCGAAGACGGTGTCGCCCTCATTGACCCACATCGGTCGGGTGAAGGATCCGGCGAGGATGATTTCACCCGCCTTGAGACCGTCACCATGCGGGGCGATCTTATTGGCCAGCCAATGCACCCCGGACGCCGGGTGGTTCAGGACCCCGGCGGCGACGCCAGTCTCCTCCACCACGTGGTTCTTGTACAGGATCGCCGAGACCCAGCGCAGGTCCACGGCGTCGGGGGCCACGGGGCGTCCGCCCAGGACCATGGCCCCCATGGCCGCGTTGTCACTGATGGTGTCCACGATCGTCCGCCCCTCCATCTCCACGCGGGAGTCAAGGATCTCCAGGGCGGGGGTGACGTATTCGGTGGCGCGCAGCACGTCGAAGATCGTCGCCCCGGGGCCGGTGATGTCGTCCTTGAGGACGAAGGCCAGTTCCACCTCCACCCGCGGATGGGTGTATTGCTTCCATTCGATGCTCGAGGCGTTCTCCAGCACCATGTCATCAAAGATGATCCCGTAGTCCGGTTCGGTGATCCCGGTGGCGGCCTGCATGGCCCGGGAGGTGAGCCCGATCTTGCGGCCCGCCAGGCGCCGGCCGGCGGCCTCGTTGCGTTGGCGCCACAGGTTCTGCACCCGGTAGGAATCCTCGATGGTCATCTCCGGATACCGGGAGGTCAGTCGCTTCACCGGGGTCCGGCTGCGGCCGGCCTCCACCAGTTCGTCGGCGATGGAGGTGATGGTCTCGTCGTCAAGCATGTCGGAAAGTACCTTCCTGATCCTGTCGGGCGGCGGTCGGCGGGCTGCGGGGCGGCCGCGCGCACGGGGTGCCGTCCACCCACGTCCTGCTGACATCGTATACGATCACGCCGGTGACGGAGGTCATACCCCGACTTCGAACCCGCCGGAAAATCCTGCATCCCCACCATGGCGGGGACCCATCGTCGGAACCTCGATTTCCTAGCGTTTTTGCGGGCCCCACAGCTAGACGTATCCGTTGCACGGCGTTAACGTGGAAGACATCGTGCACGGCCTTGAGGTCGTCGGTCGGCACGACGGCTCCACGGAGCCGCCATCTGAGCAATACCGATGAGAGGAATGCGCAATGGGTTTGGGAGACAAGATGTCGAATAAGACCGAAGAACTCTCGGGCAAGGCCAAGGAAGCATTCGGCAAGGCCTCGGACGACGAAGGCATGCAGGCGGAGGGCGTGGGCGATCAGGCCAGCGCCGGAGCCAAGCAGGCCGGCGAGCATGTCAAGGACGCCGCGAAGGACGTCAAGGACGGCCTGACCGGCGAATAATTCAAAGCACGACGGCGGCGCTGGATTGGCTCGCGGCATCTTCCCTTGAGGGGGCCATGGAACGTGGGCGTGCCTGGCGTTAGCGGTTGAATGGACGTGAGGGGCGGACCGATTGGTCCGCCCCTCACGTGCGTCCGGGGTGGTTAGGCTTCCGGTCGGATCTCGGCCAGCAGTTGTTCGAAGGGCAGTGATTCCATCGGGTCCTGCCGGGCCGCCGACAGGCCATGCCGACCGCCCAGGGCCCGGGCCAGCTCGGCACCGGCCCGGTCGGACCGCTCGGCCAGGGCTCCCGACCCACTCCCGTCCGACCAGTCCCCGGGGGCCGCGAAGACCGCGGTGGGCATGGTGTTGGCCCTCAGGTAGCCGAAGATCGGGCGCATCACGTAGTCGATCACCATCGAATGCCGTGAGGATCCACCGGTGGCGGCCAACAGGACGGGCTTGTCGTCCAACAGGGTGGGATCCAAAACGTCGAGGAAGGATTTGAACAACCCGCTGACCGAGGCGGTGAACACCGGGCTGACGGCGACCACGGCGTTGGCCGACCCCACGGCCTCGATCGCTTCCTCCAGCTGCGGGGACACCCATCCGGCGACCATGGCCTTGGCGATGTCCACTCCCAGCTCACGCAGTTCGATGACCTGGACTTCCGCGCTGATTCCGTCGGCGGCCAGGGCGGAGACCGTCGATCTGGCCAGTTGGTCCCCCAGCATACGTGAGGACGACGGCACCCCCAGTCCCCCGGAAACAACGACGATCGATGCGCCCATGACGGCCTCCTGCCACTCACCTTGGTTCATTGCCTGCGCAGATGGAACCACGTTCGTGGCAGGAGTATTCCCTTCAGGGCACCCCGCCGCTAGTCAGCCGGGTGGTGTTCGCGGGAGTCTCCGGTGCTGGTCCCCGGCCGCGGCGGGAAGCTCAGACTCAGTCGTTTCACGATGCCGTAGGCCAGCATGTACATGCCGATCAGCAGGCCGAATCCGAGCGAACCACCGGTATCGGCGTTGCCCAGGACCGCTGCGTTCAGTAGCGCGCAGATCATCAGGACCAGTAATCCGCCGGTGGCCATCGCGCTGCCCCTGATGCGGAAATCGGCGGTGGCGGCCCGTGGTGGGCGGCCTCCGGTTGGAACCGTATGTGTGAACCCCATGACCCTCTCCTTCGAAAGCCGATTCGGCCCCGGACGAGCCGAATGGGTACTTCCACGGTAGGCCGGAAACCCGTACTCCACAAGGGAGGCCCCGGTGGCGGGCCCGGAAACGGCGCCTTCCACCGGGGCCCGACCCCCGGGGCGGCTCAGCCGGCCTCGGCGGCTTCGCGGGTGGCCCGTTCGATTTCCTCCGCCCGTTCCTGGTTGGCCTCCTCGGTCAACGCGGCCCCGGCGTCCGCGTCCCGGGTCAGGCTCTCCCCCGTGGCCGGATCAAAGATGTGCAGCCGGCGGGTGTCGAGCCAGAGTTCGCAGACCCGCCCCCCGCGGATCCGGCTGGCGGCGTCGAGGGTGACCACCACCTGCGGGCGCAGTTCGTCGGCATCCAGGTCGCGGGCCAGGGAGTCCAGCATGTCCTTGACCTCGGGGGAAGGGTCGAAGTCGATGTAGCCGTATTGTTCGTTGCCCAACCACTCCGTGTGGGTCAGTTCGGCACTGAAGGCATTGCCGTGGACCAATTTGGATTCCTCCACCAGGGAGGAATCCTCGAAGTACTCGGGCCGGATGCCCAGCAGCACGATCTCCTTCCCGGCCGCCGTGGCCGCCGTCTCCGCCGGGACCTCGAAGTCGCCGATGGGGGTCTTGAGGATGTTGCCCTCGGCCGTGGCGGGCAAAAAGTTCATCGACGGGCTGCCGATGAACCCGGCCACGAAGATGTTCA
Organism: Arthrobacter sp. 179; assembly: GCF_052379645.1. Lineage (NCBI taxonomy): Bacteria > Bacillati > Actinomycetota > Actinomycetes > Micrococcales > Micrococcaceae > Arthrobacter > Arthrobacter sp. 179. The sequence goes on along the minus strand of NZ_JBQSYU010000004.1, from coordinate 12,303 downwards.
CCGGTTGTTCGTAGAGTTCACGCGGGGAAGCGATTTGTTGCAGTTCGCCCTTCTTCAGCACCGCGACCCGGTCGCCCAGGGTCATGGCCTCGGTCTGGTCGTGGGTGACGTAGACACTGGTGGTCGCCAACCGGCGCTGCATCTGCGAGATTTCCGCCCGCATCTGCCCGCGCAGCTTGGCATCCAGGTTCGACAACGGCTCGTCGAAGAGGAAGGCGTCCGCCTGGCGTACGATCGCCCGGCCCATTGCCACGCGTTGGCGTTGCCCACCCGAGAGGTTGCCGGGTTTGCGGTCGAGGTGGTCGGTCAGTTCCAGCGTCAGTGCCGCGGCCCGCACCCGCTCCTGGACGTCGTCCTCGCTGAACTTTCCCTTGGCCAGCCGCAGCGGAAAGGCGATGTTCTCGAAAACGGTCAGATGCGGGTAGAGGGCGTAGTTCTGGAAGACCATCGCCAGGTGCCGGTCGCGCGGGGCCATGTCGTTGACCCGTTTGTCGTCGATGTACAGATCCCCGCTGGTGATGTCCTCCAGCCCGACGATCATGCGCAGCAGCGTGGACTTGCCGCAGCCGGAGGGGCCGACCAGGATCACGAACTCCCCATCGGCGATATCGATGGAGATGTCGTTCACGGCCGGGAACCCGTCGTCGTATTTCTTGACGAGGTTCTTCAACGTAATCGATGCCATGGGTTGTCCTCTGCTTTCTCGGATCAGGGCCTCAGCCCTTGACTGCGCCCTGGGTCAGGCCTGAGACGATCTGCCGCTGGAAGCCCAGCACCAGGAGCACCACCGGGATGGTGACGATGATCGCGGCGGCGGAAATCGCGCCGGTCGGTGATTCGAATTGGGAGGCGCCGGTGAAGAACGCCAAGGCTGCCGGAACCGGTCGCGCCGCCTCGGTGGAGGTCAGCGAGATGCCGTAGACGAAGTCGTTCCAGGCGATGAAGAAGGCGATGATCGCCGTGGTGAAGACCCCGGGGGCCGCCAACGGGACGATCGCCTTGCGGAAGGCCTGCCAGGCTGTGGCCCCGTCCACCTGGGCTGCTTGTTCCAGTTCCCAGGGGATCTGCCGGAAGAACGCCGCCAGCGTCCAGATGGAGATCGGCAGGGTCAGCGACAGGTAGGGGATGATCAAACCGAGCCAGGTGTCGTACAGCCCGATGGTGCGCCAGACGTTGAACAGCGGGGTGACGATGGAAATGACCGGGAAGATCGAGACGGCCAGGGCGGTGGTGAGCACCAGCTTCTTGCCCGGGAAGTCCAACCGCGCAATCGCGTAGGCACACAGGGTCGCCAGCACCACGGCGATCGCCGTGGAGATCAGCGTGATCCCGATCGAGTTCCGCAGCGAGGTCAGGAACAGCCCCTGGGCGTCACCGACGAGGATCTGTTCGTAGTTGACCCCCGACCAGTTGGTCGGCAGGAGTTTGCCGTTGGACAGGTCGCTGGGTTCCTTGAAGGAGGTCGCCAGGATCGAGAACACCGGGAACAGGGCGTAGACGGCGACGACGACCGTGATGCCCGCCCAGATGAGCCGGGTCTTCGTGGTGGTCTTCTTCATCACTTGCCTCCCTGGTTTCCGGCGAGGTCGACCTTGAACAGCTTGATCGCCACGAAGCAGATGATCAGCACACACAGGAACAGCAGGACCGAGATCGCCGAACCCAGTCCGATCTCCAGTCGCCCGATCGAGGTCCGATAGGCCAACAGCGAGAGCACTTCGGTGCCGTAGGCACCGTTGGTCATGATGTACACGTTGTCGAAGATCCTGAAGGCATCCAGCGCCCGGAAGAGCACGGCAACCATGATCGCCGCCTTCATGTTCGGCAGGATGACCCTCTGCATGCGCTGCCACCAGGTGGCCCCGTCGACTTCGGCCGCCTCGGTGAGCTCATCGGGGACCTGTGCCAGACCGGCCAGGAGCAGCAGCGAAATGAACGGCGTGGTCTTCCAGATCTCCGAGGCCATGATCACGAACAACGACGTCCAGGTCCCGGCGAACCAGTTGGTGTCCTCGCTGATTCCCGGCAGCCAGTCGAACCAGTGGTTGATGAAGCCCGAGTTGATGTCGAAGGCGTAGAACCAGGCGAAGGCCGACACGACGGTGATGATGCCGTAGGGAACCAGGATGGCGGTGCGGACGAAGCCGCGAACCGATTTCAGCGCCTTATGCATCACCAGCGCCAGGGCGAAGCCCAGGATCAGCTCCACCACGACGGTGATGACGGTGATCAGCGAGGTGACGCCCAGGTCCCTCAAGAACACCGGGTCGGTGAGGATGACCCCGTAGTTCTGCAGCCCGATGAAGCTCTTGTCCCCCGGGGCCGTGAGCCGGAAATTGAACAGCGAATCCCAGACGGCCTGGAGGATCGGATACAGCGTGACCATGAGCATGACCACGAAGGCGGGCCCCGCCAACATCCAGCCCAGCCTGCGTTCGGCCTTCCGCCGTTCGGAGAGCCCGACGCCGGCGTCGGCCCGCCGCCGCCCGGTTGGTTTCGTGTCCACGGGGGTACTCATCGCGATTCCTCCCTCCTACGGGTGGGCCCGTCGGTGCTTCTGCGCCTCATAGCAGCCTCTCCCCTCGCAGCACGGCGATGATGAAGTCGGTGGTCTTCTTCGGCGTAGTGGCCGGATCGATCCCGGATGGTGGCGCCCAATGCTGCTGGATGCCGGTGGAGACCTCGTTGTAGTATGGGGTCTGCGGCCGTGGGGCCGAATGCTTCAACGATTCCCTGATGGTCGGCGCCATGGGGAACGCCTTCTTGATCGACGGATCGTCATAGGCGGTTGAATCCGAGGGCGGGTTGCCGTTGGTGACGAAGTATTCGACCTGGTTCTTCGGTTCCACGATGCATTCGATCGCCTCGTAGGCGAGGTCCACGTGGGGGCTGGCCGCCCCGACCCCGAGGTTGATGCCACCCAGCGGCGGACGGGATTCCTCATCGGCCATCGTCCGCGGATATTGCGCCCAGCCGATGTCCTCCACGAGCGATTTGTCCAGGTTGCCGGCTTTGACGCTGGCGTTGGTGGCCGGCCAGACGAACGGCCAGTTGACCATGAAGGAGCCCTTCTTGCCTTGGAAGAGCAGCATCGACTCGTTCTCCGCCTGGGTCGGAAGGCCAGGCGACCCCAGCCCTTCCTTGCCGATGGTCGAGACGATCTCGGCGGCCTTCTTCCCGGCCTTCGTCTCCAGTCCGAGCTTGACGTCGTCGGCCGACGCCTCGGGGTTCTGCACGATGTGTCCGCCGCTGGATTCGACGAGCGCATTGACCCAGACGGTCATCGACTCGGCCAGCGCCCCCTGGACCCCGAGATATTTCTTCTCGTCCCGGGTGGCCTCGATCAGTTCGTCCCAGGTCACCGGCTTCGTCATGTCCAGCCCGGCGGCCTTCGCCACGGATTTGCGGTACCAGAGGATCTGGGTATTGGCCCAGAACGGGACGGTGACCAGTTCGTCCTTCCATTTCGCTCCGGCCAAGGCACCATCGAGGGTGTTCTTCGTGGTCTTGTCTGCTGTTTCTTGCGGGACCGGGGCCAGGAAGCCGGGCTCGGCGAGTTCGGGGATGAACGGCGGGTCCAGGCTCATGATGTCCAGCGAGGTATCCCCCGCCGCCAGACGACGGGCCAGTTGTTCACGCTGGGACGCTGCGTCGGAGGGGAGCAGTGAGGTTTCGATCCGGTATTTGCCGTCGGCGGCTGCGGTGCAGGTCTTGGCGATCGCCGCCTGGCCGCCGTCGTCCGGGTTGATGTACCACGTGAGCACCGGGGTCGAGTCCGGCGCCCCACAGCCGGACAGCAGCAAGGCCGAGGCAACGGCGGTGACCCCGGCCCACCGGACACGGCGCCGGCGGCGACCGTGTTTCGCATGTTCTGGCATCAGTACGAGCCTCCCCGTCAACGTCCGAAGGACCCGAACAAAACCGGTCTGACCGGGTCGTTCACCCGACCTTATGCCCTGGTGGTGATTTGCGCCACACCCGCAGGTCGGAGGTTCGGGCCACGGGTCGCAGGCACCGGTCAGACGTGGTCGTCCTGAGTGGCTTCCGGACCGGGACGGTCCTGATGTTCGCAGGAGTCGTAGTCCACCGCGTCCTGCGGGATTTCGCCGAGGGTCCTGATGGTTTCGCCGTGGGGGCGCGGCAGGTCCACCAGCTTCGCTCGAGGACGCCGGGGCGGATTATCGGTGGGCTCAGGAATCGCGCAGCGCCTTGATCAGTTCGTCCTTCGTCAAATCCGAGTAGCCTGTGAGGCCGATCTCGCGGGCCCGTTGGGTGAGCTCCTCGACGGTCCAGTCGTCATAGCTGCCCGATTCACCGCCCCGCTCACCGACCTCGGATCGGCTGTCTCGTGCGGCAGCGTTGGCGATACGCGCCGATTTCTGCTTCGAATTGCCCTCGTCACGCAGGGCCTGGTACATCTGCTCGTCCTTGATGGGTGAGGTGTCCTCTGCCATGGCTGCCCGTCCTCCTTCAGGTGGTCCGTATCCCCCAGACTACGGATCCACCGGGGCCGGTCAATGCCCAGGCCGCCGCCGGTCAGCCGACGGTGAACTGCACCCGCTGCCAGCCGCTGGCTCCGTTGGGGACCGGATCGGCGCGTTCCTCGGTCTGGACGGTGCCGTCGGCGTCGATGGCCCGCACGGTGGCCGAGTGGGTGCCTTCCTTGGCGCCCTTCCACTCGTAGGACCATTGGCGCCAGGTATCGACGGAGGCTTCGGTGGCCATCTCGACCTTCTGCCAGTCCCCGTCATCGATCTTGATTTCCACGCCCTTGATGCCTCGTGTCTGCGCCCATGCGGTCCCGCCGATCATGACGGTGCCGGCGCTGACCGTCGAGAACGGCCGGGGCACATCCACCCGCGAGGCGAGTTTGATGGGCCCGCGCTCGGACCAGCCGCGGGTGGTCCAATACGCGGCCTTATCGGCGAACCGGGTGACCTCCAGATCAACGACCCATTTGGTGGCCGAAACGTATCCGTACAGCCCCGGCACGACCATCCGCACCGGATAGCCGTGTTCGAGCGGAAGTGGCTCATCGTTCATTCCCACGGCCAGCAGCGCCTGACGATCATCGGTGAGTACTTCCAGCGGAGTCGACGCGCTGAATCCGTCGATGCTGGTGGACAGCACCATATCGGCCCCCTGCTGTGGGCGGGCCCGTTCCAACAGCTTGCGCAACGGGTAGCCCAACCATTTTGCGTTGCCGACCAGGTCACCGCCGACGGGGTTGGAAACGCAGGTCAGGGTCAACCAGGTCTCGTCGAGCTCCATGCCCAGCAGTTCGTCGAACCCGATGCTGAATTCCTCCTCCACCATCCCGTGCACCCGCAGCGTCCAGGTGGCGGGGTCGATGCGGGGAACCGCCAACGCGGTGTCGATCCGGTAGAAGGAATCATTCGGCGTCACGAAGGAGGGCATGCCCTTGACCTCGGCGGCGACGCCGTCGGGCAGGGCAGTGGCCTGGTGGGCCGGACGGGGCAGCCGCAGGGATTCCCGCGCGGTCGCTGCCGCATTGCGGACCCCCGACAGGGCCCGGCCTCCGGCGAGCATGGCCCCCGCGCCGACCGCCGCCACGACGGAAAAGGTCAGGAAACGACGTCGCGAGGAGGATCCGGCAGCCCGCGTCGGCTCGGCGTCGTGCTCCTCTGCCTGCCCGGCGGCCGGGAGGCCCCCGGGTTCGGCCCGGGATGCAAGCCGGCTGAGCTGGTACAGGACCACGATCCCTGCCACGGCACCCACGACGGTCGGCACGATATCCAGGATCCCGGTGGCCGGACGGCTCAGGACGGCGGCGGCCATGCCGACGGCCAGGACCAGGATGATCCCCTGGGCCACCGCGAACCGGCGCCGTGCCAGCAGGCCGGTGACGGCAGCGACGAGAGTGGCCACGATGCCCATGGAGATGAACAGCGCCAGTTTGTCGTTGGTGCCGAAGGTGGCGATGGCAAAGTCCTTGAGCCACGGCGGGGTGATGTCGATGAAGGCCCCGCCCAGGGCCACCAGGGGCGAGGAGGAGGTGGAGAAGAAGGCGGCGACGAGTTCGGCCACCCCGAAGAGCAAGCCGGCGGACACCAGTCCGGCGACGGCGTGGGGCCAGCGCCGCAGCACCGTGCGGGCCCTGCCCGGGGCCGTGGTTTCCGGGCCGGGCGTTTCATGCGTTTCCATCGTGCGCCTTCCATCCTGCCTTGCGGCCCACGGCGCCCTTCCGGGCGTCGGCGGCCTGCTTCGGTGGCCAGGGTCGGGATTTCAGACCCATGGACACAGGAGATTCGGAGCCCGGCCCGATCTGGATTGGATCGAGGTGCCGGGAACCTAGAGTTCCTGCAGGACGATCGGGTCGGTGGTGGGCTGCGGCGATCCCCCGGCAGGTTCCACGGTGATCCCCACATGGGTCGCCGAGGAGAGTTTGCCTTCCATCAGGGCGGTATCGCTCGAACCGCCGGCGAAGTCGAGCATGCCCATGGGGGCCGCCCCGTCGTCACCGATGAGCCAGAGTTCGTAGCCCTTGTCCTGCGGGAGCGTGGGCAGCCCATCGGCGGTCAGCGCTGCCAATCCGGCCGAGGCGGAATAGGTCACCGTGACCTGGGCACCGTCGTCCAGGGACTGGCTGGCCGACTTCACGTCGTTGGAGGAGAAGATGCGCAGCATCTTCTCGTTGCTGTCATCCAGCGCGGTCATCTGGTTCTGGAGCTGGTCCTGTTGGTGGTTCTGGCTGATGACCACCCCGGTCAGTCCGCCGGAGGTCACCAACAGGGCCGCAGCCGCGACGGCCAGGTATTTGGTCCCGTTGCGGGTCCCGCTGCCGGGGGCCCGACGTCGGGCCCGGGCAGAGCCCAGATCCAGGACCCCGGGGGCTGGTGCGGAGGCGTCGGTCGGTGCCTCGGGCTCCGCGGTGGCGGGGCTTTCGGCAGCGGGGCCTTCGGAGGCGGTGCCGCGTCCGGACGTCGTGGCATCGTCACGGACGGCCGGAAGTTGGGGGGTCTGTCGGATCGCGGCCATGAGGTCTGCCTTGACCCGTGGTGGCGGGGTCACCGGCGTCGTCTGCTCGGCGAGCAGGGCGGCGGTTTCGCTGAGCGAGCGGACCTCGCGCAGGGTTTCCTCGGAGTCCAGGGCGGCGTCCTCGAAGGATTCGCGTTCGCCCGGTTCCAAGGCATTGAGTGCATAGGCACCAGTGAGTAGGTGCAGTTGCCGATCCATCACGCTACTCCCAACTGGTCTCTGAGTTTGATCATTCCATCACGGATCCGTGTTTTCACGGTTCCCACGGGGGCTTCGATCAATCCGGCGCCTTCCTGATGGGTATAGCCCCCGAAGTAGGCCAACTCGATGACTTGGCGTTGCGCGGCGGAGAGGCATTTCAACGCCTGCTGCACCCGCTCGCCTTCCATCCGGGCCTCGACGGTGTCCTGGACGTCGTCGTAGCTTTCCTCGAACCCCTTGACCCCCTCGCGAAGGTCCCGGTCCTTGCTGCTTTGGCTGGCCCGGACGCGGTCCACGGCACGGCGGTGGGCCATGACCATGATCCACGAGGTTCCCCGGCCCCGGTCGGCGTCGTAGCGGGCTGCGTGTTGCCAGACCTCGATGAAGACCTCCTGGAGGACCTCTTCGCTTTGCGACTCATCGCGCAGTATGCGACGGATGAGACCGAAGACCCTGGCCGAGAGCTCGTCATATAATGCTCCGAATGCTGCTTCGTCGCCCTGGGCGATCCTGCCGAGGAGTTCCTCATGGTCCGGGGGTGCGGGTTCCTCCGCCGTCCGGGCCCATGGCAATCTCATGTCTGACAGTCTCGCATGACTCCAACCTGCCTGAATACCAATGCCCTTCCCCGTTGGCCCCTGGCCCGGGGTACACCACCGGCCCCGGCGGCGGTTGCCGCCGGGATCCGTGGTGTTCCAGCTGCCTGCCTTACTTCTTGGCGGCGTCCGGCATCATGACCTCGTCGATGAGGTACACGGTGGCGTTGGCGGTCTGGACGCCACCGCAGATGACGGAGGCTCCGTTGACCTTCATGTCATCTCCGCTGCCGGTGACCTTGACCGAATCGCCTTCGACGGTCTCGTGGGTGCCATCAATTTCATCGGGGCTCATCTGGCCGGGGACCACGTGGTAGGTCAGGACCTTGCTGAGCATGTCCGAATCCTCGACGACCGCGTTCAGGTCCTTCTCCGGGATCGCGTCGAACGCGTCATCGACGGGGGCGAAGACGGTGAACTCGTCACCATTGAGGGTGTCGACCAGGTCGACATCCGGGTTCAGTTCCCCGGAGACGGCCGCGGTGAGCGTGGTGAGCAGCGGGTTGTTCGATGCTGCCACGGCCACCGGATCCTGGGCCATGCCGGCGACGGATCCGTCTCCGTCCGGGACCTGCTCGGCGTAGTCGGCGCAGCCGGGGCCGATCAGGTTGGCTGCCGGGTCCATCTCCGAGGCGGAGGAGGAGGATTCTGACATCGGAGCCGAAGAGGAGGACTCGGACATCGGCGCCGAGGATTCGGCCGATCCGGCGTCGCTGCCTCCACCGGAGCAGGCGCTCATGGCGAGCGAGCCGACTGCCATCAGGCCGAAGAGTGCGGTGTACTTGCGGTTCATGGTCTTCATGACGTGTCTCCTTGCTGTCACGACCAGCGGCCGTGCGTGCTTCCCGTTCCCCGGTGACGGGGGTGGGCTGTCATGAAGTCATTCGGAGCCCGGGGCAGGATGGATTGGAAGAAGACGAAAAGTTTTGGATTTCTTTTCCCATCGCCAACACAAAGGGGCTAGTACCACGTTTATGGGTTCCTGCCTAGGGGCGGGCATGGGGAGTTCTCCCCATGGCGGGCACCCCGACGGCGTCCTAGACTAATCTTCACCGGCACCGGAGCTGTTTTCCCCCCAAAGTTGCTCCGGTGCCGGGCCTTTTAACCCCCGGCGTCGGGCGCGCTCAGCGTAACCGCCGCCGTACCTCCGAGAAGCCCCACTCATAGCTGGTGGACTCCAGATAGTCCCCGTGGGTGGCCGGCAGGAACTGGTAGGCCTGCTCCTGATACGAGGCGGCCTCGCAATCCATGGTCCCGTCCCCTCCCCGATAGCGCACCGGGAAACCCAGCGGGTCCGTGGAACGGTAGAGGTTCAGCCACCGTGGCCCCAACAGGCTTCCCAACGAACCCGGCTGCACGACGGCGGGCCCGGGATCCGGTTCCTCGGCGATCTCCCCGGCCAGCGTGGGCGGCCAGGGGTCCTGGGCGGTCGGCGACGGCCGGCCCGCCGGAACCAGCGACAGCTCATCCGCGCCGCAGACCCCCGGGAAGAAGCGGGCGAAATAGCGCCGTAATTGGCAGCCGTAGCTCAGCAGCCCGATCCGGTCCCGGTCCTCCTCCACCAGGCCACGGGAGGGCAGTTGGAACAGCGCACAGACCGCCAGGACGATACCCATTGAATGCGCGGAGACCACCAGTCCGCGTTCCTCCGGCTCGGCTGCCCCGGCCGGGTCCTGGTGGTCCTCGGCGAACCAGTCGACGATGCGGTCGGCCAGCTCGGGCACGACCCGCTCGGCGTAACAGGAGGGACCGAACGGGTGGGCCTGGGTGGGCAGGAAGCACATCAGGTCCCACAGCAGGCCCAACGGGCGGGAATCGGAGCCCCGCGACAACAGATACAGCGCCGCCACCGCGATCATCCCGGCCCATAGCCCGGCGTCCCCTAGCCCACGCACCACGCTCCACGCTCCCCCGGACGTCGTCCGGTCCTGCCCCAGGAAGAGGAACAGTGCCAGCAAACCACCGCAGATGCCGATGAACACGGCCCAGCCGATCCACCCGATGAACGTCTCCATCCGGCGCAGCAATGCTGCCTGCCGGCGGGCGTGGTGGATCTCCTCGGCGGAGTGGGTGATCATCGGTCCGGTCGTCCAATGCCCCGCTTGGCGGAGCAGATCCTTACGGATCGCCGCGATTTCGTCGTCTCGTCGGGCACGCTCCCGCCGGTGGATGGCGGCCTGCCGCAGGGCCAGCCAGATCACGGCGGCCAGCAGGAACAGCAGGAAGCCGGCACCCTGCAGGACATAGACCACCGGTGGTTTCGGGCCGCGCAACACCCATCCGGCACCCAGGACGACGGCGAAGGAGAGCAGGAGGGCGAATCCGGCGGCCAGGGAACCCAGGATGAAGGGGCCACGGCCGTTCCAGCCCAGGTACTTCCGTTCGTCCTCGGAGGCGACTGCCGACGGACCCATTTTTTCCGATCGCGCCGCCGATTCGGCGTTGACCAGCAAGGCCACCAACGTCAGCGCCAGTGCGAGCATGACGACGACGGCCGCCGACGCTCCGGAGCGGGCTCCGCGGGCGGTCCCCGGATCCGCGATCCCTGCGGCCAGCACCGCGGCCAGCAGGCCGGCGCAGACCACCAGATAGACCACATGGCGACGCGGCACGTCACCGGCGACCTGGGCCTGGGGTTTGATGATCCATCCGCAGCCGCCGACGGTCAGCAGCACGGCCAACCCGGCCGCCACCGGCCAGACGATTCCCGCCCAGTCAGCCGCCCCGGCATCCTGCCGCCACCCGTCGGCATGATCGAATGCCAGGATCGCCGCCAACCAGGCCAGCGCCGCCCCCGCATGCAGGCGGCGCAACCGGCCCATGCCAGAACCCACCAGCCACAGGTCACGTTGGGCCAACAACGGGCCCCCGGGCTGCACCGCCGCCCCCTGGTCCGGCGGCACGCGCCCGGGGCGGGCGGGGCCGGTCAAATAGCGGGTACGACCCAGCATCGGCAGCACGACGACGGCGGCCAATGCCAGCAACGGCATGCCCAGCAGCAGGGCGTCCCGGGTGCCGGGGCCCCATGCGGCCAACGGTGACAACATCAGTCGCGCCCCCGGACAGCTCAGTTCCACCCCGGCCCCGACGGCCGAGGTCGCCGTGGCAAAGCATTGGCGGCCGATCATGTCCAGGGCGACGGTGGCCGCGGTGGTGACGAACAGCAGACTGAGCAGCAGCCCGTAGAGCCGCATGGTGCCGGCGCCACGCCCGGTGCTGATGGTGCGGGCGATCCACCGGTGCCCTCCGTCGGCGGCGTCCTCGGTCCGGGGTGTTTCGCCGGTGCCGATCTGGCGGCGCGACCAGTAGGCCGTGTTCGCCAGTCCGTAGGGAGCCAGCGCGAACCAGAGGAGTTTGACCAGCGCATCACCGATCCGGCCCAGGGACGGGATCCCGGTGAACCGGGACAGCCGGCCCCAGGCGTAGGCTTCCACGCGTCGGTCGGTCGGGGCGTCTACGGGGGCCGGAAAGCGATAGGTGGAAAATCCTGCGAGCTGATCCCCACGGATGGTTTTCACCCGTTGCGGCGTCGTTTCGAGCATTTCGTAGTTCGGGGTGTTCAACACCCCATGAATGCGCAATTCCAGTAGTTCGTGCGCGCTGCCTGGTTCGTCCCCGTCGGTTCCCATTTTGGCCCCTTCCGCCTCCTGCCCACGAGGCCAGTGAACCACGATCCAGCGGGTTTCGTCTTCGAAGCCTCCAGCACTCGAGGTGGCGGGGGTGCGGACAGCGGCTTCAGGAGTTGAGCAGCTCGATCCGGTTCAGGACGTCCTGAAGGGCCATGTCGAATTCCTGCTCGTTCCAGCTCTCCGCCAAGAGCGTCTGCATGCGGTGGATATTCGGGTATCCGCCGAGGTCGACGCCGTGGCTCTCCTGGGCCGCCGATTCGGGCTGTGTGCCTTCCCCCTCAAGGGAGACATGGAGCAGGAGGTTTCCCAGGAGGAAACTGCTGAAGGATTGATATGCGTCGGCGGCATCCCGATCGGAAAATCCAGAGCTGGTGAGTGCAGCCAGGAAGGATTCGATCCACGCGAGGCTGCGCAGCGGCGGCCTGATCCATGGGGCGCCCGTCGGACGGGTGGCGAGGATGGGAAAGACCTGTGGGTAGGCCACGGCCAGTTTCCTTAGCCCGTGGGCCAGCCGGACCAAATAATCCTGCCATCCCTGGCGTGGATCGACAAAGACGTCGGGATCCTCCTGGAGTTCCATCAAAATCCGCTCGACGACGCCGTCCAACAGATCCTCGCGGGATGGCACATAACGGTAGAGAGCCATGGCTTCGACACGCAGTTCCTGCCCGAGCCGGCGCATGGTGAGGCGCCGCAAACCATGTTCCTCGATGAACTCAGCCCCGGTGTCGAGGATCAATTCCCGACTCAGTGGCGCCCTGCCGCGCTCGACAGCGCTTGGAGCCGTTTCCGGTGCCACGAAACCCCCTGATATGAATCGTCGCCTGCCAGTCTACGACGCGGGATGCCGCCTCGGCCCGGCAGCTTGGCTGCCAGAC
>NZ_JBQSYU010000003.1:0-196983 GCF_052379645.1 Arthrobacter sp. 179 | reverse complement strand
GAGGAGCATTCGCTGCCGAACCTGACGGTCGTGCGCTGAGCATTGGTGCCATAGGAAACGTATTGCCCCGTGGTGCTTTCCGCGTCGACGGAGGACGTCTCACCATCGGTCGTGCCGGGGATATATCCGGTGACCTTCAGACCCCGGTCTTCGAGCACCGACTTGATGCGCTTGATCTCGGCCGGGCCTTCCTTGCTGGGCCCGGAGAGCAGGAGCAACAATAATTGCCGTGGTCCGTCGTCGTCGGCACCGGCGCAGGCCTTCGGAGAGAATGAGGCACGGTCCTCGGGGGAGAAGGAATCGCCGTCGAGATACGTCCACTTTCCACCGGCTTCTTCGGTAAACTGGGCAATCTCGACATAGAAGTCCTCGCGGATCGATAAGGCGTCGCGCTGGCCGGAGGGGGAGGAAGCTGCCGTAGTTGCATCCATGGGTTCTCCTAGGTTGGGGGTGCAGGCGGTCATGGCCAAGGCGCCGACAAGTCCGAGAGCCAAGATGCCGCCGGTGGTGCTGCGGAGGGTCATCCGATGCCTTTCTAACGGGTGGGTTGATCGCGGTGTGTTTCAGAGCGTTCCCGCATCAGGCCCTCTGCCGTCTGCTGGAGGTGTTCCCCTACCCGGCCAGCTGACTCCTGGGTTCCGTCCACGGCGCTGTTTCCCGCTTCCTGAATCCCATCGATGAAGTAGTTTTGCCAATTGCCGAAATCATCACTCACCGTTTTCCCAGTGCTCTGGATGCTATCGACTCCAAAATTGAACTCGAGGACCGTGCGCACGGCGGGAACATCGATTTTCCACGTCATGTTGCCCCCCTCCACCGCCCGAATGCTCCTTCTTCCGGATTCAGGCTAGAAGAAAGCGCGTTATGGGGCGATGGGGAGAACTACCCATGCGCGGGGTGGGGACTACTCGACCAGCAGGTCCCTGATGTCCTGGGCGGTCATGGCCGAGCCGAAGCCCTCGCCGGCATCCATGACCGAGGAGATCAGCTGCCGTTTGGCATCCTGCAAAGCCACGACCTTCTCTTCGATCGTGTCCTTGGCGACCATCCGGTAGACCATGACGTTGCGGGTCTGCCCGATGCGGTGCACCCGGTCGACGGCCTGGGATTCGGCGGCGGGGTTCCACCAGGGATCCAGCAGGAAGCAGTAGTCGGCCTCGGTGAGGTTCAGCCCGAAGCCACCGGCCTTCAGCGAGATCAAGAACACCGGGGCCCGGCCGGATTTGAATTCTTCGATGACCTCGGAACGCCGTCGGGTGGACCCGTCGAGATAGGCGTAGTCGACGCCTTCGTCGTCGAGCCGGGAGGCGGTCTTCTTCAGGAACGACGTGAACTGGCTGAACACCAGGGCACGGTGGCCCTCGGCGAGCACGTCGGCCAGCTGCTCGAAGAGCACATCGAGTTTGGCCGAGGGAACGCCTTCGTATTCGGGATCAACCAACGAGGCATCGAGCGAGAGCATGCGCAACAACGTCAGGGACTGGAAGATGGTGAACCGGTTCTTGTCCATGTCCTCGACCAGGCGCAGGATCTTCTGTCGTTCGCGCTGCAGGTGGGTGTCGTAGATCTTCCGGTGCTTCGGTGCCAACTCGACATTGAGGACCTGCTCCTGCTTGGGCGGCAGATCGGTGGCCACGGCGTCCTTGGTCCGCCGGAGCATGAACGGGCGGATGCGTCGGCGCAATCTGGCCAACGGCTCATCCAGCCCCTGCTTCTCGATGGGGCGCTGGTAGTTCTCCGCGAAGCGCAGTGCCGAAGGGAAGAGGCCGGGGGAGACGATCGCGAAGATCGACCACAGTTCCATCAGGTTGTTTTCCATCGGGGTACCGGTGATGGCCAGTTTGAAGGCGGCGTCGAGATCGCGGGCCGCGTGGTGGGCCTTGGTGGCCTTGTTCTTCACGAACTGGGCCTCATCCAGGATCAGACCGGACCACCTCTGTGACTGGTAGGCCTCGGAGTCGAGCCGGAAGAGCGTATAGGAGGTGACCACGACGTCGTTCTCCGCAGCGATGGCTGCCAGCGGACGGGCGGCCCGGCCCTGGGTGTCGGCGATGGCGGCCACCCGCAGGTCGGGGGCGAAGCGCGCCGCCTCATCCGACCAGTTGGCCACCACCGAGGTCGGGGCAACCACCAGAAACGGTCCGGGCACGGAGGTGGAGGACGAGGCCGGGGTCCCGGTGGCAGCGTCGGATCCGCCGGTGGCATCGGGGGCGGAATCCCACTGGTCCTTGGCATGGAGGATCAAGGCGAGGGCCTGCACGGTCTTTCCCAGGCCCATGTCATCGGCCAGGACGCCGCCGAGGTTGTTGCGCCACAGCATGGCCAGCCATTCGAAGCCCTGACGCTGGTACGGACGGAACGTTGCCTTCAGCCCGGCGGGCAATGCCGGCGGATCGGCCTCGGCGACATCCAACAGCGAATTCACTCCGGCGTACCAGGAATCGGGGCCCTCGGTGACGGTGGCGAGCTCCTCGAGCTCTTCCCAGAGGGAGGCCTGGTAGCGGGTGATCTGCAGGTCGGAGTTCTTGTCGTTCAGGGTCCCGGCCTCGGCCACGAGGTCACGCAGCCTGTCGAAGAGCTGGTGCTCGAGGGAGAAGTAGGTCTTATCGGGCATGAGCATGCGGCTCTGCCCGCGGGAGAGGGCCCGCAGGACGTCGGCGAAGGGGATGCGGTGCTCCCCGACGGCGACGACCAGGCCGAGGTCGAACCAGTCGCGTTTATCCGATTCAACGGTGGTGACCGTCAGCTCGGGGGACTCGGTCAGCTCACGGTAGGCCGGGGGCTGACCGGTGACCCGGACCTCGAGGCCTTCGACCTGTTCCAGCAGCGGCAGCGACCGGCGGATGAAGTCCACGGTGTCCAGCCCGCGCAGGGTGCGCGGGACCAGGGCGCGACCGGCCAAGGTGGGGGAGTCCTCGACGGCGTGCAGGGCGGCGTCCTCGAGGGCCGATTCGGCCTCGACATCGCGCAGGTCCGCATCCACGGGGCCATGCCCGTAATCGAAGTCCCAGGCCAGCTCGGCGGTGTCCCCGCCGGGGTAGGTGACCTCGAGGATGAGTTTGGGCGGCAGGATCCCCGGCAGCTCGACCGAATCGTCGGCGGCATTGATGGCCAGCCGGCGTCCCAACCGCGGGTAGACGGAGGACATGAAGTCACCGACTTCCTGGGCGGGAACGACGACGGTTTCGGGCTGGTGCAGCAGGGCCACCTCGGCGGCATCGAGCTTCCGTGCGGTGGGCGCCAAGACGATCAGCTCGGCATCCTCCCGGGCCGCGTAGACGCCGTGGTTGCCGATGGCCCCCACGGGGGTCTCGGGGGACAGCTCGAGTTCCTGCCCGTCGAGACTGAGCAGGGGAGTCAGCCCCAGGGCCCCGTCGTCATCCTCCGGATGCCCGGCCGTGAGGGAGACGGAGGCGGTGTCGGCCAGCCGGATGGTGGTGGCGGACCGGGGGCCGATGAGCCGGATGCCCAGGGATTCGGTTTCATCCAGCAACGACCAGAGCAGCGGGGAGGAGAATTCGTCCAGGTAGAGCCAGTCGTTGTCCTCACCGAAGTAGAGCTGCCCGTTGGCGCGGTAGAGCGGGACGAACTGGCAGAACCAGCGATGCTGTTCCTCATCCAGGTTCAGTCCGTAGGTCTTGAAGCTGATGGTGTTCCAGCGCAGGTTGCCCCGGACCCAGCGTCCGTTGCCGGACCGGACCATGGGGCGCACGCCCAGGCGCCAACGGTGTCCGGAATTGTTCTGGTGTCCGACCCCGGAACCGGGAGCCCACTGCCGGTGGGCGACCTGGGTGGTGTCCTGGAGTTCGAACTGCAAGGCCAGGGGCTGGAGCTGGTGGCGGTCCGAGCCGCCCCGGGACCGGGCCCCTGCCCGGGGCTGCGGTGATCCGCTGCGGCCGCCGGCGCTGATCAGCGAATTCAGTGTGTCCTGCCAGGCGGGGACCTTCACCGGGGCAGCGGTGTTCTCGAAGAAGACCCGTTGGGCACGCAGGTGCAGGGTGTTCGAATAGATCAGCAGCGCGGCCGCGTGCTTGCAATGGGTGCCGACCGGGCAACTGCACCAGGTTTCGCCGACCGTCCACTCCCCCTTGCGGTCCACGAGGGCCACCGAGGTGCTGTAGGGCTCCTCCTCGGTGCCGATGACCCGGGCGGTCAGCCGGGGGTCCCCGGCGCTGAATTCCAGGTCCAGGACGTGCTCCGCATTGGCATAGCCCTTCCCACGGGTGAACGCCGCACCACCGACCACACGGAGGATTTCGCGGGCGTCAACGAGGGGAAAATCGGATTCTGCCATCCTCCTATCGTTTCACGTCCCGGCCCCTGCCGACGAACCAGGATGCCGGGCCGCCCGCTGTCGCCGTAGGGTGTGCTCATGAACTCCTCGCCGGCGATGCAGACACCGCCCCGTGAGCTGGACATCGACACGGTCGACCAGTTCGATTCCCGCACGAAGACCAGCGGTGTCCCGATGGCCGGTTGGCATTGCCAATCATTGGATCTGCGTGATCGTGGACGGGCGTTGGAGCGGTCCGACGTCTCCGGTGCCGTCTTCCTCGGCTGTGATCTGCCGCCGGGTTCCATCCCCGGTCTACGTCGCCGCGGGGCCCTGGTCTTCCCCGATCTGCCCGGGCTGCCGTTCGATCCGTACCGCGGCGGGCTCTACACGGCACAGGACCTCTATGCGGGACTGGAGGACCACGCCTACGAGGACACCCCCGATGCGCGCATCTATGCCTGGAGCCGCCACCGGGGTGCCGGTCGGGGCGGACTGAACATGGCCCTGGCCACCACCTTGCACGACCATGCGGTCGGCGTGGCCCTGGAGCAGCTGCTGGCCGGTGCGCACGACGGCGATGCCCCGGGGCGGATCCCCGGCCGCGGGGTGGTCGGGGTGATGGGTGGACACGCGGCCGAACGCGGCACCGCAGGGTTTCGTGACGCCGCCTATCTGGGACGCAGCCTGGCCCGCGCCGGGTTCACGGTCGCCACCGGGGGCGGCCCCGGGGCCATGGAGGCCGCCAATCTCGGGGCCTACCTCGCGGCGGAGGAGGACGAGGTCCTGGAGGCGGCCATCACGCGGCTGGCCGCCGCCCCGTCGTTCCGTCCCTCGATCTCGCAGTGGGCGCGCGCCGCGCTCGCCGTGCAGGAAGACCATCCCCGGGGAACACCCACGGTGGGGATCCCCACCTGGTTCTACGGGCATGAGCCGCCGAATCTGTTTGCGACCCATATCGCCAAGTTCTTCGCCAACTCGATCCGTGAAGACGTGCTGCTCAAGGCCTGCACCGGAGGGCTGGTGGTGCTGCCCGGGGCCGCCGGAACCGTGCAGGAGATCTTCCAGGATGCCTGCGAGAACTATTACGGAACCGCCAGGACCCAGACCCCGATGATCCTGGTGGGCCGGCGGCATTGGACCCGTGAACTGCCGGCCTGGCCGCTCTTGGAATCCTTGGCCGAAGGCCGGGACATGGCAGCGGCCATCCATCTGGTGGAGACCCCCGAGGCGGCCGTGGACATCCTCGCCGGCGGGTGACCGGCCCGCCGGGGGGCCCGGGCCCGGGGCAGGAGCCCCGGAACCCGTCGGCGCAGCGCCCGGTGAGATCCAGAGGATCGGCAGCTGCGCTGGGTAGGCTGGCGCTATGGACTCGAATCCCTATCTCGTGACCCGGCAGCGCCTGGTCCAGGCGCCTCCCGGGGCCATTTTCGAACTACTCGTCGACCCGTCGAAGCATCCGCTCATCGACGGCTCCGGCACGGTGAAGAGCGCCCGGCAGGACGAACCCCAGCGGCTGGCACTGGGCTCCGAATTCGGGATGGACATGCGCCTGGGCGTGGGATATCGGATCCAGAACACGGTGGTGGAGTTCGAGGAGAACCGGCTGATCGCCTGGCGGCATTTCAACGGCCACCGCTGGCGCTACGAATTGATCCCCGCCCCGCGGGGCACGCTGGTGCGTGAGACCTGGGATGCCTCGCGGCTGAAACGTCAATGGCCGCTGAAGGTCATGGGGTTCACTCGCAGCACCCCGGTGAACATCGAACGCACGCTGGATCGGTTGGCCGACTATTTCGACCCCAATACGCCGCGCCCCCCGGAGCCGGAACCACCGCGTCCCTCCCCGCGGAAGCCCCGCGCCAAGTCATTGACCCCCGCCCAGGAGGCGAAGGAGGCCGCCCGGAAGCAGGCCCGCGCCCAGAAGGCGGCGCAGCAGGATGAGGAAGGCGTTGCGGCCCAGGCGGCCAAGGCCGAACGGTTGGTGCTGGCGGAGGAAGCCGAGACCGCCCGTCGGGCGGCCCGGAACGAACGCACCGCCGAGGCCCGCCGCGCCCGTGAACTGAAGGAAACGGAAAAGACCGAGCAGGCCGCCCTGGCCGAACGCGCCCAGGCCGAGAAGGTCGCGGAACAGGAGCGGGTCGAGGCCGAGAAGGCGGCAGAGGCCGCCCGCGAGGAGCAGGCCAAGGCGCAGAAGGCGGCGGAGCTCGAGCGGGCCCAGGCGGAACGGACCGCCGCCGCCGAACGGGTCAAGGAGGAGAGGGCGGCCCGGCAGGAACACGAACGCCGGACGAAGGCCGCGCGGGCCGAGGAGGCCGAGGCGGCGAAGACCCGGAAGAACGCCCCGCAGGTGCCCGTGGAGCCGTTGCCGCCGATCGGGGCGACCCCCCGGCCGTTGACGACGACCCCACGCCGGCCCGCACGCGAGATGATCGCCGCAGCCAAGGCCGGACGGCGGGATGCTCCGGCCCCCGGGCAGGGCACCGAACCGGCCGGCGAGCCGGACACGCAGGAGCCGACCCCGCCCCCGGCGGGGGACCGCCGCCCCGTGGCCGCAGCCCGCCGGATGCGCCGCGCCAGCTGAACGGAAGGGGCCGGGTTCTGCGGGTCCTAGCCGATGTTCCCGCCGAAGAGCAGGCCGAGAACGTAGGTGACCCCGGCGGCACCGAGGCCGATGGCCAGCTGCCGGAACCCGCGTTTGGCCGGGGAGGCGCCGGAGAGCAGTCCGACGATGCCCCCGGTCAGCATCAACGCGACCCCGACCAGGAGCAGGGCCACCAGCAGGGCTGGCAGCCCGCCCATACCGAAGAGGTAGGGCAGGATCGGGACCAAGGCCCCCGAGGAGAAGAAGCAGAAGCTGGAGGCGGCGGCGCCGAAGGCGGAGCCCAGGGCCTCGTGTTCGTCGCCGCCGGTTTCGGTTTCGGGCACCTCGGGTTGCAGGGACAATGAGGGGTCGCAGTCGCAGCTGAAGGTCCCCAGCCGTTCGGCGGCCCGGTGCTCGGCGGCCTCCCGGCTCATGCCGCGGGCCCGGTAGACCAGGACCAGTTCGTTGGCCTGCAGGTCCAGGTCCGGGGCGGCGATGAGCGTGATCTGGGTCGGTTGGGAGGCGGTGAGCAGTTCGCGCTGCGAGCGGACGGAGACGTATTCCCCGGCGGCCATGGACAGGGCGCCGGCGAGCAGGCCGGCGACCCCGGCAAAGAGGACCAGCGCGCTGGACACCCCGGCGGCGCCGATGCCCATCACTAGGGCCAGGTTGGAGACCAGCCCGTCGTTGGCCCCGAAGACGGCGGCCCGGAAGTTGCCGGAGAGCCGGTTGCGGCCGCGGATCGCCAGCCCGCGTACGACTTCCTCATGCACCAGCTCATCGGCGGCCATCTGAGCGGTGGCGTCGGCGTCGCTGTCGTAGGGGGAGGCGCCCTCGGCCCGTTGGGCCAAGGCCAGGACGAAGACCGAGCCGAAGTTGCGGGCCATGAACCGCAGCATGACGCGGCTGAGCGAGGGGCGTGCGGTCTTCCGGGCATGCTCGCCCAGAAGATTGGACCAATGCTCCTGGTGGCGGGCTTCCGCCCGGGCCAGACCCAACAGGATCTGGCGTTCCTCGCCCTCACGGCGTTTGGCCAGGGTGAGGTAGATGGAACCTTCGACGCGTTCGTCGGCCAGGTATTTGCGCCAGCGCCGGATCTCGGCGGGCGTGGGCTCCCTACGCGAGGCCTCCGCGGCTGGCGGATCGGCGTCGGGGGAGGGGGCATCCGGTGTCATTGGGCGTCCTTCAATCGGTTCGTATGTCCCCGCGGTGGTGCGGGACTGCCGGTCAAAGGTCGGTGGGTGGCCACGAGCCTCGGACCGCCAGTGGCGGGCCGAAGGTCTCGTTCGCCCGGCGTGGTGCCGGGTGGAATGCCGGACCGCCGGGAGGGCGGTCGGTATGTCGACAGGTCCTCGTCCACCCGTGCCGGATCAACGATCCAGCGCGGGTGGGGTGTGGAACTACTCCCCTTCAGCCGACCAGCATACCCGAGGGAGCCTCGGCGCGGTCGCGGACGGGCAGGCGTTCAAGGAAGAACACCTGTGCTTCCCCGTCGGGGCGGTGTGCCCGGGGAATACGCACGGTCAGTGCGCAGGAGTCGGATTCCCAGACCGGTCGGCCGGCCGTGTTGGCCAGCGCATGGTCGAGATCCTTGGGGTGGGGCGCGATGAAGCGCTCCCAGTGACCGTCCACGTTGAGGCAGACGGTGCCTAGCATCGAATCGAAAATTGGAAGGACGGAGACGCTTTGCGCCACGGATTTCCTCTCGTGCGTTCTTACCCAACACGTTGTCGTGCGGGCCGCTTCTTCATCCGAACCACCCACGAACCTGGGGTTGGTGCGCGGGTAGTCGGAGCTGTTGCCCGCGTCTCATGAAGCTTTTTGCCAGCCTAACGTGATTGCCGGGGCAACCCAAGCTGTGTTCCACGTCATTCCCGCTGCATCCCAGCGTTGGTGCGGCTAGATTCGTGTTCGACATCTGCTCCCCCGGGAGCACTGTCACCCGGGGGGAACGAGGACGACGCCGGGGCGGGTTCAGGCTTGCTGATCGGCGGAAACGCCCTCCATGTCGACCCGTCCGGCGACCCGATCCGACCAGTGCCGGGCCACTTCCGGGCGGGTCGGCGGGGAGAGCAGGCTGAACAGGACATAGACCACCAACGAGGCGCCCAGACCGTAGTAGATGGGCTCATTGGCGTAGACCCCGGAGAACTTCTCGGTGGACAGTGCCTCCAGGGTGATCATGGTCGTCAGGGTGACCAGGGTCCCTGCCGCCATGGACAGGGCGGCGCCGATGCCGTTCCCGCGCTTCCAGAGCAGCCCGCCCAGGATCGCGACCAGCAGCCCGCCGACCAGGATGTCGTAGGCGATGGTCAGGGCGGCGACGACGTCGTTGACGAGGATCGCCAGGATGATCGCCACGGCCCCGAGGCCCAGGACCCAGTACCGGTTGGCGGCGACGTCGTGCTCGGGGTTGCGCCCGGTGTTGACCTCGATCTCCTTGCCGAACCAGCTGGCGACGAAGGGGGTGACGTCGTTGCGGGCCACGGTGGCCGCGGCGATGAGTGCGCCGGAGGCGGTGGACATCATGGCCGCCACGGCGGCGGCCAGGACGATCCCGCCGACGGCCACCGGAAGCAGGGTCATGGCGACCTCCGCGTAGACGACGTCCTTGCCCAGGGCCTCGATGTCGATGCCGGGCAGGGCGACCCGGGCGGACATGCCGATGATCGCCCCGGCGATGCCGTAGATCACGCAGTAGATGCCGGCGGTGGCTCCGCCCCAGCGGGCCACCTTGGGGGTGCGGGCGGTGAACACCCGCTGCCAGATGTCCTGGCCGATCAACAGGCCCAGGGTGTAGACCACGAAGTAGGTGATGATCGTCTCGGCGCCCAGGCCGCCCCAACTGAAGAATTCATCGCGGGCCCGTTCGGGGATGCCGGCGGAGATTCCCTCGAAGCCGCCGGCCGCCGAGAGGGCGAAGGGCAGCATCAGGGCGAAGACACCGACGGTCTTGATGACGAACTGGACCTGGTCGGCCAGGGTGATGGACCACATGCCGCCGATGGTGGAGTACACGAGCACGATCGCCCCGCCGACGGCGATGGCGAGCCAGCGGTCCCAGTCGAAGAGCACGACGAAGATCGTGGCGTAGGCCCCGGTGGAGGTGGCACAGAGCATCAGCGTGTAGGCCAGCATGACCACCGCCGAGGCGTTGGTGGCGTGTTTGGAGCCGTAGCGCAGGGTGAGCATCTGGGAGACGGTGAAGATCTTCAGTCGTTGCAGCCGCGGGGCGAAGAACATGCTCAGCAGCAGCACCCCGATGCCGATGGCGATGACCAGCCAGGCGCCGGAGAGGCCGAATTCGTAGCCCAGGCCGACGCCGCCGACGGTGGAGGCGCCCCCGAGTACGACGGCGGCCATGGTTCCGGTGTAGAAGAAGGGGCCGAGTCGGCGCCCCGCGACCAGGTAGTCGCTGCTGTTCTTGGTGCGGGACTTGCCCCACCAGCCGAACGCGAGCATCGCGATCAGGTACGCGATGACGATCGCGATATTGATGATGTCCATGGGGAACCTCTGGTCGGAAAAGGGAGGATGATCAAAAAATGATGTTTACAGGTAAACATCTGTTGCCTACTAAGCTAAAGTGATCTGGCTAACAGGTCAATTGGCCTATGCTGTGTGACGTAATGCAGCACCTACATCCATTGTGAAGACCCGGAGTACACCGCCCATGAAGGCCTTGCCCGTCGAGCCCAGCAACGCCCCGATTGCCATCGGTTCGAAGATCCGGGCGGCGCGTCATGCCCAGCGTATGACGATTGAACAGGTGGCTGAATCGACCGGGCTGACCAAGGGCTTCCTCTCCCGGGTCGAACGCGACCTGACCTCGCCCTCGGTGGCCTCGCTGGTCACGTTGTGCCAGGTCCTCTCGGTGTCGGTGGGGGAGCTGTTTGCCCAGCCCGAGACCCATGTGGTCCGTTTCGATGATGCCCCGCGGATCTCGTTGGGCGGGCACGGCATCATCGAACGCCTGGTGACCAGTCGGTCGGAGAAGCGGCTGCAGGTCATCCGCGCCGTCATCGAACCCCATGGGCAGGGCGAGGACGAACTGTATTCGGTGGATTGCGAGGTCGAGGTCCTGCATGTGGTCTCCGGGCGCTTCATCATCATCTTCGCCAATGAACGCTTCGAGCTCGAGGGCGGCGATTCGGTCACCTTCCCGGGCCGCGAACCGCATTCGTGGATCAACCCCACGGAGGAGGAAGCGGTGGTCCTCTGGACGCTGGTCCCTGCCGCGTCGAGGTAGCCGGGTTCAGCCGACATGGACCCACGGGCGTCGCTGCAGATCCGGTTCGGCCTCACGGAGCACCTCACGGGTCAACGGGGCGATCTCCCCTTGCCCCAACAGCAGGAAACCCAGCAGGTTGCGCACCGGTGAGCCCTCGGTCCAGCGGAAGTACAGATGCGGCATGATGCCGTATTCGTCGCGGATGCCCAGGCAGATCGCCGCCAGTGCCGTGCGGACCGAGGGGGCGGTGGCCTCCAGGACCGCATACCCGTGCCGCAGCGTGCCGCGGACCAGCACGTCCTGGGCGAAATCCGAATAATCACCGATGCCGATTTCGATGAACACCGGCTTCGCCGTGACCGGCAGGTGGCTGGCCGTGCGGGCATGCTGGAGCTTATGGCGATAGCGTTCGGCGCTGAACCTGACCGGCTCGTGGGCGATCAGGTTGACCGAGGAGGCCTCGGCGGCGGCACTCAACAGCGTGTGGGCCGCGACGTCGAAGGAAACGGTCGTGGCCCGTAGTTCCGTGGAACGGCGGAAGCGGGAAATGAAGGAGACGAAGAGGATCGCGATGATGAACAGTGCCGCGATCCGCAGCCCGTCGGGACGTTCGATGACGTTGGCGACCGTCGTATAGGTGAACACGAGGACGACGAGCGAGAACAGGGCGCTGCGCAGGGGTTGGCCCCGACGGTGGGCGGAGATCGCCACGGCGACCGCCGCGGACGTCATCAGCACCAGGACCCCCGTGGCGTAGGCGGCGCCCTGGGCGTCGACGCTGGCGTCGAAGGCGAGGGTGACGGCGGCGGCGATCAAGGCCAGCACCAGCACCAGCGGGCGGTTGGCCCGGGCCCATTCGGGGGCCATGCCGAAGCGGGGTAGATAGCGGGGGATGAGGTTGAGCAGGCCGGCCAATGCCGAGGCGCCGGCGAACCAGAGGATGAGGATCGTCGACAGGTCGTAGAGGGTGCCGAAGCCCTGACCGAGCTGCTCATGGGCCAGATAGGCCAGGGCCCTGCCGTTGGCGGCCCCGCCGGGTTGCAGGGCGTCGGCGGGGACCAGCCAGGTGGTGACCACGCAGGAAACGACCAGCAGCACGCTCATGGTCACCGCGGCGGTCGTCAATAGTTTCTTCGCCCCGGCGATCCGCCCCTCGGGGGCCGCCTCGGTGTCGTCGGCGCGGCCACGGATCTGCGGCATGACGGCGACCCCGGTCTCGAAGCCGGAGAGGCCCAACGCCAGCTTGGGGAAGACCAGCAGGGCCATGGCGATCATGAGCCAGGGACTGGCATGGCTGCTGCTCAGTGTCGTCCACCAATCACCGACGGGTCCGGGGGAGGCCGCGACCCGGACCAGGCTGGAGGCCAGGACGACGACGCTCAAGGCCAGGTAGAGGCCCACCAGGAGGACGGACAACGAGATGACTTCGGTGAAACCGCGCAGGAACAGCAGGGTCAGCAGGGCCAGCAGCACCAGGGTGATGGCCACGTTCTGGCCGCCCAGAAATGCCGGGGCGAAGGGGTTCTCGATGATGTGGGCGGTGGCATCGGCCGCGGAAAGCGTCATGGTGATCATGAAGTCCGTGGCGGCGAACCCCAGCAGCACCAGGACCAGCACCTTGCCCTTCCAATGCGGCAGCAGTCGTTCCAGCATGGCGATCGAGCCCTGGCCGTGGGGGCTTTCGGAGGCGACCCGGCGATAGATGGGCAGCGCGGCACCGAGGGTGACCGCGACGAGGACCACGGTGGCCAGGGGAGCCAACACCCCGGCGGCCAGGACGGCGATGGCCGGCTGGTAACCCAGCGTGGAGAAGTAGTCGAGCCCCGACAGGCACATGACCTTCCACCAGGGCTGGCCGGCCACCCGGGAGGGGCGGTCCTGCCAGGGGGCCTCGGGGTGGGCGACCGCCGAATCCATGAGCCAGCCACCGAGGCGCCCGCCGGGCGCCGAAGCGCCCGCGCGGCCGCCCGCGCGTCGAGGGCCTGCTGCACTGCTCATGAACCCGAACACTACGCCTGCCGGGGGCCTGTGAGGGGTCCGGGATCATCACGGTCTGGACCTTTCGGGCGGAACCTCGCCGGGCGTCTTGACTGTGCCACACACCACAAATAGCATGGAAGGCAACGAAAGTATCTTATTAGGCAACCATGGGCGGGATCGTTCAGGGGGCCCGTCGAGAAGGAGCAGCATGGAAGAGATCCGCGTCGAGGCCAATGGAAAGATCGGCCCCATCGATTCATCGAAGATCCCGCGCTTTGCCGGACCGGCGACCTACGCCCGTCTGCCGCGACTGGACCAGGCCCCGGAGGCCGGCATCAAGGTCGTCGGGGTCCCCTTCGACGCCGGGGTCTCCTACCGGCCCGGGGCGCGGTTCGGTTCCAACCATGTCCGGGAGTCCTCCCGCCTGCTGCGGCCCTACAACCCCGCCATGGACCTCTCCCCGTTCGAAGAGGTCCAGGTCGCCGATGCCGGGGACATGGCCGTGAACCCCTTCAACATCAACGACGCCATCGAAACGATCCAGCAGAACGCATTGGACCTCACCGCCGACGGCTCGACGCTGATGACCATCGGCGGGGACCACACCATTGCCCTGCCGTTGCTGCGCGCCGCCTCCGAGCGGGCCGGGGAACCGGTGGCCATGCTCCACTTCGACGCCCACCTAGACACCTGGGACACCTACTTCGGGGCCGAATACACCCACGGCACCCCGTTCCGCCGGGCCGTCGAGGAAGGGATCCTGGATACCGAGGCGATCTCCCATGTGGGAACCCGTGGACCGCTGTACGGTAAGAAGGACCTCGAGGATGACAAGCGCTTCGGCTTCGGCATCGTGACCTCCTCGGACGTCTACTACCAGGGGGTGCGTGAAATCGTCGATAAGCTGCGCGACCGCATCGGCAACCGGCCGCTGTACATCTCCGTGGACATCGACGTGCTCGACCCGGCTCATGCCCCCGGCACCGGCACCCCCGAGGCCGGCGGCATCACCAGTCGCGAACTGCTGGAGATCCTGCGCGGGATGCGCGGGATGAACCTGGTCGGAGCCGACCTCGTCGAGGTGTCCCCGGCCTACGACCATGCCGAGATGACCGGCATCGCGGCCTCCCACGTCGCCTACGACCTCGTCTCGCTGATGGCGGATAAGCGAACCACCGAGCAGAAGGATTCCTAAGTGCCCGACACCCTGCAGAACACCCCGGAAACCTCCGGGAACACCGCACCGCGCAACGGCGGCGACCTGGCGATCGAGACCCTGAGCGGACTCGGGGCCCGCACGGTCTTCGGCATCCCGGGCCAACACGCCCTGGGCCTGTTCGATGCCCTGTCCCGGTCGGACCTGGACTTCGTCTCCTCCCGGGTGGAGAACAACTCGGCCTTCGCCGCCGACGGCTACTCCCGCGCGACCGGTGAGGTCGGCGTCCTGTTCCTGTCCACCGGCCCCGGGGCCCTGACCTCGCTGGCCGGTCTACAGGAGGCCTATGCGACGGGCGTGCCGATGGTCGTCATCGCCAGCCAGATCCCGTTGGACGGCCTCGGGGCCCGACGCAAGGGCATGCTCCACCAGCTCGACGACCAGAAGGCCTCCGCCGCGAACGTCACCAAATCCCAGCGCACCGTCCACCACGCCTCGGGGATCCCCTCGGCGATCCAGGACGCCTGGTCCGACGCCATCACCGTGCCGCAGGGGCCGGTCTGGGTCGAGGTCCCGCAGGACGTGCTGCTCTCCGAGGTCTTCGTCCCGCCGGTGGTCGACGCGCTCGCCGAAGCCTACGAGCACCCCCCGCGGGTGGAACTGATCGAGGAAGCGGTCCGCTGGCTCGGCCAGGCCCACCGTCCGGCGATCGTGGCCGGTGGCGGTGTCCGCCGGGCAGGGGCCCAGGCCGAGCTGCTGCGCGTGGCCGAACAGCTCCGCGCCCCGGTGATCTCCTCACCCGGGGGCAACGGTGCCTTCCCGTGGGAACACCCGCTGAGCCTGCAGTCGTGGATCGAGGACCGTCACACCACCGAGGTCCTCGAGGACGCCGACGTGCTGATCGTCATCGGCTCGGCGCTGGGCGAAGTCACCTCCAACTACTTCACCCTGGCCCCGCGCGGACGCATGATCCAGATCGACGCAGAACCCCGGGTGCTGGAATCCAACAGCCCGGCACTGGGCATCCGTGCCGACGCGAAAACCGCCCTGCGCTTCCTCTCGGACGCCCTGGAGGTCCAGCGCACCACGGGAGCCGGACGCGACGCGGAATCCGTCGACTGGCACGGAAAGACCCCCGAGCAGGTCGTGGCCGAGACCCTGGACCTGGTGAGAGCACGCCTGGACGCCCAGGATCTGGGCATGGAACGGCAGTTCATGGCGGACATCCGGGCCGCCGTCCCGGCTACGATGCAGACCTTCTGGGATATGACGATCGCCGCCTATTGGGGGTGGAGCTGCTGGGATGCCCGCGAGGGCGGGTTCCATTCGGCGCAGGGTGCCGGCGGCCTGGGATATGGGTATCCCGCGGCCATCGGTGGTGCCGTCGGTCTTGCGGTGGATGGGAAAACCGGGATCGATGGGCGCGTGTTGGCCGTCTCCGGCGACGGTTCGGCCATGTACTCGATCGCCGAGCTGGCCACCGCCAAACAGCACCACACGGCGGTGACCTGGCTGATCGTCGACGACGGGGGCTACGGCATCCTGCGCGAATACATGGAAGGGGCGTTCGGCAAGGCCACGGCCACCGAGCTGTCCCGGCCTGACTTCGTGGCCCTGGCGGAGTCCTTCGGTATCCCGGCGCGAGCCGTGGCCCCCGAAGACATCGCCCAGGCCCTGGAGGAATCCTTCGCGGCGGATGGCCCGAACGTCATCGTGGTCCAGACCCTGCTGAAGATGTTCGCCCCGACCCACCTGGACTAAGCGTCCGGGAAGGTCCCGGGGCGGCAATGACCGATGTCACTGCCGCCCCGAAGCCCCCCGGTAGTAGGGTCGTGAACCGATCCCACGACGGAAGCAGGCCATGGAAGAACGCACGAGCACCCCGGACCAGGGCGCCGCCACGGCGCCGCCGCCCACCGGCACGACCCCGGTTCCCGGATATCGGCGGATGGGACATCCCCGGGTATCGGGTTCGGTGGTCGGCGCGGTGGGCGGCTGCGCTTTCATCGTCGTCAATACCCCGGCCCTGGACGGGCCGTGGGCCCTGGGCCTGCGGCTACTCGGGCTGGCCGCCCTCGGACTGTGGGTCTGGGCGGTGCTGCTGCGGCCCCGGCCGCTTCCGCCCCACCCCCGGCCGGACCGGACCGGTGGGATCGTCTATTTCGGCGGGTTGATCGCCATGTTCGCGATCATGTTCATCGGGATCCGCTGGCTCGAAGCCGCAGGGCGCGAGGGCCTGGAACCGGCGGTGGTCGCCCTGGCCGTGGGCGCACATTTCCTGCCCTATGCCCGGGCCTTCGCCGCCCCGATATTCCTCTGGCTCGGCTCGGTCATGGTGGCGCTGGGGATCGCCGGGCTGGCCCTGGGGCTGACCAGCACCGTGGTGGCCGCCCCGGCAGCGGCAGTCGCCGCCGGCTTCGTACTGCTCATCGGCAGCGCCGTCGACGCGCTGGGCGTCTGAACGGGGCGTGGATCAGTCGGGGATCTCGGTATCGGCCAGTGCTGGACCCCGCACCACCAGCACCGGGCAGAAGGACCGGGCGATGCAGGCCGAACTGACCGAGCCCATCAGCAGCCCGACGAATCCTCCGCGGCCCCGACGACCGACGATGAGCATATCGGCCTCCTTGCTGGCCTCGATCAGGGTCGGCCGGGCACTGCCCTGACGCAACCGGATGCTCACGTTCTCCGGGATCTGCGGTCCGTAGGCCTCCTTCAAGGCGGCCGCGACCGTGTGTTCGACGCGTTCGGAGAACCCCTCGATGCCCATGACTTCGTACCGTTCGGGCATCGGCGGGTAGTCCCAGCAGGCGGTCGCTTCGATCCGTGCGTTCAACCCGACGGCGACATGCCGGGCCTGACGCAGCGCCTCCACCGATGAGGCGGAACCATCGACTCCGACAATGACCAATCCCTGGCGTTCTTCTGCCATCACAACCTCCGATCCCTCCCCGTGCGGGGAGGCTCCTGGCCTTCCAGCTTATCGTCGACGGCTTGCTGTACAGCTAGCGCAGGACCACGGTCCTGTTCTCCAGCAGGAACACCCGGCCCTCACAATGCCACCGCACGGCGTTGGATAGCGCCCGGCATTCGGTATCTCGTCCGGCCGCGACCAGATCCGCGGGGGAGAAGGTGTGGTCCACGTCCTGGACCTGTTGGGAGATGATCGGCCCCTCGTCCAATTCGCTGTTCACGTAATGGGCGGTCGCCCCGACCGTCTTCACCCCGCGGGCATGGGCCTGGTGGTACGGCTTGGCCCCCTTGAAACTGGGTAGGAAGGAATGGTGGATGTTGATGGTGCGCCCGGTGAGTTGGCGGCTGAGCTCATCGGAGAGGATCTGCATGTAGCGTGCCAGGACCACCAGTTCGACGTCGTAGTCCTCCATCAGTTCCAGCAGCCGGGCCTCGGCCGCCGGCTTGGTGTTGGCGGTGACCGGAACGTGGTGGTAGTCGATGCCATGCCATTGAACCAGCGACTGGTGGTCGAGGTGGTTGGAGACGACGGCGACGATCTCCACCGGCAATTCGCCCATGCGTGAACGATAGAGCAGGTCGTTGAGGCAGTGCCCGAATTTGGAGACCATCACCAGCACCCGGCGCTTCTCGTTCAGCGGGCGTAGGCTCCACTGCATCCCGTACGTGGCGCCGAGTTCGGAGAAGGCCCCACGCAGGCGCTGGAGTTCGAGCTCCGGATCCAAGGCGACCCGCGGGGAATCCGGGCCCGGACGGCTGACGAAATGCACCCGCAGGAAGAACCTGCCCTCATGGAAGTCGTCGAATTGACGCAACTCATGGATGTCCCCGCCATGGTCGAGCAGGAACCCTGACACCGCATGGACGATGCCCGGTCGTTCGGCGCAATCGAGGCTCAGGACGAATTCGTGCATGGGGGAGTCGGAGGCCTGGACCATGGGTTCCTGCTTTCTGGAAAGGGAGGGCTGCTCAGCACTCGATGACGTTCACGGCGAGTCCGCCGCGCGAGGTTTCCTTGTACTTATCCTTCATGTCCGCCCCGGTCTGACGCATCGTTTCGATGGCCTGATCCAGGGTGACCCGGTGTTCGCCGTCACCGTGGCGGGCCAACCGGGCGGCGTTGATGGCCTTGACCGAGGCGATGGCATTGCGTTCGATGCACGGAATCTGCACCAGCCCGCCCACGGGATCGCAGGTCAGCCCCAAGTTATGCTCGATTCCGATTTCCGCCGCGTTCTCGACTTGTTCCGGGGTGCCGCCCAGCACCGCGCAGATGCCCGCCGCAGCCATCGAACAGGCCGACCCGACTTCGCCCTGGCAGCCGACCTCGGCGCCGGAGATCGACGCGTTCTGTTTGAACAGGATGCCGATGGCCGCGGCAGTGAGCAGGAACGTGACGATCCCGTCCTCGTCCGCGCCGTCGATGAACCGCGCATAGAAGTGCAGCACCGCCGGGATGATGCCGGCGGCCCCGTTGGTCGGCGCCGTGACGATGCGCCCACCCGAGGCATTCTCCTCGTTCACCGCCAGGGCGTAGAGGTTCACCCATTCCATCGCCCACAGCGGGTCGGCCGGTTCCAGCCCGTTGATGCGGCCTTCCGCCTCCTGCTGGCGCAGCTTCTCCCGCAACTCCGGGGCACGACGGCGGACCTTCAGCCCGCCGGGCAGCACCGGCTCGGTACGGGTGCAGCCGTTTTCCACGCATTCCTCCATCACCGACCAGATGTGCAGCAGGGCGGCCCGGGTTTCCGCCTCGGGCCGCCAGGAGTTCTCGTTGGCCATCATCACTTCTGCGATGGACAGTCCGGAGGTCTGGCAGGCGGCCAGCAGCTCGCCGCCGGTGTTGAACGGATGCGGCAACGGGGTCTCGTCGGAGACGAGCTGGTCGGCTTCAGCCGAGACGTCGTCGACCACGAACCCGCCGCCGATGGAGTAGTAGGTGCTCTGACGGATCGTCGCCCCGTCCGCCCCGAAGGCCTGGAAGACCATGCCGTTGGGGTGGGCGGGCAACGACTTGCGCCGGTGCAGGACCACGTCACGTTCATCGTTGAATCCGATATCGGCGCCACCGCCCAGCGGCAGCCTCCCCTCGCGGAGGCAGGAGGCCACCAGCTCCCCGGCGATGGCGGTATCGACCGTCGCCGGATCATGTCCGGCCAACCCGAGGATCACCGCCTGATCGGAATGGTGGCCGATGCCGGTGGCCCCCAGGGAGCCGAAGAGTTCGGCCTTGACCCGGGCCACCGAGGACAGCAGGGAGTCCGCGGCCAGCCCGGCGGTGAACCGCCGGGCCGCCCGCATGGGACCGACCGTATGGGAGGAGGAGGGACCGATTCCCACCGAGAACAGGTCCAGGGTGCTCAGTGCCATCAGGCCACCTCTGCCGCCGAGAACTCGAGCATGGCATCGAGCAGCCAATGCACCATGTAATCGGCGAAGGAGGCGCGCGGCATGATCCGGAACGTGTCCTCCTGCGTCTTCCACAAGATCACCGGCACGGGGCCGATGGTCGTGGTGACGGCTGAACCGGTGGCGAAGACCGAGGGGTGCATATCGAAGTGGCACCCCTTCTCCAGGACCGACCGGGCCGAGGGGCCCGAGAGTTCCAGCGTGGTGCGGTTCCCCGACAGGTCCACGACGGAGCCGGGCAGGGCGCCTTCGCCGTCGCCCAGCAGCTCGGCCAGGGGAGCGGCGTCCACGCTGTCCGGGGGCCCGACGAGCAGGAACTCATCAGGTCCCTGCCACAGGACCGCGCGGTCCTGGTCGCCGCCGACCTCGCCCACGCGCTGCGGCAGGGAGAGTCCCAGCGCCGACTCCATGACCCGGGCGGTGGCCGACCCCGGCACGACCCGCAGGCCGATCTGGGTCAGGAACGGCAGTTCACGCAGGGCGACGCCCCGTTCACCGGCGACGGAGCCGGCGGCCATGTCCCGGGCCAGATAACCGACCGGGCTGGTGCGCAGCGCGGCGACCTCCTGGCTCACGGAGGGTGCTTCCAAGGTGTTCTCAGCCATCGCGACGGCTCCCTTCAGGGTCGTAGAGGATGGGGGATGCGATTTCGACGTCGACGAGTTCGCCGTCCAACAGGGACTGCACGACCTCGCCCATGCGGTTGCGGCCGTTCTTGACCAAGGCCAGACCGAAGGTTCGGCCCAGGGCCGGGCTGCGGTAGCTGGAGGTCACGTGGCCCTCCATGGGCACCGGACCCTGCTGGGGGGTGATGGGTGTTCCGGAGGTGACCAGCTGCGCCCCTTCGGGCAACAGCGTGGTCTTGTTCACCGGCAGCACCCCCACCAGATGGTGGCGGTCCTCGCGGGCCGTATCGGCACGGGCATAGGAGCGCTTGCCGATGAAGTCCTTGAGTTTGGAGACCACCCAGTCCATGCCGGCGTCCTGCGGGGTGACGGTCCCGTCGGTGTCCTGCCCGACGATGATGAACCCCTTTTCGGCGCGCAGCACGTGCATCGTCTCGGTGCCGTACGGGGTGATGTTGAATTCGGCGCCGGCCGCGGCGACGTCCTCCCACACCTTGAGTCCGTACCAGGACGAGACGTTGATTTCGAACGCCAGTTCACCGGAGAAGGAGATCCGGCAGATCCGTGCCGGGATCCCGCTGGCCAACGTGGTCTCGCGGAAGGCCATGAACTTGAAGTTCTCGTTGGTCAGGTCCAGATCGGGGGCCAGCTTGGCGATCACGGCGCGGGACTTGGGCCCGACGACGGCGACCGTGGAGTACTGCTCGGTCACCGAGGTGCACACCACATCCAGCTCCGGCCACTCGGTCTGCAGCCATTCCTCGAGCCAGTCCAGGATCTTCGCCGCCCCACCGGTGGTGGTGGTCATGAAGTAGCGGTCCTCTTCCAGCCGCAGGGTCACCCCGTCGTCATAGATCATCCCGTCGGGGGTGCACATCAGGCCGTAACGGCCCATCCCGTTCTTGAGCTTCTTGAACCCGTTGGTGTAGATCCGCCCGAGGAACTCCCCGGCGTCGCGGCCACGGATCTCGATCTTGCCCAGGGTGGTGGCGTCCTGGAAGCCCACGGATTCACGGGTGGCCGCGCATTCACGCTGCACCGCGGTATCCATGTCCTCGCCGTCCAGCGGGAAGTAGCGCGGACGCTTCCACTGGCCGACGTCCTCGAACACCGCCCCATGGGCCAGATGCCAGGGGTGGATGGACGTCAACCGGGCCGGGTCGAGCATTTGTCCGCGCTGGCGGCCGGCCAGGGCGGCGAAGGCGACCGGGGTGTAGGGCGCCCGGAACGTGGTGGTGCCGATCTCCCCGAGCTCCTCGATGCCCAGGACGGCGGCGATGACGCCGATGGCGGCCACGCCACTGGTTTTGCCCTGGTCGTTGGCGGTGCTGATCGAGGTGTAGCGCTTGATGTGTTCCACCGAGCGCATGCCGGCCCCGGTGGAGCGGACGACGTCGGCGACCGTCTGGTCGCGTTGCAGGTCCACGAAATGGGTGTCCCATTCGCCTTCGCTGCCTCCGGTGCCATGGACCAGCCACAAGGGCCGGGACGGGGCGATGTCGCAGGCCGCGGTCGAGGCGGCGGCGACGGAAGCCGAATGCCCGACGGCGGCGATGGCCTCGCCACCGGAGGCATGGCCCTCGGACAGGCAGGACGCCAGATCGTAGGAACCGTTCAAGGCGCCGGCCGTGTGCATGTTCTTCAGCGGCTTGCCCGGCACGAAGGCCGCGAGCTCCTGGTTCCAGGCGACCTTGCCCTGGCGCTGGCTGTAGAGGTGCACCACCGGGCTCCACCCGTTGGAGACCGCCAGCAGGTCCGCGTCGATCTCTTCGGCGGTGCCGGTGGCCTGACCGTCATGGTCCACCGCGGTGACGGTCACCGAGGCGACGCGGCCCGACCCGTCGGCGGCGGTGTCCACCACGGCGGAGCCCAGCAGCGAGCGGACGCCGGTGGCCGCCAGGACCTTCGAGGCTTCGGCCGAGGCCTCGGTGCGGGAGTCGACGACCGCGGCGACGACGACGCCGGCCGCATGCAGGTCGGCGACCGTGGCGTAGGCGGCGTCGTTGGTCGTGGCGACCACGACCCGGGAACCGGCGGCGACGCCGTAACGGTTCAGGTAGCTGCGCACCGCGGAGGAAAGCATGACGCCGGGGCGGTCGTTGTTGGCGAAGACCAGCGGACGCTCATGGGCGCCGGTGGCCAGCACGACCTGCTTGGCCCGGATATGCCAGATGCGTTCGCGGGAGACCCCGGCCCCCGGATCCTCGGCCAGGTGGTCGGTGCGCCGCTGGACGGCGATGATGTAGTTCTCGTCGTAGGCGCCGAAGGCCGTGGTGCGGTTCAGATAGGTGAACTCCTGGCCCCGGCCCAGTTCCTCGGCGGTGTCCGCGGCCCACCGGGCGGCGGGGGTGCCGTTGATCTCCTCGGTGCTGGAGGAGAGCAGCGATCCGCCCGGATCCGGCTGTTCGTCGATGAGGATCGTGCGCGCCCCCGAGTCCGACGCCTGGCGGGCGGCGGCCAGCCCGGCGGGGCCGGCGCCGACGACGAGC
This sequence comes from Arthrobacter sp. 179, assembly GCF_052379645.1. NCBI lineage: Bacteria > Bacillati > Actinomycetota > Actinomycetes > Micrococcales > Micrococcaceae > Arthrobacter > Arthrobacter sp. 179. Next base: position 174,262 of record NZ_JBQSYU010000003.1, on the reverse strand, counting down.
ACGTCGGTGTGCACGTACTTGCGGTCGTAGTAGGCCTCGTCACGGCGTGGATCCATGACCCCCAGACCACTGAGGTAGTTGGCCTTCATCCCGTCGGTCACGTGGGTGACCGTGGCCGGGAGCATGGACTCGTCGACCTGCCCGGCGAAGCGGGAGGCGACGGTGATCAGGGCGTTGGGCTCCTCGACGCCGGCGGCCAGGATGCCGCGCGGGCGGTTCAGGTACAGCGAGTTGCCGCAGCCGATCCGGCCGGCGGCGAGGGCGGCCGAGGCCACCGTGTCACCGGGGTGGGCTTCGAGGGCCCGCCCGTCGAGGGTGAGGCTGATGGTCCGGGACCTGTCGATGCCGTGGCCCTGGACCTGGTCGGCGCCGAGGCGGCCTGCCAGCGGCGCTGCGGGCTGGGTGGGGCTCATCGTGTTCCTCCTTCGGGGGTGTTCTGCCGTGCGTGGATCAGCTCGGGGGAGGCGATATCGGGTCTCGGCTCGTTCAACTGGTAGATGGCTTGGATTTCATAGGTGGAGGTGTCCCGCAATGCGTTGAACCATTTGCGGCAGCCGGCGGCGTGGTTCCAGCGTTCGGCGAAGATGCCCTTGGGGTTCTTGCGGTAGAAGAGGTAGCGCGACCATTCGCTGTCGGTCAGCTCGTCCGGGTTCTCCGGATAGGCGACATGGGCCTGGCCGCCGTAGTGGTATTCGGTTTCATCGCGTGGCCCGCAGTTGGGGCATTCAATGAGCAGCATGGGAAGTCCTTCTGGAAGTGGGTGCTAGTGAGCGACGGCGGCAGCGCCGTGCTCGTCGATCAGCTGTCCGGTCTCGAAGCGGTCCAGCGCGTACGGGGCGTTTAGCGGGTGCGCTTCCCCGGTCGCGATGGTGTGGGCGAAGGTGTAGCCGGCCGCGGGGGTTCCCTTGAAGCCACCGGTGCCCCAGCCGCAGTTCACGTACATCCCCTCGATCGGTGTCGGGGACACGATGGGGGAGGCGTCCATGGTCACGTCGACGATGCCGCCCCAGGTGCGCAGCAGATGCGCCCGGGAGAAGATCGGGAACAGTTCGACCGCGGCCGACATCTGCTCTTCGATGACATGGAAGGCACCGCGCTGGCCGTAGCCGTTATAGGGGTCCACGCCGGCACCCATGACCAGTTCGCCCTTATGTGCCTGCGAAACGTAGACGTGGACGTGGTTGGACATGACCACCGTGGGGTGGACCGGCTCGAAGAGCTCGGAGACCAGGGCCTGCAGCGGGTGGGACTGGATCGGCAGGTCGAAACCCGCCATTTCGGCCAGGACCGAGGAGTGTCCTGCCCCGCACAAGCCCACCTTGTCGGTGAGGATGCGTCCTTGGCTCGTCTCGACGCCGACCACGCGGTTGCCGTCCTTGACGAATCCGGTGACTTCGCAGTTCTGGATGATGTCCACGCCCATCTCGTCGCATTTGCGGGCGAAGGCCCAGGCGACGTGGTCGTGCTTGGCGATGCCGGCCCGCGGCTGGTAGGTCGCGCCCATGACCGGGTAGCGGATGTCGTCCCCGGTGTTGATGATCGGGCACAGCTCCTTGACCTGGTTCGGCTCCAACCATTCGGCGTCCACCCCGTTCAGGGCGTTGGCATTGACCCGGCGTTTGGAATCGCGCACTTCCTGCAGGGTGTGGGCGACGTTCATGACCCCGCGCTGGGAGAACAGGAAGTCGTAGTCCAGCTCCTCGGGCAGGCCCTCCCAGAGCTTGAGCGAGTGCTCGTACAGCGCCGCGCTCTCGTCCCAGAGGTAGTTCGAACGGATGATGGTGGTGTTCCGGGCCATGTTGCCGCCGGCCAGCCAGCCGCGTTCCAGGATGGCGATGTTCGTCATTCCATGGTTCTTCGCAAGATAGTAGGCGGTGGCCAGGCCGTGTCCGCCGCCGCCGACGATCACTGCGTCATAGGAGGGCTTGGGTTCGGCATTGCGCCACAGGAATTCAGGGTGCTCGGGCAGCAGATCGGCCATGATCAGGCTCCAATCGTGGAAGAGAGAAGGGGAAGTTCCGGGTAGAGCGGGTGGGCGGTGGCCAGGGCGGTGACCCTGGCCTTCAACGCGTCAAGGACCGCCGCGTCGGCACCGCCGTCGGCGGTCCCGGCGATCAACGCCAACGCGATGATGTCGGCGACCTCGGTAAAGGCCGCCTCCGAGAAACCACGGGTGGCCAACGCCGGGGTCCCGATCCGTAGCCCCGACGTCACCATCGGAGGCCGCGGATCGAACGGGACCGCATTGCGGTTGACCGTGATCTCGATCTTCGCCAACAGGTCCTCGCCTTCCTGGCCATTGAGGACCGAATCCCGCAGATCCACCAACACCAGGTGCACATCCGTGCCCCCGGTCAACACGCTGATCCCGCACTCGGCGACATCTGCGGCCGTGAGGCGTTCGGCCAGGATCCTCGCCCCGGCCAACGTGCGCGCCTGGCGCTCGGCGAACTCTTCGGAGGCGGCGATCTTGAACGCCACCGCCTTGCCGGCAATGACATGCTCCAACGGCCCGCCCTGCTGACCGGGGAACACCGCGGAGTTGATCTTCTTGGCGATATCGGCCTCGTTGGTCAGGATGATCCCGCCGCGCGGGCCGGCCAACGTCTTATGCGTGGTGGAGGTGACCACATGGGCATGGGGCACCGGGGAAGGATGCAACCCGGCAGCGACCAGACCGGCGAAATGGGCCATGTCCACGAACAAGTAGGCGCCGACCTGATCGGCAATGGCCCGGAAGCGTTCGAAGTCCAGCTGGCGCGGATACGCCGACCAGCCGGCCACGATCATCTTGGGCTGGTGCTCGATCGCCAACGCCTCGACCTCGTCCATATCGATCCGCAGATCGGATTCGGAGACCGAGTACGGGACGATGTTGTACAGCCGTCCGGAGAAGTTGATCTTCATCCCGTGGGTCAAGTGACCGCCATGGGCCAGGTTCAGGCCCATGACCGTGTCCCCGGGACGGATCAACGCGTGCATCACCGAGGCATTGGCCTGGGCGCCCGAATGCGGCTGGACGTTGGCGAAACCGGCCCCGAAGAGGGCCTTGACCCGCTCGATCGCCAGCGACTCGATCACGTCGACATGCTCGCAGCCGCCGTAGTACCGGCGCCCGGGGTATCCCTCGGCGTATTTATTGGTCAGCACCGAGCCCTGGGCTTCCATGACCGCCTGGGCGGTGTGGTTCTCCGAGGCGATCATTTCCAGACCGTCCTGCTGGCGGGCCAGCTCGGCATCGATCCGCGAAGCAACCTCGGGATCAAGCTCCGCCAACGAAGTCGTCAATGACTTCGCTGAGACCTGACCTGTGGTGGCGATGGTCATGGGTACTCCTTATCCGCACTACGTCGACAACTGATATATCTCTTGTGTTCCATATCGTATGATGGAGATCACGGTCGGTCAAGGGAAAGTTTTTACCCGCTGGTAATGTAGTCGCGGGCCCAGGAAGCAGGAGGAAGTCGATGGACATGGTGACCGGAACGGCACCCGTTGCCGAGTCGCTGGCGGAACGTTCCTATCGGGTGTTGCGCGATCGGTTGATCATGCTGGACATCGCCCCCGGCGCCCCCATCAACGAGGGGCTGCTCTCGACGGAGCTGGATATGGGGCGCACCCCCATCCGCGAAGCACTGAAGAAGCTCGAGACCGACCGGCTGGTGCACTCCTTTCCGCGACGCGGCACCTTCGCCACGATGGTGGACATCAAGGACCTCGCGGCCATCTCGGAGATCCGTCACCTCCTGGAGCCGCTGGCGGCCGAGAAGGCGGCGCTGAATCCGAACCCCGCGCTGCGTAAGCAGCTGGCCGATACGGCGGCGGCGATCGAACAGCTGGACGAGGACCAGGACCGCCGGGCCCTGATGGAATACGACCTGGAGGTCCACCGGCTGATCTACCGGGCGGCGGAGAACCAGCACCTCGAGGAAACGTTGGTGCGCCTGGACAACCTGGCCACCCGCATCTGGTGCCTGGTGATGGACCGGCTACCGAGCATCGCCGGCCACATCCAGGAGCACGCCTCGCTGTTGCGGGCCATCATCGCCGGGGATCCGGTGGAATCGCGGCAGCTGGCCGAAGAACACGTGCGTCACTTCGAGTCCACCATCCGCTCGATCCTCTGACGCTCCCGCGCCGACCGGAAAGGCACCACCCCACACGACAGGGGTGGTGCCTTTTTTGGTATCGGCCGCCGGGTCGCGCGGTCTGGTGGGCAATTTGAGGACTTCCGGCCAAAGCCTTGACAGTGACCCCTGCCACAAATAGCGTATGTGCAACAGCGTTGCAGTGAGTGCAACTTCAAACTTCTTTGGTGGTCCCTCATGAATCACGAAAAAACACCCGAAGCGCACGGTGAGCCTCATCAGCCGCCGTCAGTACTGACGCACCAACACGAATCCGGCGTCAAGCCCCGCACCGCCTTCAGTGGTGGACCGGGCGAGGAGACCCCGGCCTCCATCCGCAAGACCCGCAACAAAGTCGTTGCGGCGAGCTTCATCGGCAACTTCGTCGAGTGGTTCGACTACGCCGTCTACGGCTACCTGGCGGTGACCATCACCGCAGTGTTCTTCCCCGAATCGGATCAGCAAACCGGTCTGCTGCTGACCTTCGGCCTCTTCGCCGTCTCCTTCTTCGTCCGCCCGCTGGGCGGCTTCATCTGGGGGCACCTGGGTGATAAGTTCGGCCGGCGGCTCGCCCTGTCCTGGTCCATCCTGATCATGTCCGCCGCGACGTTCTGCATCGCACTGATCCCCGGATACGCCACCATCGGGTTGTGGGCCCCGATCCTCCTGCTCATCATCCGCGTCATCCAGGGCTTCTCGGCCTCGGGGGAGTACGCCGGGGCCGCCGCCTTCCTGGTGGAATATGCCCCGCCCAAGCGTCGTGGCCTCTTCGCCGCCGTCGTCCCGGCCAGTACGGCCACCGGACTGCTGCTCGGTTCACTGCTGGCAGCCTTGCTGACCGGTCTGCTCTCCACCGATCAGATGGAAGGCTGGGGCTGGCGCCTGCCCTTCCTGCTGGCCGCTCCGATGGGACTGATCGGACGCTACATCAGGACCCGGCTGGAGGATTCCCCGGCCTTCCGGGCCCTGGAGGCCGAAGACGACACCGAAACCACCCCGATCAGGGACCTCTTCCGCGACCATTGGCGTCAGCTCGTGCAGGCCATCGGCGCCGTGCTCCTGAACGCCGTCGGCTTCTACATGCTGCTCAGCTACATGCCCACCTACCTCGCCACGGAAGTCGGCCTCGATGAATCGAAGTCCTACCTGGCGACCACGGTGGCACTGTTGACCTACATCGGCTTCATCTTCGTGATGGGCATGCTCTCGGACCGGCTGGGACGCAAGAAGGTGCTGTTGACCGCCTCAGTCCTGTTCGTGATCTTCACAGTCCCGCTGTTCATGCTGCTGGACACCGGGAACTTCCTGATCATCGTGCTGGTGCAGATCGCACTGGGCGCGATGCTGACCCTCAACGACGGGACGCTGCCCAGCTTCCTGGCGGAGATGTTCCCCACCCGGGTCCGGTACACCGGATTCGCTGTCAGTTTCAACCTCTCCAACGCGATCTTCGGCGGAACGGCCCCCTTCGTGGCCACGTTCCTCATCGGCTTCACGGGCAGCGACCTGGCCCCTGGCTGGTACCTCATGGGAGCCGCCGTCATTGCCCTGGTGGCCGTCGCCTTCTCGGCGGAAACCAGCAAACAGCCGCTGAAATAGCGGCTCCTAACCTTCCTGACGAACCATTGATCCACCACGATAAAAAGGAGTCCATTGTGACCACCGAAGCATCCACCAACGCCGTCTCCGGACTCGAACGCCTGAAGGTCCTGCACAACGGGGACAAGGTCTCCCTGACGTTCTCGGACGCCGAGTTCGAGCGCCGCCTGGCCGGGCTGCGGAAGATCATGGCCGAGAAGGACCTCGACGCCGTCGTCCTGACCAGCTACCACTCGATCAAGTACTACTCGGACTTCCTGTTCACGTACTTCGGGCGTTCCTATGCCATGGTCGTCACCGCCGACGACACCTGCACCATCACCGCCAACATCGACGCCGGCATGCCGTGGCGCCGCAGCTACGGCGAGAACATCGTCTACACCGACTGGCGTCGTGACAACTTCATCCACGCCATCCAGGAGTCGCTGCGCCAGCGCAACGTCACCGTCCGCCGGCTCGGGGTCGAAGACGACACCCTGCCGCTGGACAACCGCAATAAGATCCAGGCGGCCTTCGAGCGCGCCACCCTGGTCGACGTGGCCCAGGCGGCCATGTTCCAGCGCATGATCAAGTCGGCCGAAGAGATCGAGGTCATCAAGCACGGGGCGCGTATCGGTGACATCGGTGGTGAAGCCATCAAGGCCGCCATCCGCGAGGGCATCTCCGAATACGAGGTCGCCCTGATCGGCACCGAGGCAATGGTCCACGAGATCGCCCGGACCTTCCCGGATTCCGAGATCCGTGACACCTGGGTGTGGTTCCAGTCCGGGATCAACACCGACGGGGCCCACAACTGGGCGACCACCCGGAAGCTGCAGCGAGGGGATATCCTGTCGCTGAACTGCTTCCCGATGACCTCGGGCTACTACACCGCGCTGGAGCGCACCTTGTTCCTGGGCGAGCCTGACGAGCGGTCGCTGGAGTTGTGGAACGTCAACGTCGAGGTCCACCGTCGTGGTCTGGAGCTGATCAAGCCGGGGGCCGTCTGCAAGGACATCGCCGCCGAACTCAATGAGATCTTCGTCGATCGTGGGCTGCTGGCCAACCGCACCTTCGGCTACGGACACTCCTTCGGCGTCCTGTCGCACTACTACGGCCGTGAGGCGGGCCTGGAACTGCGTGAGGACATCGATACCGTGCTCGAACCGGGCATGGTGGTCTCCATGGAACCGATGATCACCGTGATGGATGGTCAGCCGGGGGCAGGCGGCTACCGTGAGCACGATATCCTCGTGGTGGACGAAAACGGTGCCGAGAACATCACCAAGTTCGGGTTCGGCCCGGAAAACAACATCATCCCCTGCTAGAACGCACGGGGAACCGGGGCCACTGAGGACCCGGTGGCTGCTGGTGGCGGACAACTGCTCCGCCACCAGCAGCTGCAACCTTGGAGGGACGAAAAGATGACGGCTCAGACACGTGAATCGGAGGCGGGGGAGCCCCGCAGTTCTTCCGTGATCGTCAACGTCATCGACGTCCTGCGCTGTTTCACGGTCGATGATCCGCTGCTCGGGGTCACCGAGATCGCCACCAGCGTGGGACTGCACAAATCCAGCATCTCGCGCATCCTGTCCACCTTGGAGCAGGAACGCATCGTCGAACGCGACGAATTATCGCGCAAGTTCCGCTTGGGGCTGGGGCTCATTGCCGTGGCCGGCCCGCTGCTGGCCAATCTGGATGCCCGGCGCATCGCCTACCCCGTGCTGCAGGAACTGGCCGAGACCACGGGGGAGACGGCGGCCCTGAACATCTGGGACGGCGCCGAATCGGTGTCCGTCGAACAGATCCCCAGCCGCAAACAGGTCAAACACACGTCGCCCATCGGCACCCGGTACGGCACCCCGTTGAGCGCCTCCGTCCAGGTGTTCTTGGCCTACCAGGAAGAATCAGTCGTCCGGGAACTGCTGTCCAGATCAAGGGCCGAGGAGCATGACCCAGCGGGACCGCAGGACCTGAAGACGTACCTGCGTCGACTGGAGACGGTGCGGGAGCGTGGCTACGCCTGCAATTACGGGGAAACCTCCCATGAAGAGGTCGGGGTCGCGGCACCGATCATGGGGCATCGCGGGGAAGTCGCCGCGGCTCTGATGGTCGCCGCCCCGCTCTACCGCATCCACGATGCCGAACTGACCCGGCTCGCGGAGGCCTGTTGTCGGGCCGCCGCCCGGATCAGCCGGCGCATGGGCGGCCAGCCCGAATAACGCCCCGCACCACCCACCCACACCGGAAGGCACGGAAGCAGTCATGAGCGTTGAACGTCGCGGAGAATTCGCCTTCGACTACCTGTTGCATGAGGGCACGGCCCCGACGAAGGTCCAATTCCACTTCCTCGAGGAACTGAACCTCCCCGTGGCCATACAGACCTGGGAGCTACCCGTCGGGGGCAGCGAGGGGATGCACCGCCACGACGGGGAGCAGGCCCTCGAGGAGTTCTACCTCGTGGTCGAGGGAAGCGCGCGCATGCACCTGGGCGACGAGATACTTGAACTGGAGGCCGGGGACACGGCACTGGCGCCAGCCGGGGTGGACCATGACCTGATCAATGCCGGTGAAGGCCCCCTGAGGATCCTGACCGTCTGGGGCACCCCCGGCGCGGCGGACTTCTCCTCCTTCGGCTCCGCCCGTGCCTCGAAGGAAGCCCGCGCACTGGCCGCGGACCGGACGAAGGGCCCTTCCGGGACACCGCCGAGCCGCTAGGCGGCCCGCCACGGCCGGGAGGGGAATCGGCCGGGCACAAGTCTTGCCAGCCACGGGGGCGGATGCTGGAGTGGGGGCAACGGTTCCCTACGGAGAGGCAGTCCATCATGACCGGAGAGATTTCATTCATCGAATTCGGGGCCGGGGACGCCGCGGAATCCGCACGGTTCTATGCCGCGCTCTTCGGGTGGCGGAGCGAACCCGGCCCGAACGGGCCCGATGCCGGCTACCAACTGGATGTGGCCGGCACCCCGGGTGGCCTCCATTCCGGGGATCCGGGGGCGGCGCCCTACGTGTTCTTCGCCGTGGAGCAGATGCAGGCCGCCTGCGATCGGGTCGTTGAACTCGGGGGGACCGTCGACCCGATGGACCTCAACGGCGATGCCGGCTACCGGGCCACCCACGGACTATTCACGCTCTGCCGGGACCAGCAAGGCTCCCCGTTCGGCCTGCATCAGCGGCCCGCCGGTTAGGGCCATCGGCCCCCGACGGTGCACGGACCCGCCCCGACGATGGTGTGTCCCGCGCCATGTCCGGGCTACGCTGGCCGCATGACAGAGCATGACCAGCGGGAGTTCGACGTCATCGTCGTCGGTGCCGGCCTCTCCGGACTGGTGGCCGCCACCGAAGCCACCGACACCGGACGGAAGGTCCTGCTGATCGACCAGGAACCGCAATCCAACCTCGGCGCCCAGGCCTGGTGGAGTTTCGGCGGCCTGTTCCTGGTGGACAGTCCCGAACAGCGGCGCCTGGGGATCCGTGACAGCGTCGAGCTGGCCCGGCAGGACTGGTGGGGCACCGCCGGCTTCGACCGGCCGGAGGACCATTGGCCCCGGGCCTGGGCGGAGGCCTACGTCGACTGGGCGGCCGGGGGCAAGCGCGCCTGGCTGCACGAGCTGGGGATCAGGTTCTTCCCCGTCGTGGGCTGGGCCGAACGCGGAGGCCACGGGGCATCGGGCCCCGGGAACTCGGTGCCCCGCTTCCACATCACCTGGGGTACCGGCCCCGGGCTCGTGGAACCCTTCGCGAACAAGGCCCTGGCTGCGGTGTCCTCCGGGCTGCTCACCGTACGCTTCAGGCACCGCTTGGACTCATTGGTGGTCCGGGGCGGCGCCGTCACCGGGGTCCAGGGACAGGTGCTGGCCCCCTCCAACTCACCCCGCGGCCAGGCCAGCAACCGGCAGGAGGTGGGCGACTTCGAATACCTGGCCCCCGCCGTCGTGCTGTGTACCGGGGGGATCGGCGGCAACGTCGAGAAGGTGCGGGCCGCCTGGCCCGAACGGCTGGGGGACCCCCCGGCCCGGATGATTTCCGGGGTTCCCGCGCACGTCGATGGCCGGGGGCTGGATATCGGTGCTGCCGCCGGAGGGCACCTGATCAACGGGGACCGGATGTGGCACTACACCGAAGGGATCATGAACCACGGCCCGGTCTGGGAGAACCACGGCATCAGGATCCTGCCCGGACCCAGCTCGCTCTGGATCGATGCCGTGGGCCGACGCCTTCCGGCACCGCTGTGGCCGGGATTCGACACGCTGGGAACGCTGGAACATCTGCGCGGCACCGGTCACGACCATTCGTGGTTCATCCTCAACCGGCGCATCATCGGCAAGGAGTTCGCGCTCTCGGGATCCGAACAGAACCCCGATCTGACCGGCAAGGACATCGGTGCGGTGCTGCGGCGGGCCCGCACCGCAGTGCCGGATCCGGTGCAGGCCTTCCTGGACCGCGGCAAGGATTTCATCCAGGCGGACAGCGTGGCCGAGCTGGTCGCGCGGATGAACCGGCTCGCAGGAGGGGACCTGCTGGATGCGGAGGCCATCGAAGCCGAAATCATCGCCCGCGACGCCGAAGCCTCGAACCGATTCAGCAAGGACCCGCAACAGATGGCCGTCCAGGCGGCCCGCAGCTATCTCGGTGACAAACTGATCCGCACCGTCGCCCCGCACCGTCTGCTGGATCCGAAGGCAGGCCCGCTGATTGCCGTGAGGCTACACATCCTCACGCGCAAATCGCTCGGGGGACTGGAAACGGATCTGGACTCACGCGTGCTGGCCCCCGGCGGCCGGGCGGTCCCAGGTCTCTATGCCGCCGGGGAGGCCGCGGGATTCGGTGGCGGGGGAGTCCACGGCTACCGGGCCCTGGAGGGGACATTCCTGGGAGGCTGCCTCTTCAGCGGCCGGGCCGCCGGGCGGGCCGCCGCCGGGCGGTGAACGGCGCAGAGGGGGACCAGGTCCCGTCGGTTGCGTGATCCCGACGGGCCGTTGGACCCGGTGCTAGTGCCTGGCCCAATACGTCGTGCCGATGACCAACGCGTACACCCCGAAGACAACCCCGAGGTACATGGGGCTGAAGACGTGGCCGGAGATGATCGATTGCAGGACCGCATAGGCCAGGAAAAGCAGCAGGATGCCGATCCCCGCAACGACGTACTCCACGCCGTGGTGATGATGGTGGGCGTGGGCGACGCCTTGATGATTCATAGAATGTCCCATACTTCGAACATACGCCGGTGCCGGGGGAAGAACCATAGCTAGACTGGGGGCCGCGAACGCACGCCGCCGCACGCCGGCCCGGGATCGACCCGCCTGATCAAGATTGCCTCGAGGTACCCAAATGACTGAGCAGAACCCATACGACCCCGCCCCATACCCCGGGCCGCAGGGCCAGGGCGGGTATCCCCACCCGTACCCGGGACAAAACCCGTGGTACCAGCAGCCACCGGCAGCCTCCGGGTTGACCAAGGCCGCGATGATCATCGGCATCGTGGCGATCGCCTTGGCATTCATCCCCGTCGTGGGGTTCATCTCCTTCATCCTGGGGCCACTGGCCCTGGTCCTGGGGATCATCGGGCTGGTGAAGCGGGTTCCCCGCAAGGGCTTCGCACTCACCGGGGTCATCACCGGTGCCGCGGCACTGATCGTCTGCATCATCTACGTGATCATCGCCGTCGCACTGGCCAACGTGGTCCAGAACGGGATGGGCGAAACCGCGCCCTATACCTACTCGGTGACCGGGGACGGCGCCTACACCGTCGACTACACCGCAGAGAACATCACCTCGGAGAAGACCGAAGAGATCCCCGGCGGCGAGTTCACCAAGGACGTCACGGCCAATTCCATGCTGGGAACGCTCACGGCCCACAACGCCGCGGGCAGCAGCGGGGATCTTTCCTGCACGATCAGCAAGCCGGACGGCAGCGTCGTCGCGAAGGATTCGGCCTCGGGCGCCGGGGCCAGGGTCGCCTGCCTGACCGGCGAAGGCTTCAATAAGTAGGGCCCGCCGTCCTGCCGGGGCGGGAGACGCTACCGGCGATGGCCCTTGGCCCGGCGGGCGGCCACGCGTTCCTCGACGATCGCGACGGCCGTTCCGGCCGAGGTCCGGGGGCCCGTGGCCAGATAGACCGGCGCCTCATGGACGGGCCGGACCTCGTCGTCGTACCGATAGGGCAGGTAGCTGCCGCCCGAGCGGCGCACCAGCAGCACCCCGGCGGCGACATCCCAGGGGTTGGTGTCGAAGCCCAGGGTGATATCGGTCCACCCGGCCGCGACATGGGCCAGGCCCAGGGCCCCGCTGACGGTCCGCCGGACGGTGGCGTACCGGGTGACCAGGGTGCCGAAGGCCTCCAGGGCTGCCGGTCCGTCGAGTTCGAGGGCCTCCGCCGAGGGGTAGTCGGTCATGAGGCTGGACGCGGTTTCCTCCGGTGTGCCGGACGGTTCCAGACGATCCCCGTTCAGCCAGGCGCCTTCGGCATTGGCGGTGAACATCAGCTCGGCGACGGGGTCATAGACGACGCCGGCGAGTAGTTCGCCGTCCAGTGCCGCGGCAATGGATACACAGAAGAAGGCGACGCCGTGGGCGAAGTTGCTGGTCCCGTCGATGGGATCAACGATCCATTCGATGCGGCCGGTGCCCTGATGCCCTCCCTCCTCGCCGAGGATCCGGCTATCGGGGCAGGCGGCGAAGATGTGGGCGGAGATGGCCTTCTCGCTGGCCTGGTCGAAGGCGGTGACCAGATCGTGGGCGTTGGCCTTCTGGCGGGCTTCGGCCCCGGAACGGAAGGCCCCGCGCAGCAGCGGGCCGACGCCCCGCGCCGCGTCCTCCGCGATGCCACGCAGATGTTCGGCCAGTTCCAGGGGGTGCTCGGGGGTATCCACCCGGTCAGCCTACCGGGCTCAACTTTCGTCGAGCTGTTCCGGCTGCTCGCCCAGGATGAAGTGCCGTCCGGAGATCGACGTGGGGGTGATCTCGATCCAGAAGTCCTTCAATGTCTGTACCCAGGGGTCCACCCCGGAGGCCCGGGCGGTCTTGATCTCCGCTTCGGTCTCCAGGATGCGTGCGGTGCCCTGGATGATCACCGACCAGGCCTCGTCGCTGAGGATGCCGTCGGATTGGAAGGCGACCTTCGGGTTCACCGTCAGGCCCGAGAGCTTGGAGCCGGCCGCCGAACGCAGGTAGATCCGCTCATTGGAGGCCCCGTGGTTCACCGGGGTGATGTAGGGGACGCCGTCGAAAGCGGTGGCGAGGCGCCCGTGTTGGCTGTGGCCCAGGAGCTTCCAGCACTGGTCTTCGTCCAGGATCAGGACCGGTTCGTCGTCTGCATGGGTGAACATCATGCCCCTATTCTTCTACGGCATGTAGAAAAAATCCAGTATCCGCCGGGACTTGTTGACGCGCGGGCGTGAAAGACTGGCGATATGTCATCACGCAAAGCAGAATCGTTGCGACAGCACCTGGGGGTCAGGCTCGAGGACGCCTGGCATGCGTTCCGCGAGGCGAACGGTCGTGAACGTGGCATGGTTCCGACCGTGCTGCCCTTCAGGGGGTACGGACGCTCCGAATCCGCTGAGGGCGGGTGGGTCCGGATCCTGGCACGGATCGTCGTCGCCTCCCCGCGGCCGTTCCGCCATGGGGTTCCGCGGTCCCGCGTGGTCGCCGATGGCGTCCGGGGGTGGAGGAACTTCATTTCCCCGCCCATCCCGTATGCCGAGGCCACCGTCACCATCGCCGGAGGGGAGCATCTGGTCCGCGCGGATCGTGGGGGAGTCCTGGATGCCCGCATCGCCACGAGACTGGGGCCGGGCTGGCATACCGTCACCCTGAGCGCCGAGGGCTCGGCCGAGGTCAGGGCCCGGGTGTTCGTGGTCGATGCCTCCTGCGAATTCGGTCTCCTGTCGGATGTGGATGACACCGTGGTGGTCACCGCCCTTCCGCGGCCGTTGTTGGCCGCCTGGAACTCGTTCGTCCTCGACGAGCATGCCCGGGTGGCCACCCCCGGCATGGCGGTGATGATGGAGCGGGTCTTGCGTGGACGCCCCGGCGCCCCCGTTTTGTACCTGTCGACCGGAGCCTGGAACGTCGCGCCGACCCTGAGCCGGTTCCTGGCCAGGAACCTCTTCCCCGAAGGACCCCTGCTGCTCACCGACTGGGGGCCCGTGGAAACCGGCGCCTCCGGCGGCCGCTGGTTCCGCTCCGGTGCCCAGCACAAGGTCGACCAACTGCGCCGTCTGGCCGAGGAGTTCCCACAGGTGAAATGGCTGCTCATCGGCGATGACGGCCAACACGACCCGGAGATCTATGCGGGCTTTGCCCAGCGCTACCCGCAAAACGTCAAGGCCATCGTCATCCGCCAGCTGACCCCCTCCGAGGCGGTCCTCGCCGGCGGCCGTTCGCAGCGGACGGTGAACTCGACGCCGGGCATCGACTGGGTCTACGCCCCCGATGGGGCTCATATCCTCTCCGAGCTGCAACGGCTGGGCATCGTCTCCGACGAGGAACAGCACGTCGAGCACCAGGAGCGTCGGCGGTTGCGCCAGCAGTGGCCGGAAGGAGAACCACAGGGAGAGCAGGAAGAACAGGAGGTCCACGCCCGATGAGCGGACGGAAACTGCAGGTCCAGGTCCCGATGCGGTGGGGCGACATGGACGCCTACGGGCATATCAACAACGTCAACCTCGTGCGCATGATGGAAGAAGCCCGCATCGCCGGCTTCGGCGTGCCCGGGGGGACGGGCAAACCGGGCACCGAATCGACCGCGGAACTGTTCTCCAGCGTCCCGGTCAACACCCAGATCCTCGTGGTCGAACACCGGGTCAGGTATCTCAGCCCGCTGGACTACCGCAATGTCCCGGCGGAGGTCGAGATCTGGCTTTCCCGGGTGAAGGCGGCCAGCTTCGACGTCTGCTACGAATTCCGCGACCCGATCGAGGGGAGCCTGTGCGTGCGGGCGACCACCACGTTGGCCTTCTTCTCGGTGGAGGACCAGCGGTTGTTCCGGCTACCGGCCCGGCAGCGGGAGGAAATGCAGCAGTTCCTCGGCGAACCGGTCTTCCCCTGAGGCCCGGGGGCCGCTGAAGTAACCTCTTCGCCCGTGGCGTACGGAGTTTGCGTTGCCTGCGCGCTTGGGATTGGGTGGAGGAAATACGTTTTGCCGGGTCAGGCTCGGCCCTCGAAGGAGTGATCGGAAGATGCCCGTCCCCGCAACCGCTCGACCGCCGCGCCCGCAGGTCGTGTTGGAAGTGGTGACCAAACGGAAAATCGGCAAGCACATGGTCCGTCTGACCCTGGGCGGCGAGGGCTTTGCCGCCTTCCGCAACCGGGATGCCACCGACAAGTACGTCAAGCTGCTCTTCGCCGACCCCGAATTGGGGCTGACCCCACCGTACGACATGGACGAACTGCGGGCCGTCCTGCCGCAGGAACGGATGCCGGTCCGCCGCACCTACACGGTGCGCAGTGTCAACGAAGCCGCCGGCACCTTGCAGATCGACTTCGTCGTGCACGGTGAGGAGGGCCTGGCCGGCCCCTGGGCCGCCAACGCCCAACCCGGTGACCTGGTCTGCTTCTCCGGCCCCGGGGGCATGTACTTCCCCTCGAAGGACGCCGACTGGCATCTGCTTGCGGGGGACGAATCAGCTTTGCCGGCCATTGCCGCCGCCCTGGAGAAGATGCCTCGTTCCGCCGTCGGTGAGGTCTATGTCGAGGTGGCCGGGGAGAAGGACGAGGTCAAGTTCAGGGCCCCGAAGGGAATCAACGTCCACTGGCTGCACCGCGGCGGGACGTTCACCCCCGAAAGCACCAAGCTCGCCGCCGCCGTGATGGCAGGTCCCTGGCATGAGGGCGAGGTGCAGGTCTTCGCCCACGGGGAACGGGAGATGGTCAAGGCGCTGCGCCGGTTCCTGGCCGACGAGAAGGGCCTGCACCGCAAACAGCTCTCGCTCTCGGCCTACTGGGCCTTCGGCCGCGCCGAAGAGACCTTCCAGGCGGAGAAGAACGAACCGATCGGCAAGATCTTCCCCGAACAGCCGGGGATGCAGGCCACCACGGGCGGTTGATCCGCCGTCCGGGGCGAGGGCCTCAGCCCTTCGAATAGGCTTCCTCGTTCCAGAGATGGAAGAGCGCGTGGCTGCGATAGGGGCGCCAGGCTTCCGCGCGGCGGGCCGCCTCCCGGGTCGTGACCCCGCCCAGCGCCCGGCGCAGGACGAGGTCTCCGGCGGTGAAGGCATCGGGCTCCAAACGCGCCCTGACATCGAGGTTGTCGGCGCTCCACGGGCCGATGCCGGGGATGGCCAGGAGTTCTTCACGCGTGAGCGGGAACGCCCCGGGATCCGCCGGTGTCGCCACATGGGCGAACGCCTCGGCCACGGCCAACAACGTCCTGGTGCGGGCGTGGGTCAGGCCGACGCCGGCCTGCAGTTCGTCTTCGGGGATCCCCGCCACGACCCCGGGAGTCGGGAACAAGTGCAATCCGGCGATCGGCGGGCCGGCCCATCCGCTCACCAGCCGCCCGGCGAAAGTGCGTCCCGCGGCCAGGGAAACCTGCTGGCCGAGCACGGTCGTGGCCGCGGCCTCGAAGGGATCCGGGGAGCCGACGGGGCGGAGCCGGGGCCGCTTGGCGACCAGGGGGGCCAGGGTCGGGTCGCGGAGCAGCCGGGCATTGATCGGTTCCAGATCCAGATCCAACGCGAACCACCGGCGAAGCAACGCCGAGAGCGGGGGCCGGTCCTCGGCCGTCAGCGCCGCGTCCACCCGGCGGAGCAGGACCGCGTCCTCGGTGAAACGTAGACCGATCACCACGTTCCGGTCTCCGATCCTGACCGGGCGGCGGTGTTCGCCCCCCGTTTGTTCGTCGAGGCCCGGCACGGCATGGGCGGCCAGGACGGCCAGCGAAAGCTGCGGGTCCAGTCCTCCATTGGCTGGTAGGCGCAGGACCTGTTCCGGGTTCTCTGGCATGGCATCCATGGTTCCCCAGACTAGTGCCCCGAGGGGGTCGTCGATCCTGGCTATACAATCATTCAGTGCCTTGTACGAACGTATAGGTGGGGGTAGTCTCAACCCATGGCAGCTTCCCGACCAGTGCTGTGTCCGCCCCTTCGCCCTTCAACGTGAGGTACTGATGACCACACCACCCCAAGCACTCATCTACGATTCCATCCGTATCTCCCCGGGGAAAGGGCAAGCCGAGCGGGTCCCTCCACGAAGTGAAGCCGATCGATCTCGTGGTCGGGCTCATCGATGCCCTCAGGGAACGCCACCCGGGGATGGATACCCGACTCATCGACGATATCGTCCTTGGTTGTGTGAGCCCGGTGGGGGAGCAGGGGATGGATATCGCCCGGATCGCCGCCCTGAAGGCAGGGCTACCTTGGGAGGTCGCCGGCGTCCAACTCAACCGCTTCTGCGCCTCGGGGCTCGAGGCCGTGAACCAGGTGGCTGCCCGTGCCCGCGCCGGTTGGGAGGATCTGCTCATCGGCGGCGGCGTCGAATCGATGTCCAGGGTGCCGATGGCCTCCGACGGAGGGGCGTGGGCCATGGACCCGGCCACCGCACGGGCCACCAATTTCGTTCCCCAGGGAATTGGTGCCGATCTAAGTGCCACCTTGGAGGGCTTCGAGCGCTCCGAAGTGGACCGCTTCGCCGCGCAAAGCCATCATCGGGCCGCCACCGCGTGGAAGGAAGGTCGCTTTGATCGTTCGATCGTCCCGGTCCGTGATGTGAACGGGCTGACGATCCTTGACCATGATGAAACCATTGGACCCGGGACCAGCACGGAAACCTTGGCTCCGCTGAACCCCTCATTCGCGAAGCTAGGCGCTCAGGGCGGCTTCGATGCGGTAGCCCTCGAGCAATACGCCTCGGTCGATACGATCAATCACGTCCACCATGCGGGCAACTCCTCGGGAATCGTCGCTGGTGCTGCCCTGGTCCTGGTCGGAAACGAGAGCGCTGGCCAACGACACGGCCTCACCCCGCGGGCCCGGGTGGTCGCAACGGCGGTGACCGGTTCCGAACCGACCATCATGCTCACCGGCCCCACTCCTGCCTGTCGCAAGGCCCTCGACCGTGCCGGCATGACGGCCGGGGATATCGACCTCATCGAAGTCAACGAGGCTTTCGCAGCGGTACCGCTGAAACTCATGCGGGATATGGGCTGGAACGAAGAACAAGCGAATGTCAACGGGGGCGCCATCGCCATGGGTCACCCCCCTCGGGGCAACCGGCGCCATGATCCTGGGAACCCTGGTCGACGAACTTGAACGGCGTGAGCTCGAGCGTGGCCTCGCCACCCTCTGCGACGACGACGGAATCGTCACCCTGACCATGAACGACCCCGAGGCCTCGGTCAATACAATGAACGACGCCTACCAGGCCTCGATGGCCGAAACCGTCGAGATGCTGGAAGCGCAGCGGGAAGAGATCACCGGAGTCATCCTGACCAGCGCCAAGAAGACCTTCTTTGCCGGCGGCGACCTCGAAGCGATCTATCGGACGACTGCCGAAGACGCCGATAAACTCTTCGACCAGGCCCAAACCATCAAAGCCCAACTGCGGCGCCTCGAGCAGCTGGGAGTCCCGGTGGTGGCTGCGCTTAATGGCACGGCACTAGGCGGCGGACTAGAAATTGCGCTGGCCTGCCATCGCCGTATCGCGGTGAACAGCCCCGGAAACAAATTCGGCCTCCCCGAAGTAGGGCTGGGACTGCTGCCCGGCGGCGGAATCACCCGGATGGTGCGGATGCTGGGCATCCAGAAGGCGTTGATGGACTGGTTGCTCCAGGGTCAACAGCGTGACCCCGAGGCGGCACACCAGCAGGGTGTCGTGGATGAACTGGTCGACAGCCCCGAGGCACTGCTGCCCGCCGCTCGAGCCTGGATCCATAACCAGCAGCAGGAGGAGCCGAATACCCAACCCTGGGCGGCGAAGGGATACAAAATTCCCGGTGGAACCGCGGCATCGCCATCGATGGCCGCCATTCTTCCGTCCCTGCCTGCACTGCTGCGCCAACAGCTCAAGGGAGCAGACCTTCCGGCGCCCCGGGCGATCCTCAGCACGGCCGTGGAAGGGACGCTGGTTGACTTCGATACCGCATGCCGTATCGAGTCGCGGGCCTTCGCCAACCTCGTGGTTGGCCGCACGGCCAAGGCCATGATCCAGGCCTTCTTCTTCGACCAGCAGTCGATCGGTTCAGGCCGGCTCCGCCCGCAGGGGCCGAAGCCGCAGAAAGTCGGCACCGTCGCGATCCTCGGCGCCGGGATGATGGGCGCCGGGATCGCCTATTCCTGCGCTCGGGCAGGCATCGACGTGGTGCTGAAGGACGTCGATCAGGCGGGTGCCGAGAAGGGCAAGTCCCATGTCTCGGATGTGCTCGCCAGCCAGGTGTCCAAGGGGCGGCTGGACCAGGAATCGACGGATTCGATCCTGGCCCGAGTCCACCCGACGGGTCGGGCCGCAGACCTGGCGAGGGCAGAGGTGGTCATCGAGGGGGTCTTTGAGAACCTCGAGTTGAAATCCGCTGTCTTCGCTGAAGCCGAAACCGAGCTGCCCGCCGAGGCGCTGCTGTGCTCGAATACCTCGACGCTGCCCATCTCAACGCTGCAGGGCACGAGCGGACGCCCACAGGATTTCGTGGGGCTCCATTTCTTCTCCCCGGTGGAGAAGATGAAGCTGGTGGAGATCATCCGAGGAGACCAGACCTCGGATGCCACCGTCGCTCGGGCCTACGATCTGGTCCAGCAGATCCGGAAGATCCCGATCACCGTCGGGGACGGCCGTGGGTTCTATACCTCCAGGGTCTTCGGGACGCTGATCGTGGAGGCCACGGCATTACTGGAGGAGGGGGTGGATCCGCAGGTGATCGAACGTGCAGCCACCCAGGCGGGCTTCCCTGCCCCTCCGCTGGTTCTGCTGGACGAGGTCTCGCTGACGCTGGCCCAGCACACCCGGGCCGAAGAAGAAAAGGAATACGCGGCCGCCGGTGCGGTCCGCGAACCCGCAGCGGGGGAACGCCTCATTGACACGATGGTCGATGACTATGGCAGAAAAGGCCGCGCCGCAGGAGGCGGGTTCTACGACTATCCGACAGGCGGCGGCAAAACCTTGTGGCCGGGGCTCAGGGAACACTTCGCCCGCGGGACCGAGCTCGCCTCGAAGGACATCCAGGACCGCTACCTCTTCCGCATGGCGCTAGAGACGGCCCATTGCTTCGAGAATGGCGTCCTGACGGATACTGCCTCGGCAAATATCGGCTCGATCTTCGGGGTCGGGTTCCCCCCGGGGACCGGCGGGGCCGCCACCTTCATCACGAACCACGAAGGGGGCATCGCGGGCTTCGTGGCCCGGGCCGACGAGCTGGCCGACGCCTATGGTGAGCGCTTCCGCCCCCGGGACTGGTTGCGTTCCCGGGTGGGGATGGGGTCCCTGATCTGAGGTCCGCAGTCTTCCCGCCGGCTCCGGCAGGCGGGAAGGCCCCTCGCAATCAACGCTGGATACGGCTATCATCGTTATATGACGATGATAATGCGGAAGGGCGAACCGACGACGGGACCGCTGGCCCCGGCGGCGGCCCTGTTCCACGGGCTGGCCGATCCGACCCGATTGCTGATCCTGCGCCATCTGCGCACCGGGGAACATAAAGTCAGGGAACTGACCGAGCATCTGGGCCTGGCCCAGAGCACGGTCAGCGCACATCTGACCTGCCTGCG
Source organism: Arthrobacter sp. 179 (assembly GCF_052379645.1). NCBI lineage: Bacteria > Bacillati > Actinomycetota > Actinomycetes > Micrococcales > Micrococcaceae > Arthrobacter > Arthrobacter sp. 179. Next base: position 153,858 of record NZ_JBQSYU010000003.1, on the reverse strand, counting down.
TGATTGCGGGCTGGTGTCGTCACGGCCGGTCGGCCGCGCCAGCATGTACTCGCTGGCCGAACCCGAGCACATCGACGTCCTGCTTCTCGCCGCCGAGACCCTGTTGGCCGACAGCGGCAACGAGGTCGCCCTGGCCGCCCACCATTGGCACGAGTCCCACCGCACCGGGCCGGAGTGCACATGAGTCATTCGCATTCCCACGACCACAGTGGCGGAGCCGTCGAGCACCGGCCCCGGCTGGCCATCGCGTTCGGGATCACCGCGGTCATTCTCATTGCCGAAGTCATCGGTGCGGTCGTCACCGGCTCGCTAGCCCTGCTCGTCGATGCCGCCCACATGCTCACGGACGCGGCCGGCCTGCTCATGGCCCTGACTGCGGCGACCCTCATGGGACGCCCGGCCACCGACCGGCGCACCTGGGGCTTCCGACGGGCCGAGGTGCTCTCGGCCACCGCCCAGTCCACGCTGCTGCTCGCCGTTGGACTCTATGCCATGATCGACGGCATCCGCCGGCTCTTCGCCCCGCCCGAGGTCGCGGCCACCGGGCTGCTGGTCTTCGGGATCGTCGGACTGGTCGGGAACATCATTGCGATCGTCGTGCTCAGCTCCGGACGCGGGGCGAACCTGAACATGCGCGCCGCCTTCCTGGAGGTCGTCAACGACGCCCTCGGCTCGGTGGCGGTGATCGTCGGCGCCATCGTCATCAGCACGACCGGGTGGATGCGCGCGGACGCACTGGCGGCCATGTTCATCAGTGCCCTGATCCTGCCCCGGGCGTTCCGGCTGCTGCGTGAGACGACGTCCATCCTGCTGGAATCGACCCCGCGCGGGTTGGACCTGGAGGAGGTCAGACGGCACCTGCTCTCCCAGGATCTAGTCCTTTCGGTCCACGATCTGCACGCCTCGCAGATCGCTACCGGCCTGCCGGTGCTCACCGCGCACGTCGTGGTCCATGAGGATGCCTTCCACGACGGTAGGGCCTCGAGCATGCTGGACTCGTTGCAGGACTGCGTGGCCGGGCACTTCGACGTGTCCATCGAGCACTCGACGTTCCAGATCGAAACCGAACGCCACGCCGAACACGAACACCGCTTCCACCCGTAGCCGCCGGTCCGGGGCCGGCCCCACGGCTCAGCGCAGGATGATGTCCGTGGCCAGGGCGGGGGAGCGGCCGGTCTCGACGAAACCCGAGACGTTCGAGGCGGGATGCTTGATGATGTCCGAGACCGAACCCAGATGCAGGGCCAGATCGATCTTGTCCTCCGGGGCGGCCAGCAACAACTGGAAGCCGAACTCCTGCAGCGCGTTGATGCCGGCGGCGGCGTACTCCGCGTTGGCCTGGATGAACGCCTCGTCGATCATCACGGTCCCGTAGGTCGTGAAGCCGTGCAGGGCGAAGCCCAACTGGTAGGCCAAGGCGGCGCCCATGATGAACGAGGTGAAGCGTTGGCCCTCACCGCCGGAGAGCGTGCCCGGTTCCAACCCGTTTTCGATCTCACCGCCGGGCTTATGCTCGTTGCAGCTGATCCGCACATGTTGGCGCACGTCCAGAACGGTATCCCGCCAGGCTTGCCGTGCCGGATCGTCCAGGGCGTCCACCAGCTGCTCCAACGCCTTGTAGTTCGCACTCAATTCCTCCACCCCGCGGGAGCCGTAGGCGTTGCCGAGCGCCTCCTTGAGCGCGGTGCGGAAATCGCGGGCCTCTTCCGGGACGACCGTGGTGACTTCCAGACGCAGGTACGAGCCATGCTCGAAGGGGACATCGGCCAGGATCTGGTTCAACGGCAGGATGCGTTCACCGATCCCGCGGCGTTCCTCCTCCAATAGCTGCAGCAGATCCGAGAAGCGTTCGTAGGAACGGTTGGAGAAGTATTCGCGGAACTCCTCCTGGCGTTGCGGCAGCCCCTCCTGGACGATCGCCCGGTGCAGTGCCACATAGTGCGGGGCGCTTTCGATGCCGGTGCCGAAGGAAGCAGAGGTGGTCATGCCGAAGTCGCGGGCAAATTGGCGGAACGTCTCAGTGAGCGTGGCCTCGGTGGAGAAGACGAGTTCACGCACCTCCGTGGTGCGTTCGCCCAGATCCTGTGAGGTCGCCGACACCGCCGCATCCAGTTCGGCGAGGTCGAAGTCCTCGCCGGCCTCCAACCGGTGCATTGCCTCGGCCAGCAGCGGCTCGGCGCCCAGCTCTTCACGGGCCTGCGCCTCCGGGGCGGCCGCGGCGCTGGAGGCACGGGCCGCCTCGAGCTGGGTGCTCGCGGTCGCCGCCCGGGACTCGAGCGTCGCGGTCTGGTTGCGCAGTACCGCCAGCCGTCCGACGGCGGATTCCAGTTCGGTGCGGGCCGCCTCCAGGGCGGTGCGCAGCCCGGCCAGGTCGGTGCTGGAATCCATGGCCTCGGCGATCCGGGTCTCCAGCTCCTCGACGGCGGCGCCCTGGACCGAGGAATCCAGCGCGGAGAAGGGACGTTCGTCAGCGACCAGCTCGCGCAGCAGGGAGAGTTTGCGGGCCAGGGAATCCTTGGAACGGCTGCGTTCGGCGGCCAGCTCCTCGGCTTGGGCCCGGTCGGCGTCCAACTGGTCGACCTGGACGGTCAGTTCGGAGATCTTCTCCTCGTTAGTGAAGCCCAACAGGTAGTCCGAGGCCGCCACGGGCCGGGTATCGCGTTCGAAGGAACCGCGGCCGGATTTGATCGTCCCGGCCCGGGAGATCGCCCGTCGTTCGGCGTGCAGGTCGGCATCGGTGGCCACGCAGATGAAATCGTGGTCGGCGGCGATCTTGCGTTGCAACCACTGGCCGGCCTCGGATAGCTTGAACTCCAGCTTCGTCACCAGGGCCTGGTCGGCGGCGGTGGCCACCGGGTCCCCGTCGCGGCCGCCGGGGACGTGGGCCGAGAGGTCGATCCACCGCAACCTGCCATAGCCTTCCAACCGATCCGCCGCCGCCGTCACCCGTTCGATGTCCTCGCCGCCGACCAACAGGGTGGTGGCCAGTGAGCGCAAGGCCTTCTCCGCCGCGGCGCGCCAGGGGCCGGCCCCGGGGGCCATGTCCATGAGCTCCCCGGCGAAGGGGAGGTCCTCGGCCGCGATCCCGGTTTCGGAGCAGATCCGGCGGCGGGCCGCCGCCGAGAGGCCGTCGATGTTCGAGCCCCTGCGGGCGTAGGAATCGATGTCCTGGCGCAGCTTCTGCGCCTTCTCGCGCGCCTCCATGGACGCGGCGATCGCCTCGTGTTCCATGGTGGTCGCATCCTTGGCCACCCCCTGCAGGGTTTCGGCGGTCACCGCCGCCTGGCGACGGGCCGCCTGCAGACCGGAAGCCGAGAACGTCAGCGCCACCCCGGCGTCGTGCATGCGGGCCTTCAGGGTGGAGGCGATCCCTTGGCGCTCGGCCAACCGTGAGCGGGCCGCCTCGAGTTCACGTTCAAGCGCCTGGACCGCCTGGCCTCCATGGGAGTCGTGTTGTTCGGTCAGTGAACGCACCCGTTCGGCCAGCACGGTCCGGGATTCGGAGACCTCGGAAATGGCGGTGCGGTTGGCCTTCAGTTCGGCGGCGATGGCGGCGGAGCGGGTGCCCAGCAGTTCGGCGGCCAGATGTTCGCGCAGCAGCGGCAATTGATGCCGCCCCAGGCCCTGGAGGTGGCGCAGGGATTCGGTGAGTTCCTGGTGGCGTCGATGCTGTTCGGGCACCAGCTCCAGGGCATCTCGTTGGGCGCGGGCCTCCTCGAGTTGGCGGTGGATCCCCCGCAGATGGGAGAAGTCCTCCACCGCGCCGGCAGCGGCCTTCAAGGTCGAGGGGACCTCCAGGACCTCATAGCGGAAGAACTGGTTGACCCCGCGGTCCAGGCCTTTGCCGTTCTGCAGGGTGCGCAGCAGCGAGAACGCCTTGTCGTTGTCGATACCCAGGCGCCGGCGGAACCGTTCGGCGAAGGTGCGGTGGACATCGAAGGCCTCGAACCCGGGGAGCACCTTCATCAGGGAGGACGGCGAGAACCTGCGGGAGCCGTGCTCTTCCAACGCCGCGGTATCCAGGGTGCCGTCCCCGATGACATAGTGCTTGCCGACCTGGCCCTCCAGGCCCTGGGCCGGAAGGTCGAACAGGACGGCGATGCAGGTCCGGGTCCCCAACCCGTCCTCGAAGGTCAGGGCCACGGCGCTCCAGGTGGCGCCGGGACGTTGATACAGGGTGCCGGTTTCGGTTGTGAAGCGACGTCCACGCATATAGGAGTAGGTGGTGCGCCGGTCCTTGCGGGTGGAGGCCTCATGGGCGGATTCGTTCAGTCGAGGGGCCGCATGGAAGATATGGCCGATTCCGTCGAACAGGGTGGACTTGCCGACGCCGGGGCGGCCGGTGAGCAAGGTGCCGTCGCGGTCCACATACAGTTCGTGCCGGCCGTGGAAGGTGCCCCAGTTGATGACCTGGATCGAGCACAGGCGCTGCTGTCCGGGGTTGATGGCCTCGCCGAAGGGGAGGGTTTGGGAGATGGTCACTGGGCCGCCTCTTCGGTGTTCGTGGTGGTCTCGGGGTCATCTTCGGAATCGTCCGGCTCCCCGGCGTCGTCCTCGGCACCATCATCCGGGTCGTCGGGGACGACGTCGGAATCCAGTTCCAGCGTCGGCTCCATCCCCTCGTCGGCGGCCCGGTCCAGGGACTGCAGATAGGCGGGGATCTCGTCGATCGAATCGAAGGGCAGGGCCAGCGCCAGGGCCCCGGAGACCCGGTATTCCTGGTCGAGTTCGGTGGGCAGGATCAGCTTCAGGGCAGCTAGCCGGGCCAAGGAGGAATCGGTGAGGTCCTCGAGCCGCTTATCGTCCAGGGCCCCGGGATGGCGATGCTCCTCGAGGAGCTCCCGGGCCCCTGCGCGGGAGATCACCGGATCGGTTCCGGTGCCGGCATGACGGTCCAGCAGCAGCCGCAACCGCAGCGCCAACAGGGTCTCCTCGCGGCGCAGCGGCTTGCGGGGCACGATCGCGGTGGTGTGGACGGTCTGGGTCGGCACCGGTACGAGCAGGGCGATCTTCCGTTCGGGATCGATCTGCAGCTTCAGGAACAGCTCGGCGACGAAGGCGGAGATTTCCCGGCGTCGGTCCAGTACCAGTTGCCACAGCCGCGCATCGGCGCTCCCGTCCAGGTAGGGGCCGCGCAGCAAGCGGATCAGCGCCTGGCGCAGCGCCAACTCGAATCTGCCGGTGTCCCCGTCGAAGAGCTCTCCCTCGGCCCGGCGGCCCGAGGGGGTCGCGGTGTCCGGGGTCTGGTCGTCGTCCCCGGAGGCACCGTGGGGGGCGAGGGCGGGGGATTCGGGGTCCGGGTGGCTCATTCGGTGTCCTTCGCGAAGGTGATCACGGGCAGGTAGGCGGTGCGTTCGGAGCCGTCGACCTGGCTGAAGGTGATCGACTCGAATCTGGTGGTGTCCACGTCCCGTCCGGCGGTGCGGGCGGCCTCGATGAGGTAGCGGATGGTGTTCACATGGTGGTCCCTGGTCTCGAGCCCGGCGAACACGGAACCGAGGGTGAGGGGGCCCGCGGCGGAGTCCACCGCGGTGGCGATGGCCGTGTCGAGCCGGTCGGCATCGGCCTTCGGGGTGCTGGGGGTGCGTCGGATGTCGGCGCTGCTCATCGCCGGCGGTTCGGCGAGCTTCGGTGGGGCCACATGCTCCTGGGGGTCGAAGATCCCCAGGCCCGACAGGGTCGAGAAGGCCGGGGCGTACAGCTTCACCGCAGTGACCGGGGTCCGGGGGCCGAGTGCCTCGGAACCGGCGACCGCCAGTTCGGCGCTACGCACCGTCCGGCGCAGCAGGACCGAATCGCGGAATTCGTCGGACTGGACGAAGGCGTGCAGGGATTCCGAGAGCTTGCCATAGCTCGAATGCACTTCGGCGGCCTGGCGGCGCAGCTCACGCAGCAAGGTGGCCAGGGTATGGCGTTCCTGGGCGTTGAGGCCATCGACGAAATCACGTTCGAGTACTTCGTTGATGGCCTGGCGGAAGCGGTGTTGCCGGGTCGGATCGTTGAGGAACTCGGTGAACCCCCGGAACGTCTCGCCTTCGGCGGTGCTGCGCAGTTGCCTATCACCTTCCAAGACCCGGCCGACGGCCACGCCCTTGGCCACCGAGCCTTCCATGATCTCCCGTCTGACCTGGTGGAGCATATGCCGTACACCGTCGCGCATGCGCTTGAAGTCGGCCGGCAGGTTCGCCGCCAGATCCAGGATGCTGCGTGCCGCGGCCATGGCCCCGTCGGCCGGCAACACGGCCGGGGCGGCCCCGGAACGCAGGGCCCGGACCCGTTCGGTGCGTTCGGCGATCTCGGCTTCGAGCTGGCGGATCCGCGCCTCGGGGTCGGGATCGGTTTCATGGGCCAGGGACTCGATGCTGGTCAGCAGGGTGTTCAAGCGCGAGGAGTTCAAATTGGTCCCCGAGCCGGAGAAGCCTTCGAGGAAGGTCAGCACCCGGGCGGTATGGGCGGTCGGCTCGTAGACGAAGGAGCCATCGATCAGCGGCCGCGCCAGATATCCGGCCCGCACCCAGGAATCGGCGTACTGCTGGGCCTGCCAGGCGTCGTTGAGCGGTGTCCCGGCGGAGCGGAGATGCCGCAGGAAGGCCTGCAACGAGGCATGGAACGCCTCCAACCCCACGCGGGGACGGGCCTGGGTGAACTCGGCCCGCAGGAACGCGACCGTCCACGGCGTCGCCGAGAGCAGCTTCCAGGCGGGGGAGGACCTGAATTCCTGCTGGTCGGCCCACGTCGCAACGGCGGGTTCGATTGAAGGCATCTGCTACTTTCCGCCCCACACGGTGGGGGACGACGATGGACGGGTGATGGTCGAAAAGGAAGCCGCGGCAGCGCGACGAACGGCGTTCGCACCGTCGAGGGCCGGATGGTCATTCTAGGCCACAACCGACGTGTCGCGTGCGTCCGGATCAAAGGTCGGGGCTAGCGTGGAAGACAGCGGATGTTTGATCGCACCCCCGCCGGCCTTCGTCCGCTCGACGTGCTGAAAGAGGTAGCAATAATGTCCTCCGCCAGGAGAACACGCTCCACCGGTGCCCTGCTTCTGTCCTCCGCCCTGGCCGTTTCCCTGGGCCTGTCGGGCTGCGCCGCGGAATCCGGTGGCCAGGAAGGGCCTCCCGGAGGGGGCGCCTGGGCCTCCGGGCCGGGCCTGGCACCAGACGGCGGATCCGAGGGGCCCTCGGCAGCGGACCAGCGCGAGGCCGCGATCGATGAGGCCAGGACGGCGGCGGCGCACTACGACTACTCCACCGCCCTGGAACAGCTCGAGGATCTCGAGGGCGGGGACGTGTCCGATCTCATCGACAAGATCACCGCGCAGCAGAAGAAGGCGGTGACCTGGGAGGACAACTCGAAGATCTCCCACCTGTTCTTCCACTCGCTGATCGTTGACCCGAAGCGGGCCTTCGCCCCCGGACCCAGTGCGCAGGGATATGCCGACTACATGGTCACGGTCAAGGAATTCAAGGCCATCCTCGCCTCCGTGTACGACAAGGGCTATGTGCTGGTCAACCCGCACGACATCGCCCGCGAAAACGCCGACGGGGAGATGGAATACCGGCCGATCAAGTTGCCGCAGGGCAAGAAGCCGCTGGTCCTCTCCGAGGACGACGTCAGCTATTACGAATACATGGACGGCGACGGCTTCGCCACGAATCTGACCCTGGACGACGACGGGAACATCACCAACACCTACCAGGACCCCTCCGGCACGACGGTCCATGGGGACTACGACCTGCCCACGGTCGTGGACGCATTCGTCCGTGAGCACCCCGATTTCTCCTACCACGGCAGCAAGGGCATCCTCGGACTGACCGGCTACAACGGGGTGCTGGGCTACCGCACCAGCGAGATCGAATACGGGGATGACCCGGAGGTCGACGTGAAGGCACAGACCAGGAAGGCGAAGAAGGTCGCCGGGGCCCTGAAGGACGAGGGCTGGGTCTTCGCCTCCCATACCTGGGGCCACTCCAACGTCACGAATTCGACGATGGCGCGGCTGAAGGCCGACACGAGGAAATGGGACCAGGAAGTCAGCCCCATCCTGGGGGACACCGACCTGCTGATCTTCCCGTTCGGCGCCGACATGTCGGGCATCGCCGCGTATTCCGGGGCGAAGTACGAGCTGTTCAAGAAGGCGGGCTTCGATTTCTACTTCGGCATCGACGCCTCGACCCCCGCCTGGATGCAGCTCACCGACGACTATGTGCGCCAGGCCCGCATCAACGTGGACGGGTTGAGCATGAACGCGGCGCTGAAGGGCAAGCACCACGTCCTGGAGAAGTTCTTCGACGTGGAGGAGGTCATCGACCCGGCCCGGAGCCGGCACGCCCCGAAGGACGAGGAATAGGTCGGCTCAGGCCTGCGCGGCGGTGAACTCCTCGGTGTCGATGGTCCGCTGTTGACCGGGGTTGTACCGGGCGCCGTGGATGGTCTGCGAGTTGATGATCGTCCCGACCTCGGCGGCCGTGGCCTCATCGAGGGCGACGGAACCGGCGTCCAGATTCTCGTCGAGGTGCCCGGTGCTGGTGGTGCCGGGGATGGCATGGACGTGATCGCCCTGGGCCAGGATCCAGGCCAGCGCCAGCTGGGAGCAGGTGAGGCCCAGCCGTTCGGCGACCCGGCGGAAGGAATCGAGCAGTTGAAGGTTGGCCGGATAGTTCTCGGCGGTGAAACGCGGCAACACGTGGCGCAGGTCCTGCTCCGGGAGTTGGGAGGGATCGAGTAGCGTGCCGGCCAGGAAGCCCCGGGAGAGCGGGCTGAAGGCCACGAACGAGGTACCCAGCTCGCGGCAGGCATCCAGCACGCCCAGTTCGGAGTTCCGGGTGGCCAGCGAGTATTCGTTCTGCACGGCGGCGATCGGATGTTCGGTTGCCGCCCGGTAGAGGGTGGCCGTGGAGACCTCCGACAGGCCGATGGCCCCGATGGCCCCTTCGGCCACGAGGTCGGCCAGGGCGCCGACGCTTTCCTCCACCGGCACGTTCGGGTCCAGGCGGTGCAGGTAGTAGAGGTCGATGAAATCGGTGCCCAGCCGGTCCAACGAGGCCTCGGCTTGGGCCCTGATGGTTTCGGGTCGGCCGTCGATGCGTCCGCGTTCTCCCGGAGCCATGATCTCCAACCCGCACTTGCTGGCCAGGAAGTAGTCGTCACGGCGTTTTCCCAAGGCGGCGCCGACGAGTTCCTCGTTGCACCCCCTGCCGTACAGGGTGGCCGTGTCGAAATGGTCCACCCCCGCATCGAGGGCGTGACGCAGGAGCCTGGCGCCGTCGGCGTAGCTCGGGAAGTTCGAATACCCGTGGCTGAGGTTCATGCACCCCAGCCCCAGCGGGTTCACCGGGGAACCCGCCAAATTGCGCATTTTCATGCCCCCTTGTCTAGCACGAGTTACCCGGGAGTTCGAACCCTTGGTGCACAGGGGCGGTGCCGGATCGCTACAGCGGTTCGGACAGCTCCCCGAGCAGCCGGGCCAGGTCCCGCTGGCTGCTGCCGGGCAGGGGGAGCAGCGGGCGGCGTGGTTCCCCGGAATCGATGCCTGCCGCACGGGCCAGGGCGTGGAGGTTGCTGAGTTTGCGCAACGCATTGAATTCGCGCATCAACGGGGTGAGTTCCTCCTGCAGCCGGTTCGCTTCGACGATGTCCCCGTCGACCAGGGCGGCCCGCAGCGCCCCGAAGTGGGCCGGCAGCACGGAAGCCGGTCCGGAATGCCAGGCGTCGGCGGCGAAGCCCGCCTCGGCGATCAACGCGTCCCCGCTCATGCCGTGGCTGAAACCGGGGTGGACGCGGGAGGCCAAGGCCTCGTGGCGTTCGATGAAGGTCGCCAGATCGGCGGCCGTTTCCTTGATCGCCACGATCGTCGGCTCGGTGGCCAGCTCGGCGATGAGGTCCAGGGAGAAGGAGAAGTTGGTGGTCGCCGGGTTGGAATACAGGCAGATGGGCAGATCCGAGGCGGCGGCAACCAGCCGGCACTGGGTGGCGACCTCGTCGTCGTTCAGGGGCACATAGGACACGGTGGAAAGCAGCAGCCCGTCGACTCCTGCCGCCACGGCCGCCTCGACGTGGCGCATCAGTTCGGCGGTGGATACGGCGCTGACCCCTGCATGGACGGGCAGTGCTGGATTGACCTCGCGGACGGTCTCGACGGCGGTGGTGATCACCGCGGCGCGTTCGGCGGCGTCGAGGTAGGCGAAACTACCGGAGGAGCCCAGCACGACGATGGAATCGACCCCCGAAACCGCCAGCGTGGATAGATGACGGCGCAGGGCCGGATGATCGATCGCCCCGGAGTCGTCGAAGGGGGTGACGGGATAGGCAACGAGACCGTGGAATGCACTCATGGCCACACGCTAGCAGGGGCCGGTCGCGGTTTCGTCCAATTCGCGGCGCCGACGCGAGGAGGTACGCTCCGAACACGGTTGATGTTCAGCGGCCGGGCCAACGAACGGGAGGACCCGAATGAAGCGCACCATGCAGGTCAGCGACAGCGTCGACATCAAGGTCGACGCCGAGACGATCTGGACCCAGCTCGCCGACCCCGCCCAGATGCCCCGCTGGAGCCCGGAAAACACCGGGGCCACGACCCCCGCCGTGGGCCGCCCGCTGCAGGTGGGAGAGATCTTCGAGGGGACCAATCGTCGGGGGCGGGCCCGGTGGATCACCCGGTGCGTCGTCACGGCGTCGGACCCGGGGCGACGTTTCGCCTTCGACGTGGGCAGGATCGGTGTCCGTCGGCCGATGCTCCGCGGCAGGATCGCCAGTTGGGCCTACGACCTCGACGACGTTGACGGGGGCACCCGGGTCACCGAGACCTGGACCGATGGGAGGTCTAAATGGCCGGACTGGCTTGCCGGGGCCTTTGACCGCGCCGTCACCGGCGGCCAGCTTTTCGCGGAGTTCCAGCGCAAGAACATCCGTCGCACGCTGAACACGATGCGGGGCGAGTTCGAGCACGACGGCTGAGCCCGCAGGACCTGCCCGGCATCGGGGCGGCTGGCACGGTGAGGCACCAGCCTTGCTGCTTTAGCCGCAGAGCCCCACGAAAGCCCCGAGTTCGGCCAACCCCTCGGGGCGGGTGGGCAGGAAATTGGTCAGTTCGGGGGAACGGACGATGACGGTACGCCATTGTGCCCGCGACACGGCGACGTTGATCCGGTTGCGGTTGAGCAGGAAATCCATGCCGCGTGGGGTTTCCTCGGCGGCGGAGACCGCCATGGACACCAGCACCACCGGGGCCTCCTGGCCCTGGAACCTGTCCACGGTGCCGACCCGGACGTCCTCGTACCCGGCGGCATCGAGGGCCTCGCGGATCACGTTGACCTGGGCGTTGTAGGCGGCGACGACCAGGATGTCCCTGGGCCCCAACCCGCGGACCGGACTGCGTCCGCCGTCGTCCCAGCGCAGCCCCAGATGCCGGCCGACCTGGGCGGTGATCTCCTCGGCCTCCTCGAGGCTGGAGGTCGCGTTGCCGTGGTGCTCCACCAGCACGGTGCCGACTCCCGGGGCGACCCCCTCGAGGTGGCGCCGCGCGGCGGCCGGGGCCGAGGCCAGGCGCCCGGCATAGCTCAGGACCGAGACCTTCGCACACAGGGCCGGGTGCATGCGCCAGGAATCAGGGAGGAAGTAGCCCAACCGTCCCGGGAGGGTGGCGGCCCCTTCGGAAAGCCAGCCCAGTGCCGAATCGTCGACGGGTTCGGGGTGGGTCCCCTGGGTGACCTGGGGCAGCTGCCGCGGATCACCGAGCAGCAGCAAACGGTCCGCGGCCCGGGCGACGGCGAGCGTATTGGCCAGTGAATACTGACCGGCTTCGTCGATCACCAGCAGGTCCAGGCAGCCGGCGGGAACCTGTTTTCCGGTCATCGTCCAGGCCGTCCCGCCGATCAGCGCCCCGCCCTCGGACTCGAGGAGGGCGGCGAACTTCTTGTCATCGGTCACCGACCAGGGGGAGGGGACGAGGGGGTCCTTGGGCTTCTTGGCCACCCGCTCCGGATCGACCCCCGCCTTGCTGATGGCCGCTCCGAGCATGTTCTCCACGACCGCATGGGATTGGCCGACCACCCCGATCTTCCAGCCGCGGTCCAGCAAGGCGGCGATGACATGGGAGCCGACATGGGTCTTGCCGGTCCCGGGAGGGCCCTGGACGGCCAGATAGGAGCGATCCAGGTCGGCGACGGCCTCGGTGATCGCCCCGATATGGTCCCCCCGGCCTTCGTCATCGACGGTGACCGCGGGAAGGCCGTCCAGACTGGCCAGCCGCGGGGTGGACCGGCGCAGGATATCCAGCCCCGGGTGGTGGGGCAGTTTCGGCGGGGTGGTGATCACCGGCAGGGCCTCACCCGGGTCCGAGGTGGGGGAGGGCACCACCAGGGTGGAGCCGACCTGGCGGGCCAGCTCCGCCAACGATTCGCGGATGCTGACGGTCATGATGGGCCGCCCCGGGGTCAGTGCCATGGGTGTCTGCGGGTACGGGGGGATCCTCCCGCTGGATTTCTCGGCGACCGTGAGGACCGTGGCGTGGCCGCTGACCTCCACCGACAATAATGCGGTGTCGAAGATCCCGCCCCGCGCCGCGGGGACCGGATGGCCCTCGGCATCGACCGGGACGTCGGCGCCGGAGGGGACGGGGGGACCATACATGCGGAACCAGTTGGTGCCGGGGCGCAGATCGGTTCCGTCGGAGGCGGTTCCGGTCAGTTCCAGGACGCGGCGTTCGGTGCGGGCGCGCGGTGGCCGGGTCCAGTCCTCGAGGACTTCGGCGGAGTCCACGAGGAAGACTCCCCGGGTTTCGGCCCAGTCCTCGGTGGGGGATTCGAGCCGGTCGAAGTGGCCCCACCAGAACTGCTTGTCCTCGCGCCGGTGGTAGCCGGTGGCGGCGGCGACCATGGCCACTGCGGCGTGGTCGGCCCGTGCCGCCGGGCGGTCCGTGTCCGGAAGGGATGAGAAATCGGCGTCGAGCTCCAGATAGGACTGCAGCCTCAGTTCCTCGGCGCTGGGCTCATACGCGTCCGGTGCCGGGGCCCCGGTGCCGGGCAGGACGCCGGTGGCCGTGCCGGGCGACGGGTCGGGGGTCGGCTCGTCGGCGGCCAGTGAGAGCAGCCAATCACGCAGGCGCAGCGTGGAGAGGCAGTCGTATTCGTTATAGGCGGAGATCGAGGCCAGGGTCGATGCGGCGGCCTCGGTGTTCCCGGCCTCGCGGTCGGCGGCGTAGATCGCATAGGCCACGACCGAGGCCCCCGCGTTGGTGACTCCGTCCCGCGGGCCATCGGCGCCCATGTAGAGCGGTTCGAGCTTCTTGATCGAATAGGAGCTTTCCGAGATGCGCACCGAATGGCGGACGGTGTCATACAGGTCCACCAGCAGGGACTCGCGCAGCCAGGCATCCACGGTGTCTTCCCCGGCGGTGTGCCGGACCGAGAGGTTGCGCAGCGCAGACTTCTCGTAGGGGGCGTAGTGGTAGACGTGCAGGTCGGGCCACCGCTGACGGCGTTGTTGGATATAGTCCAGGAAGTCCAGGAACGCCCGTTTCTCCCCGGCGCGGGAATGCGCCCAGAACGGGCGGAAGACGGGGGTGCCGGTGTCGTGTTCGATGACGCCGAAGAGATACTCGATACCCCAGGTGCCGGTTTCGGGGTCCTGCCAGAGCGGGTCGCCCTCGAAGTCGAAGAAGATGTCGCCGTCGCTGGGGGCCGGTAGCTCGCCGATGGCATGGGTGGGCTGCACACGGTAGGAGACCGTGTGCTCCCCGACGCTGGCGGACCCGTCGAATTCCATCAGCCCGGTCTGGGCCCTGGCTTGTTCGCGGAGACGGCCCAGACCCGAATCCGGGTCCTCTCCGGCGGGGGCCGGCTGCTCGGCGAGTTGATGCATGGTGGTGATGCCCTCGGCCATCAGGGTCCGCCGTCGTGCCGCAGTCATGCCGCCGATGAGCAGCAGGTCATCGTGGGCGGCGACCTGTTCGGCACAGTAATCACAGGTCCCGCACCGCCGCAGTCCGGGACGGTTCCAGTCAACGGTGGTCCCCGCGGCGCGGTGTTCGGCGGTCAGCCGGCGAAAACGCGTCCGGAGCTCGCGGTAGGCGGGCAGCAGATCGGGCATCGGATGGTCGCTGTGTTCGAGGTCGCCCAGCACCAGGGTCGCCACCGGGGAGGGGTCGAATCCCAGACGTTCGAGCTGGTCCCCGTAGGTGGCCAGTTGCAGCAGTGCGGTGACCCGGGCATGGCGGGCCAGTTTCGAGTCCCAGACGGCGTAGCGGCCGTCGGCCCCGCGGACGATGAAGTCGGCGAACCCGAGGAATTCGCCGTCGAAGAAGGTGGCCTGGAAAACGACGTCGGCCCCGAGGGTGAGGGCCTCGGTGGTGTCGGCAGCCAGCCGTTCAAGCGTGGCCCGGTCCATGGTGGGGGCCTTGTTGATCCGGCGGACCCCCGTGCCGCTGGCCTGGTCCCAGGGACCGTGGGTGTGTTCCAGCTGCTCCAGGACCCGTTGTTCGTGGACATCACCGAGGTCCGCGGCGCGGGATGCCATGGCGTCCTCGGGGAAGTCTGGTTTCTCGCGGCGGCCCAGTTTGACGTCGAGTTTATACAGACTCTGGTATTCGCATTCGCTGGCCGTGACCAGATCGGAAGCCGAGAAAACCAAGGGTGGCGGCTCGGTGGCCTCCACGGCATCCAGCAGGAACATCCACACTCCTTCTCATCTCAGCCGCGGACCTACCAACGGACAGGGCTCGAATCTAACAGTGCCGACCGACGCTTCGGGAACCAGGCACGTGCCTCTTGTGCTCCGCGTTGCGGGGAACCTACGGTGGCCGGACAGGACAACCGCCGGGTCACCGGGCAGCAAGCCCGCCCAGGGCCCGGGAAGGGACCAATGGAATCCTGGGGAGGAGCGGGCCATGCTGAAGATCATCACCCCCTTGGCCTGGGTGTTCATGGTCGCGACCATCGCCCTCGGCGCCGTCTCGCTGGCCACGGATGCGGACCTCGTTGCCTATATGCTGCCGTGCCTGGCCCTGGCCGTGGCCCTGTCCGTCCTGCGGCTGACACTGATCCGTCGCAGGCACGCGGAGTCCACGGCCGGCTAGGTTCTTGTCCCCGCCTGCCGGTCCGCCAGGGCTGCCGCAGGCACCGCGGCGGCAGGGGACGGCGAAGGCCCGCCCGGCACCAGGTGCCGGACGGGCCAACGGAATCGTGCAAGACCCGGTCAGGGCCCGACGGGCTGCGCCGCCTCCGGGTTCACGATGGTGACATCCGTGTGGGCGGTACGCCAGATCTCCTGGCTGGCGGAGGCGTCCATGAGCGCGGAGAGCCCGCCATGGGTCGGGGCCCCGATGACCAGGGACCTGGCTTGGATGCGGTTGGCATATTCGGCCACCGCTCGTCCGGCACCGGCATGGTCCTCGGGGCGGCCCGGCCCGGTGCCCAACACGTATCCGGCGGCGCCGACGCCTGCGGCGGCGAGGCGATCCAACTGGGCGCGCACGGCTGCCGACGCCGTGTCCAGGTCCTCGCCGTCGATTGCTGCATCACTGGCGATGACCGATTCCAGGACGTGGATCACGTCGACCCGAAGTTTCGCGGCGGCGGCGACCCGCAGGGCCTTGTCCACGATCCGGTCGGCGGAGTCGGAGGAGCCGATGGCCGCCACGACGGCTCCCTGGAGCCCTTCGGGGACGACGGCGGTGGCTGCATGTTCGACGGGGATGATCCGGCGGTCGGCAATGGCCAGGGCGTCTTCGGGTGCTTCGAGACCCGGTTCCCCGGTGGAGCCTGCCGCCGCTGTATCGGCGGCTTGTGCTTCTTCGGCCTTGCGGAGGAGCTTATGTCCCGACATCAGGATGACCAGGCCGATGACCAGGGCCACGGCGCCGAGGATGAAGGGCACATGCATGTTGTAGTGCTCCACCAGTTTGCCGGCGGCCAGCGGGGCCAGGCCGCCGCCGATGAAGCGGACGAAGCCGTAGGCGGCCGAGGCGACGGAGCGTTCGACCGGTGAGACGGTCATGACGGCCTGCGTGGTAACCGTGTTGTTGATGCCGATGAAGATGCCGGTGGCGATGACCGCCGGAATGAGCACCGAGGTGTTGTGCACCCAGATGCCGATGATCAGGATCGTCACGGCGAAGAGCGAGAGGTTCATGTACAAGGTGCCGGCGATGCCGAGCTTGCGCTGCAGCCAGGGGGCCCCGAAGACGGAGAACCCGGCGACCAGGACACCCCAGCCGAAGAACACGAAGCCCAGGTGGATCGCGTCTAGGCCCATCGGGAAGGGGGCGTAGCCCAGCACGGTGAAGAACGCCCAGTTGTAGAACAGGGCCATCAGCGACATGGTCAGCAGACCGCGGTGGCGCAGGGCCTTCAGCGGATCCAGGATGGAGGTCTTCTTCACGGGTTTGGGCGTGGGCTCCACCAGCACGATGGTGGCGATCAGGGCGATGAGCATCAGGCCGGCGACCCCGAAGAAGGGGCCGCGCCAGGAGATGGAGCCCAGCAGGCCGCCAACCAGCGGCCCGGCGGCCATGCCCAGGCCCAGGGCCGCCTCGTAGAGCACGATGGCCCCGACGAAGCCGCCGCTGGCCGAGGCCACGATGACCGCCAACGAGGTGGCGATGAACATCGCGTTGCCGACACCCCACCCGGCGCGGAAGCCCACGATGCCGTCGATGGACCCGGAGAAGCCGGCCAGGGCGGCGAAGATGACGATGATCGTCAGGCCGTAGACCAGGGTGCGTTTGGCCCCGATGTGGCTGGAGATCCACCCGGTGAAGAGCATCGCGACGGCGGTAACCAGCAGGTAGCTGGTGAACAGCAGCGTCACCTGGCTGGGCGAGGCCTCCAGCTGTTCGGAAATGGCGGGGAGGATGGGGTCCACCAGGCCGATCCCCATGAAGGAGACGACGCAGGCGAAGGCCAGCACCCAGACGGCTTTGGGTTGTTTGAAGGGACTGGCCGGCCGGGAAGGGCTGGTCGTTGGTGCTCCGGTCATCGGTGCTCCAATCGAGGGATATGGGATGGGTTGGTGCTGTGCTTATTTGCCGTCGGGGCGTTGGTCGGGGGCTGCGTCGATGAGCCGGCGCAGGGCCCCGGTCGCGGCGATGATCGAATGCTGATCGGTGGCATCCAGTGCGGCCAGCAGCTCGGCGACGCCTTCGCTGCGGCGTTGGCTCCGGGCGGCCAGGGCTGCCAGGCCGGTGTCCGTGATCGAAATCAGGACGGCTCGACCATCGCTGGGATCGGGGACCTGCTGGACCAGGCCTTCGCGTTTGAGCCGGCCGACGGCCTGGGTCATCGAGGGCTGGCTGACGCCCTCATGGGCGGCCAGTGCCGTCAGGCGGGCGTCTCCATGGCGTTTGAGCGAGGCCAACGCCGAGTAGACGGTCAACGAGTAGTTCCCGGGTGGGGTCAGCCGCCGGGAGAGTCGGAAGAGTTCCTCCAGCAGCCCGGCCACGTCGGAGATTTCCTCCGGCTCGGGGGCCCGCGTCATGTTTTGCATAAGTTATTTATATCAAAGACCTATGGAATTTAAGAAATAATGTGTCCTGGGGAACGACGCCAGCGGGTCGGGTCGGCCCTTCAGCGGTTCGTTTCGTCGTGGAAGGTCTGGTCGCGTTCGCGCACGGCTGCCTCGCGGAAGCTCTGCTCCACGCGGGTGTAGGCGTCGCGGGCCACCGCCTTCCAGAAGGAGAGGGCCAACGACGGATCATCGGCCTCGAGGTGGGCGATGGCTTCGGCGGGCAGTACCTTGAGCTGGACCCGCCCCTCGGCCGTGACGCGCAGGGACTGGCCGCGGTCCCCGCCCAGGGCGATTTCGCCGAAGGTCATGCCGGCGCCCAGGGTCGCATGGCGGAACCGGTGTCCCTGTTGGGTGCTGGTGGTGGCCACCTTGCCCGAGAGGATGAAATAGACGCCGCCGAACTTCTGTCCCACCCGCCGTATGACCTGCCCGTCGTCGTAGGTGCGTTCCTCCATATGCGTTTCAAGGGCAGTGATCTGTTCCGGCTCCAGGGGCCCCACGGCGGGGAAGTCGGGCAGCCGTACGACGTCGGGGACCAGCCCGGGGCCGCCGTGCAGGGCAATGATCCACTCCTCGGCCCACTCCACCGCGTCGTTGCGGGTGCCGAAGACGGGGACGTCGTTGCGCCCGGCGGTCATGGCATCGGCGATGACCCCCTCGGTTTCGATCAGGATCAGCCGGCGTTTCTCCTCGACCAGCCCGTCGCGCACCTCGGAGAGCATGGTCAGGGCCACATCCCCGACCTCGTCGATCCGGCGCACGTCCAGGATCACCAGCTCCACCTCTTCGGGCAGCGCACTGATGGCCCGGACCATCGACTCGGCGCCGGCGAAGAGCAGGTCCCCGTTCAGTTCGAGGATCTGCGCCCGGTGCCCGTGCTCTTCGAGCACCGCCGCGGCGTCGTCGTTGTGGCGGACCCCGGAGGGAGCCTCGGTCAGGTCGTAGCGTTCGCTGATGACCGAGCGGCCCATGCGGGCCGCCCGGACGAAATGCAGTTCCATGTCCGCGGCCATGCGTTCGGAGGCGGCCACCCCGCGCACGGGGGAGCCGTGCTCGTTCAACGGCGGGGAATAGACCGCCAAGCCCAACTGGCCGGGAAGGACCGCCAGCAGGCCGCCGCCGACCCCGGATTTGGCGGGCATGCCCACGGCGCTGGTCCACGATCCGGCGTCGTCATACATGCCGCAGGTCATCATCACCGAAAGCACCCGCTGGACCGAATCGATCCCCATGACCTCCTTGCCGGTGAGTGGCTGCGTGCCGCCGTTGGCCAGGGTGGCGGCCATGAGGGCCAGATCCCGGGCGTTGACCATCACCGAGCATTGGCGGAAGTAGTTGCGCAGCGCCTTTTCCGGGTCGTGTTCGATGACGTTGAAGCTGCGCAGCAGGTTGGCCATGGCCCGGTTGCGGTGGCCGGTGCGGATCTCCGAGCGGTAGATCGATTCGCGGACCTTCAACGGCCGGCCGGCGAAATCCGAATAGGTGGCCAGGATCCTCTCGAAGCCCTGGCGTCCGCCCGAGCCCTTGATCAGCGAGGTCGCGGCGATGGCCCCGGCGTTGATCATCGCGTTGGCCGGCCGGCCGGTGCCCTCGGAGAGCGAGATCTCGTTGAAGGCATCACCGGAGGGTTCGACGTCGATCTTCTCGTCCACCGCGTCCGGGCCCAGGTCCTCCAGGGCCAGGCCGTAGGTGAACGGCTTGGACACCGATTGGATCGAGAACTCGGTATCGGCATCGCCGACCTCGTAGACGTAGCCGTCGACCGTGGCCAGGCAGATCGCGAAGTCGTCGGGGTTGCCATGGGAGGTCGCGGGGATGTCCTGGTAGGGGGTCCCGTCGCGCAGGCTCGACAATTCGGTGTGCAGCCGTCGCAGGTAGCTCTCGATGGGGGATTGCATACCCACACAGTAGCGGCAGCGCCGGGGCCCCGGCGGGCGAAACCCCGGCCCCGGGACTAGACGATCCGGGCGAGCGCCGCCAGCAGGTCCTTCACGCGCCGGTCCTGGTCCTCGGAGAGCATCTCGTTGATCAGGAAGGAGAAGCCGATGTTCTTGCCCGGCCAGGCCCCGTGGAGTCCGCCGCCGGCACCGGAATGTCCGAAGGCCGGGGCCACGGGGCCGTAGGTGCCGATCGGGTCGGCGAGCTCGTAGCCGAGGCCGAAGCGCAGCGGACGGTCGTTGACCGCGTCGACGCCTTCGGACCAGGTCCCGGTGGCGTCGGCCAGGGCCGTGGGATCCACCAGGGTCTGTCCCGGGGCGGCCAGCTGGGAGTAGAGGCTGGCCATGGATTCGGCGGTGGCGATCCCTCCGCCGGCAGCCAATTGCCCGCGGCGCATCTCCACCGAATTGAAGCAGTCCTTCTCCCCGGTGAGCGAGCCCGCATACATCCGGTCCACGATCCGGCGTCGTTCGGCATCCTTGAGGAAGGTGCTGATCGCGTAGTCATCGGCCCGGAAGATGGTCGCGACCCTTCCGTCGAGTTCCGGGGGCAGTCCCAGGTGCAGGTCCAGGCCCAACGGCTCGGCAAGCAGTTCGCGGATGAGGGTGCCGATGTCCTGGCCGGTGGCCCGGAGCAGCAGCTCGGCCATCAGGTACCCATAGGTGATCGCATGGTAGGCGACCTTCGTCCCCGGTTCCCACAGCGGGGCCTGGGCGGCCAGGATGGAGGCGTTGAGCCGGTTGTCGTACCTGGTGTTTTCCCCGTCGGGTTCGGGGTCCACATAGACCAGCCCGACCGTGTGGTTCAGCAGCATCGACACCGGCACGTCGGCCTTGCCGGCTGCGGCGAACTCCGGCCAGTAGTCGGCGACCGGACGGCGGACGTCGAGTTGGCCGCGGCCGACGACGATCGCGGCTACGGTCGCCACGAGGCCCTTGGTTCCCGAGAACAGCACGGCACGGGTGTTTTCGTCCCAGACGGCCGGGCCGGCCAGTCCCGGTGCCGGGTCCATTCCGGCCTTCACCGTCGTGCCCCCATGGAAACGGGCCACGGGGGCGCCTTCGCGGTAGACACAGAAGGACATCCCGCCGGCGCTGGCCTGGAGGTGTTTGGCGAACGTCTCCTGCAGCATGGCGAAGTCCGCCGCGGGCAGAGCCGCATCGTTATGGGATTGCAGGGTGAGGGATGCCGAACCGCCCGCTGGTGAAGGCGCTGGCGAGGTGTCGGTGGGCATGGTGGGAGCTTCCTTAGAACGTGGGGACATGGTCGAGCAGCTGACGGGTGTAGGCGTGCTGCGGGTTGTTCAGCACCTCTTCCGTGGGGCCCAGATCCACGATCAGTCCGCGCTGCAACACGGCCAGCCGTTGGGAGATATGCCGGGCCAAGGCGATGTTGTGGGTGACGAAGAGCATCGACATCCCGGTGTCCAACTGCAGGGTGCGCAGCAGGTCCAGGATGGAGGCCTGGACGGAGACGTCCAGGGCGGAGGTGATCTCGTCGCAGACCAGGACCGAGGGCGCGTTGACCAGGGCGCGGGCGATGGCAGCACGCTGGCGCTCGCCACCGCTGAGTTCGCCCGGCCGGCGGTCCAGGTAGCTGGAGCCCAGCTTGACCTGGTCCAGCGCCTCGTGCACCAGGGTGCGGCGTTTGCGCCGACTGGATATCCCGGCCATCTCCAAGGGCACCTCCACCGATTCGCAGATGCTGCGCCGCGGATTCAGTGAGGAGAAGGGGCTTTGGAACACGTACTGGATCGCTTGGCGCTCTTCGGCGGTGCGCCCACGGGTCCCCTCGGCCAGTGCGGTGCCACGGAGCGAAACGGTGCCGTGGTAGTCGTCGTTCAGTCCGGCGATGCACCGCGAGAGCGTGGTCTTGCCCGACCCTGATTCGCCCAGCAGCATCATCGACTCGCCCGCCTCGAGTGTGAGGTCGATTCCGTCGAGGATCCGGGCCGGACCGTAGGACAGCTCCAGCCCCGAGACCGAGAGGACCTCGGTGGACGACGACGTTGCGTCCGCGGAAGACTCTGCTGCCGAGGCTTCGGGGATGGTGTTGATACGCGGCTCCCCGGGGGCGTGGGGCCCGGGGATCAGCAGGGGTTGTTCCCCGGTGATCGCCTCCACATCGCCCACCCGGCGTTTGCCGGCCAGGTCGGGAACCGCGGCGAGCAGTTTGCGGGTATAGCGGTGCCGGGGCGAGAACAACACGTCCTGGATGGAGCCCCGTTCGACGACGTCGCCGGACAGCATGACCAGGACCTCGTCGGCGACCGTGGCGACGACGGCCAGATCATGGGTGATGTACAGGCCCGCGACCTGATGCCGTTCGGCCATTTCGTGGATGGTTTCCAGGACCAGTGCCTGCGTGGTGACGTCCAGGCCGGTGGTCGGTTCATCCAGGATCATCACCGAGGGACGGCAGGCGAAGGCCATGGCGATCCCCACGCGCTGCTGCTGTCCACCGGAGAGCTGGTGGGGGTAGCGGCGGCGGTAGGCTGCATCGTTCTGCAGGCCGACCTCGGTGAGGACCTCGTCCACCCGGGCGGCGCGCTCGTGGTCGTTCGCACCAAAGCCGTGGACCTGGAGCGTCTCCAGGACCTGCTCGCCGATCCGCATGGCGGGGTTCAACGACAGCGCGGGGTCCTGCGGGACATAGGAGATGGATCCGCCCCGCAGGACCCGGACCTTCGGGGCGCTGAGCTCGAGCAGGTTGCCCGAGGCCTCTTCGCTACCCAGATGGACGGAGCCGGCGGTCAGTTTCAGGCCCTGGCGGAAATGACCCATGCAGGCCAGGCCCGCGGTGGTCTTCCCCGATCCGGATTCCCCGACCAGCGCCAGGATCCGTCCCGGGTGCAACTCGAAGTCGATCCCGTGCAGGATCTCCTTGCCGGCCAGCGTGGCGACCCGCAGGTCGGTGGCCCGCAGTGCCGCGACGGTTGGTGCTTCGTTCTTCACGGTGTCCATGTTCATTCTCCCGCGTTCAGGTTGGCCGAGGCCCGTGCCAGGGAATCGGTGAGGAGGTTGGTCCCGACGGTCAGGATGGCGATGGCCACCACCGGCAGGATGACGCCCCAGGGTTGGACGGTCAACGCAATGCGGTTCTCGTTGATCATCAGGCCCCAGTCGGCGGTCGGTGGTTGCATGCCCAGGCCCAGGAAGGACAGGGCGGCGACGAAACCGATGGAGTACGTCATGCGCAGGCCCAGTTCCACCATGAGGGGGCCGGTGATGTTCGGCAGCACGTCCTTGAGCAGGATCTTCCATTTCGGGACGGCATACATTTCCGAGGCGCGGACGAAGTCCTCGGTGATCACCGAGGCGGTCGCCGAACGGGTCACCCGGGCGACCCGGGGGGCGTGGGTGATGCCGATGACGGTCACCAGGACCCAGCCCTTGGG
This sequence comes from Arthrobacter sp. 179, assembly GCF_052379645.1. Classification (NCBI taxonomy): domain Bacteria; kingdom Bacillati; phylum Actinomycetota; class Actinomycetes; order Micrococcales; family Micrococcaceae; genus Arthrobacter; species Arthrobacter sp. 179. The sequence goes on along the minus strand of NZ_JBQSYU010000003.1, from coordinate 131,021 downwards.
GCCCAGGACGGTGATCGCCAACAGGGCGAAGACCAGCTGCGGCAAGGCCAGCAGGACGTCGTTGGAGCGCATGATCAGGTTGTCGAGCCAGGGCCGTGAGTAGGCGGCGGCCATGCCGATCACCACACCGACCACCATGCCCAGGGCGGTGGCCAGGGCCGCGTAGGCCAGCAGCCGTAGTCCACCGTCGAGGAAACGGCTGAGGATGTCGCGGCCGAGGTTGTCGGTTCCGAAGATGCCGTCCGGTTGGAACGGCCTACCGGAGAAGGAGGTGCTGGTGAATCCGGTGGCCCAGGGAAGCAGCAGCGGGCCCACCAGGGCCACCAGCAGCACGATCCCGGTCAGCACGGCGCCGATCCTGGCCTGCTTCTGGCGCATCATGCGCCGGAACAACCCGGGGGCGGAGGAGACTTCGTCGTCGATGGCCGATCCGGCCATGTCGGTGGGGGTGTTGTTGGTACTCATCGGGCGGACTCCGTCCTGAGCTTCGGGTTGGTGGCTATGCCGACGATGTCGGCCAGCAGGTTCACCACGATGTAGGCGGCGGCGATGAGCATCGAAATCGCCTGGACGACTTGGACGTCACGGTTGGACACGGCGTCGACCAGGGCCTGGCCGATGCCCGGGTAGCGGAACAGGAACTCGATGACGACCACGCCGCCGGCCATCCACGCCAACTGGATGGCGACCACCTGGGCCACGGGGCCCAGCGCATGGGGGACTGCGTGGCGCAGGATCACCGTGCGCTCCGGGACGCCCTTGAGTCGGGCCATTTCCACGAAGCCGGAATCCAGCACCTCGATCATCGTGGCACGCATCATCCGCACGATGTAGGGGGTGACGACCAGGACCAGGGTCAGGGCCGGCAACACCAGCTGCAGCGGATAGTTCCAGACGGGTTCACCCGGCGGGGCCAGGGTGACGGAGGGAAGGATCTTGAAGACCGTGGTGGAGAAGAGCGTGATCATCACGATGCCGATGACGAACTCGGGCATCGCGGCCAGGACCAGCGAAGTGGTGGTCGCGACATGGTCGGCGAAGCGGCCACGACGCAAGGCACTGTAGGTGCCCACGATGATGCCCACCGGAATGCTGATGACCGCGGCGATGCCCATCAGGACCAGCGAGGCGGTGATGCGCTCGCCGATCAGGGCGGAGACCGGGCCGGCGGTGGCCGCCGAGTAGCCGAAGTTGCCGGTGAACAGTCCTCCGAGCCAGGAGAGGTAGCGCATGACCACCGGGTCGTTGAGGTTCATCTGCTCACGCAGCGCCTCGAGCCGTTCGGGGGTCGCCTGTTGGCCGAGCACGGCTTGGGCCGGGTCTCCGGGGAGCAGCAGGGTGGCCACGAAGACCATGATGGAGACGACCAGCAGGATCAGCACGCTGACCAACAGGCGTCGGGAAACGAGTTTGAGGATCATTTCGTGCCTCCCATCCACACACGACGGAATTCGTAGCCGGACAGGGCCAGCCCGGTTTTATTGGGTACCAGTCCGGCGACATAGTGCTGGAAGGCATCGGCCTGGTTGGGGTGTCCCCAAATGATGTATCCACCTTCGTCGTAGAGCAGGCGTTGGGCCTTGGCGATCTGCTGGTTGCGTTGGTCTTCGTCCACGGTGGCCTTGGCCTGGTTGACGAGGTCGACGAAATCGGCGTTGTCCCAGTGGGTTTCGTTATAGGGGGAATCCTTCAGCAGGGAGTTGTCCACCTGCGGCAGGAAGTTGCGGGTGTAGTAGAAGTCCTGGGCGAAGTCCCATTGGAGGTAGTCGTCGCCGAAATAGGTGGTGGTGTCGGTGCGGCGGATCTTGACCCTGATCCCGGAGGCCGCCGCCTGTTGGGCGAAGACCTGGGCCGCCTCGACGGCGCCGGATTGGATGGGGGCCGTGACGAGCTCCACGTCCAGTCCGTTGGGGTACCCCGCCTCGGCGAGCAGGGACTTGGCCTTGGCGATATCCTGCGTGCGCTGGGTCAACCCGGTCGTTCCGGGGTCGAAGGGGGCGAAGACGTCGTTGCCGATGGTGCCGTGGCCGCTGAGGACCTGCTCGATCATCTGCTCCCGGTCCACGGCGAGCTTGAAGGCCTGCCGGACCCGGACGTCGTCGAAGGGTTTGCGGTCCACCCGCATGGTGAACGGCAGCCACATGCCGGTCTCCGAGTTCAGGATCCCGATACGCGGGTCCGAACCGATGACTTCGGTCAGTGCCAACGGGATCTGTCCGATCGCGTCGACCTGGCTGGACAGCAGGGCATTGATCATCGCGTCGTCATCATCGAAGTTCAGGATGGCCAACTCGTCCAGATAGGGCTCGTGATCGCGCCAATAGCCGTCGTTGCGGGAGAAGACCGACTGCCGGCCGGGCGAGAAGCTCTTGACCTTGAAGGGGCCGGTTCCCACCGGCTTCGCGGCGTCGTAATCCGCGGGGACGATCCCCATCGAGTATTGGCCCAAGGAGTCGTCGAAGGTCGCCGACGGGGAGTTCAACCGGAATTCAACGGTGTCCTTGCCCACGATCGCGACCTCGTCGAGGACGACCAGCGCCGTGGCACCGGATTTGGGATCCTCGGGATCGGTGATGCGCTTGAACGTGGCGACGACGTCTTCGGGCCGCACCGGGCGTCCATCATGGAAGACGACTCCTGGACGCAGTTTCACGGTCCAGACCATCGCCTTTTCATCCGGCGTCGCACTCAGCGCCAGCAGCGGCTGCAGGTCGTAGTTCTCATCCCGGTACAGCAGTGCTTCGTAGAGGTTGACCACGCGGGCGATATCCGTCGTGTTCACCGGGATGTGGGCGTCCAGGGTGTCTGAGGCGCCACCTCCGGAGAGCCCGACGCGCAGGGTCCCGCCGGTTTGTGGATTGCCGGTCGGTGCCGCAATGACCGAGGGCTGGGCCCCGCAAGCGGTCAGCACGGCGCCGAGGCCGAGGGCCATTCCGCTGCCGAGCAATGCCCGGCGGCTGAATCCCTCAGGCCCGGAACGTCGGGCGCGGGCTGCCGGGGGAGGCATGGGAAAGAGGGAAGGTGGGGAGGAAGTCACGGTGGGGCTCCTGGAGTAGGCGGATGGCTAGCAGGTGATGGATCGGCCGCTCCAGTCCGGGGGGTCATCGCGATGGATTTCGATGGCGTCCAGGATGTCCTGTCCGAAGGGAAGGGTCTTCCCCGTTTCCTGGCTCACATGCAGCCCCAGGATCTCCTCGGTGGCAATCACCGCGCCATCGACCCGCATGGTGTGGGCCAGATGCAGCTTCTTGGCCCCCGAGCCGGCCACCGTGGTGGTGACCTCCAGTTCGGCGCCGAGACCGGTTTCATCCAGATACCTGACGTGGGCCTCCACGGTGTACAGCGAATTGGAGGTGGCCTCCCGGTAGACGGGGCCCAGGCCCAGCGTCTCCATGGCCGCATCGGTGGCGAAACCGAAGACGAGGACGTAGTAGGCCTCGGAGAGGTGGCCGTTATAGTCGATCCATTCGGGCAGGACAGCCGTGGAATACGGTTCCAGCGCCACCTAGACCGCCGCCTTCGGTGCCGCCTTCAGCTCCCCGATCACGGTGCGGACGGCGATGATGGCCGCGTCGCGTTCGGCGACCAGATCGGCGAAGCCGCGCTCGCCGGCTTCCTCGTCGCAACCGGCGATGACGTCATCGCGCAGCTTCCGGGTCAGTTCCGGGGCATCGAGCCGGGTCCACGGCGACTTCAAGGAGGGGCCGAAGTGGTCCAGCATATGGGCCATGCCGCCGGGCCCACCGGCCAGATGGAAGGTGAGCATGGGGCCTTGGATCGGCCAGCGCAGGCCGGGGCCATCGGTGATGGCCAGATCGATCTGTTCGACCGTGGCCTCGCCGTTGTCGATCATATGCAGGGCCTCGCGCCAGAGCGCCTCCTGCAAGCGGTTGGCGATGAAGCCCGGGACCTCACGGTCCATGGTGATCACCGACTTGCCGATGAAGTCATACCACTGCGAGGCCCAGGCCACCGCTGCCGGATCGGTGCCTTCGGCGCCGGCGACCTCCACGAGGGGGATCAGGTACGGCGGGTTGAAGGGATGGCCGACGACCAGGCGTTCGGGGTGGGCCGCACGTTGGTTCATCTCACTCATCCCGTAACCGGAGGTGGAGGAACCGATGACGACGTCGGTGTCGGTCACCGCGTCGATCCGGGCCAGCAGATCCGATTTGAGGTCCAGGTCCTCGGGGGCGCTTTCCTGGACGAACCCGACACCGGACACGGCGTCGGCGAGTTCGGCGTGGACGGACCAGTTGTCCTTGGAAGCATTCGGTGCCAGACCCAACTGGGTCAGCGCCGGCCAGGCGGCATCGATCAGCGCGGCCAACTTGTCACCGGCATCGGCGGAGGGGTCCCAGGCCTGGACGCGGAAACCGCGGGACAGGAAGTAGGCGGCCCAGCCGCCACCAATGGTGCCGATGCCCACGCAGGCCACCGTTTCGACGTCGTGCAGGTTGGGGTAGTTGCTCATGAATCAGGCCTTACTTTTCGAGCTTGAGGATTTCGCGGGCTTCGTCGGGGGTGGCCACGGAGGAACCCATGCCGGTGACGATGCCGATGGCACGTTCGGTCAACTGTGCGTTGGTGGCCTTCACGCCCTTGGAGAGGTAGAGGTTGTCTTCCAATCCGACGCGGACGTGGCCACCGAGGAGCACCGACTGGGCGACCCAGGGCAGCTGGTTGCGGCCGATGGCGAAGGAGGTCCACTGGGCCCCCTCGGGCAGCATGTTCACCATGGCCTGCAGCAGGGCAGGATCCACGGGGGCGCCGTAGGGGATGCCCATGCACAGCTGGTAGAGCGGCGGCGGGGCGATCAGCCCTTCCTCGACCATGACGTTGGCGAACCAGAGGTTGCCGGTGTCGAAGATCTCCATCTCCGGCTTCACACCCAGTTCCTTGATGCGGGCGGCGCCCTCGCGGAGCATGTCGGGGGTGGAGACGTAGAGGTTGCTGCCTTCGCCGAAGTTCAGCGAACCGCAGTCGATGGTGCAGATCTCCGGGCGCAGCTCCTCGACGTGGGTCAGCCGCTCCAGCCCCGAGACCAGATCGGTGCCCGGCAACTGGGCCGTCGGCTCGGAGGGGTCGACCACCAGGTCCCCGCCCATGCCGGCGGTGAGGTTGATGACCGGATCGACGTCCGATTCCTTGATCTGGCGCACGACCTCGCGGTAGAGCTCGGTATCGCGCGAGCCCTGCTTGGTTTCGGGATCCCTCACGTGGATGTGGACGACCGAGGCGCCGGCCCGGGCCGCGGCAATGGCATCGGCGGCAATCTCATCCGGGGTGACGGGAACGAATTCGCTCTTGGACGTGGTGTCCCCGGCGCCGGTCAGGGCGCAGGTGACGATGACTTTACGATTCATGGGATGACTCCTCGGGGGTGACGATGGTGCGGTCAATGAAATTTTCGATGTGCTCTTGCATCTGAACGGTGGTCAGCATGCCGGTCAGGACCTTGATGCCCAGGCCGTCCATCAGGCTGGTGATGTCCAAGGTCAGATCGGCGGCGTCGATGGAGCGGAACACCCCGCTGCGTTGGCCGTCGGCGATGATGCCTTCCACGGTTTGGCGCCAGCGTTCGTAGCCATGTGAATGGTTGTCTCGTTGGCTCGGGTCCACGGCGGCCTGTCCCCAGGTCTGCAGCCAGATCGACCATTCGGCCCGTCCGGCCACCCCTTCGGGGAGCTGGAGGCGGATCAATTGCTTGAGCCGCTGGACCGGATCCGGGATGGCGTGCAACTCAGTGACCTGGCGGTCGAAGGCCAGCTTGACCGAGTAGCGCAGCGCCTCGGCGAAGATCTCCAGCTTCGTCGGGAAGTAGTAGTGCACCGAAGCCGGGGACATGCCTGTTTCCCGGGCGATATCGGAGATCCTGACGTTGGCGTGGCCCATTTCGGCGAAGAGCCACCAGGACTGTTCGATGATCAGCCGGCGCTTGCGGGCCGAGGTGGTGTCTTCGCGGTGCCGGGTGGGCAGGATGCCCGAGGAGGGGGCCACCGAGGCTCCTGCCGTGGAGTCGGAGCCGGAGAGCAGCCAATTGGCGGTCACGCCGGTATTGGTGGCCAGCAGGGTCAGTTCCTCGGGATTGAAGCGTCGGATGCCCTTGAGTGATTTGGACAGTTTGGTCTCGTCGATGCCGATGAGGGCGGCGACGTCACGTTGGGCCAGTCCCGAGTCGTGGATGGCCCGCCGGGCACGGTCTGCGAGTGTGTCGGCGGAGGATTCGGCGGTTGGCATGGGGCCAACAGTAGAACAGGACTTGCGAACATGGCAAGTGAGTTGATTGACAATCAATCATGAATTGCGATTCATGGCGATCTCTGAAGCTGTCGCGGAGGCGATCGATGCCCGGTTTCCGCCCGGCTCGGTGGGCGCGGGGAAGACGCATTCCGACCGGCGATGGGGCCCGGGGTCGGGGGGTGATCAAGTTCATGTTTCGCGGCGTTTCCGTGCCCCCGCCAGCCTCTGCCCGGCAGGGGCGCAAAGGCGTACGATTGCGGGCATGAGCGTCTCAACAGAACATGACTCGACCCCCACAAAAGTGGTGATGGTTTCCATTGTCGCCGCATTGGGCGGATTCCTCTTCGGATTCGACAGTGCCGTGATCAACGGTGCCGTCGACGCCATCGGGGAACAATTCGCCCTCAGCGGGGTCCTTTTGGGATTCACCGTCTCCTGCGCACTCCTGGGCGCCATGGTCGGCGCCTGGTTCGCCGGACCCTTCGCCGATAAGCAGGGCCGGGTGCGGGCGATGCTGGTCGCGGCCGTCTTGTTCACGATCTCCGCCCTGGGCTCCGGTTTTGCCTTTGGCCCGGTGGATCTGATCATCTGGCGCACCATCGGCGGTGTGGGCGTGGGCATGGCCTCGGTCCTGGCCCCGGCCTACATCGCCGAGGTCGCCCCCGCGCACAGTCGCGGCAAGCTGGCCTCCCTGCAGCAAATGGCGATCGTGCTGGGCATCTTCGTCGCCCTGCTCGCCGACGCCTTCATCGCGGCGACCTCAGGAGGCGCCTCCGAAGTGAGCTGGCTGGGTATCGAAGCCTGGCGCTGGATGTTCCTGACCGAGATCATCCCGGCAGTCCTCTACGGGGCACTGGCCTGGCAGATCCCCGAGTCCCCGCGCTACCTCGTGGCCCGCGGCCAGCTGGCCCGGGCCGCCAAGGTCCTGCATGAGGTCGTCGGTTTGAAAAGCCGGGACGAGGTCGACGAGAAGATCGCCTCGATCAAGTCCACCATCAGCACCGAGAAGAACCAGGGCCTGCGCAACCTCGTGGGAGGCAAGGGCTGGCTGCTGCCGATCGTCTGGGTGGGCATCCTGCTCTCGGTCTTCCAGCAGTTCGTGGGCATCAACGTCATCTTCTACTACTCCACCAGCCTGTGGAAGTCCGTCGGTTTCACCGAGGAAAACTCGTTCACGATCACCGTCATCACCTCGGTCACCAATATCCTGGTGACCGTGGTCGCCATCCTGCTGGTCGACAAGGTGGGCCGCAAGCCCCTGCTGTTGGCTGGTTCAGCCGGCATGACCGTCGCCCTGGGCCTGATGGCCGTCGCCTTCAGCCAGGCGATGGGCACCGGCGACGACGTGTCGCTGCCGCAGCCCTGGGGCGTGATCGCGCTGATCGCCGCCAACGTGTTCGTCGTCGCCTTCGGCGCGACGTGGGGGCCGGTGGTCTGGGTGCTGCTGGGTGAGATGTTCTCCAATAAGATGCGTGCCGTGGCCCTCTCGGTGGCCGCAGCCGCCCAATGGCTGGCCAACTTCCTGGTCACCACCACCTTCCCGTCGCTGGCCGAGGCCGGATTGGTCTTCGCCTACGGGCTGTACGCGCTCTTTGCCCTGTTGTCCTTCTTCTTCGTCTTCAAGTTCGTCACCGAAACCAAGGGCCGCGAACTCGAGTCCATGCAGTAGGAGCACCCGTCGATACCGCAAGGGGCGGTCGGGTCTGCGGTGCAACGCAGACCCGACCGCCCCTCGTTGTTCCCGGGACGGGGTGGCTAGGGCAGGTCGACCGTGGTGTCCTGGGCCGTGGGCTGGGTGCCCAGGGCGGCCTGGACCGCCGAGCCCAGGATCCGGGCCCCTTCCGCCGTGGGGTGGGTGCCGTCGTAGCTCAGGCCCTCGGCGTAGACCTCCGGATGGGTCGAATCGCGCAGGCCCCGGGACCCGTCGATCCAGCCCCACCCCTGCTCGAGGACGAAATCGTGCAACCACGCGTTGTATTCGACGGTGCGGGTGCGGAATTCGTTCCGCGGCGGGACGGAAGAGACGAGCACCCGGTCGGAATCCGCCTGCGCAATGATGTCCTGCAGGTTCTCCCCGATCCGTTCGAAGGGGACCCCGGCGCGGATGTCATTGGTCCCGGCGATCACCACCAGCACGTCGGAGGGCACGGGGGTGTAGCCGTCCAGCATCTGAGCGGTGGTGGCACCTCCCCGGGCCCATCCGCCGGCGAAGGTCGTGGCGGGGTCCTGGGCGAAGACGGCCCAGGACCTCTCGCCGACGATCCGCCGGGAGACCTGCTCCGGATAGGCGTGATCGGCGGTGATGGAGTCCCCGACCACGGAGAACGTGACCGCCTGCGCGTCCCCGGCCGCCATCGGGCGCGCCATCGGAAAGCCGTCGGAGAAGAGCGCCTCCTGCCCCTGGGGCTGCCCCTGCCCGCCGACCAGGATGGCTCCGGCGGTCACGGCCAATACGGCCATCCCGGCCAGCAGCGCGGTACGGGGCCGGGAGGACAGGCGGGAACGAAGCGTGGGACGGTCGGTCCCGGCGGGGGTGGGGTCGTGCACTGATTACTCCTGGGTAAAGAAGGTGGATTCCCAGCCTAAGGAACCCACCGCGGGGTAAACGGACCACAACATGACGATCGGATGACGATTCCGGCCAGAACGTTTTTCACAGCCCGGTGCCCTACCCTCTAACCCATGCTTGAGCAGATTTCCGTTGATTCCTGGTGGCAGGCGCTGCTGGTCGGCTTCACCCGTGGCCGTTCCCTCCATGCCGAGGCCCTGACGCTGGTCCTGATCATCGCCGTTGCCGTCGCCCTCTGCGTGCCGCGGGCCACGTGGCGTTGGTTCGGCCTGTATGTCACGTTCGTCCACGAGCTGGGCCACGCGCTGGCAGCGTTGATGACGGGACGGATCGTCCGCGGCATCCGGTTGAACCTGAATCATTCCGGGGAGACGGTCAGCGCCGGCCGGGGCGGTGCCGGCATCGCCTGGTCCGGGTTCTGGGGCTATCCGGCCCCGGCGGTCGCCGGGGCGGCGATGATCTGGGCCGCCTCCTCGGGGTGGGCCGGGGCGGCCCTGTCCATCGGGGCGATCCTGCTGTTGGTGGCCTTGCTGTTCATCCGCAATCTGGTGGGGATCGTGATCGCCGTCGGATGCGCGGTCCTGGCCCAGGTTCTGGTGCTCTTCACCGACGGGGAATTCTCCGCCTACGTCGTCCTCTGTCTGGGCATTGCCCTGGTGGTGGGGGCGGTCAAGGACTGGTTCAAGGTCGCCGCGGTCCACGTCCGGCGTCGTCGGCTGGAGAGCTCGGATGCCTACATCCTGGCCCGGGCCACCGGGGTCCCCGCAGCGGTCTGGCTGGCCGGATTCGCTCTGGTCATCATCGGGTGTGCGTACTGGTCGCTGCTCTCCCTGGGTGCCGCCGTCAACTGAGTTGCCCCGACCCGGGCCCGCGGGCGGCCCCGGGCGATGGTGGGCCCGGGGGATGACGCGTAGCCTCGGGGCATGGAGAATCCCCTGCCAGACTTCGAATTCACCACCAGCCTGCCGGTTCCCCGCGAGGAGGCCTTCGCCTGGTTTTCCCGTCCCGGTGCCCTGGTCAGGTTGCTCGCCCCGTTTTCGGGCAGCGTGCGTCGTGAGCCCAGCGATGGGTTGAACGTCGGCTCCACGGCGGTGATCGGCATCGGGGCGCCGGGGCAACTGGGGCTGGGGTTGGGACCGGCCATCGGAGCCGTCGCCGGACCGTTGCACCTGCCCGGGTGGGCCAAACCCGAAATCCCCTGGCACGCCCGGCACGTCGGGCTGGTCCCCGGGCGCAGTTTCACCGACGTCATGGAATCCGGGCCCCTGGCCTCCTGGCGTCATGAGCACGTCTTCGAGGAGGACGACGGCGGGACCCTCATGCGTGATTTCGTCTCCTACGACCTTCCGTTGGCCAGCAGTTCCGGTCCCGGAGGGCGGATCCGGGAGTGGGGGAAGGAACGCTTCAACACCGAGCTGAAGCGCATGTTCGGATACCGCGAACGCCAGGTGATCGGCGACCTGCTCTTCCACTCCCGGCATTCCGGAGCCGATTCATCCTCGAAACGGATCGCCATCTCGGGGGCCGGCGGACTCATCGGCACCCAGCTGCGGGCCTTGCTCCAAGGCGGCGGGCACGAGGTGTTCCGGTTGGTCAGGGGGCCGGCAACGGAAACGGATGAAATCTCCTGGGATCCGGATGCGGGACGGATCGACACTGCGGCGCTGGCGGGCTGCGACGTCGTCATCCACCTGGCCGGGCACCCGATCGGTGGGCGATTCACCGCAGCCACCAAGCAACGCATCATGTCATCGCGGACGGTGGGGACCTCCTTGATCGCCCGGACGCTGGCCGACCTGTCGGCGGACGGACACCAGCGCACCCTCGTGGCCGCCTCGGCCATGGGGTACTACGGGGCCTCCCCGGAAGCCCGCCCCGCGCAGGCCCCGACGGACTTGAGCGAGGACGGCCCTCCGGGAACCGATTTCCTCGCCGATGTCTGTCTCGCCTGGGAGGCTGCGTGCGAACCGGCGGCACGGGCCGGGGTCCGGGTGGTGAACGTCCGCACCGGGCTGGTCCAGAGCCCCTCCGGCGGAATGTTGCAGCAATTGTTGCCGTTGTTCGTCGCCGGTCTGGGAGGTCGCATGGCCGGGGCCGGCATGCAGAGCTGGATCGGCATCGATGACGTCGTGGGGATCTTCGCCCATGCCGCCCTGGAGGACCGGGTCTCCGGACCTGTCAACGCCGTCGCCCCGCATCCGGTGGACGCCCGGGACTATGCCGCCACGTTGGCCAGGGTGCTCAACCGCCCGGCAGGACTCACGGTCCCGGGCTTCGGCCCGGCCCTGCTCCTGGGCCGCCAGGGGGCCCGCGAAATTGCCCGGTCGGACCAGCGGGGCTCCTCGAGGCGGATCGAGGAGTTCGGCTACGCCTTCCGTGAGCCCGAGCTCGAACCGGCGCTGCGGCACGTGCTGGGTCGCCGCTGAAGGTCACGAGACCGTGACCTAGGACGTCGGTAACGGTCGGATTACGGATAATACCGAGCAAAAACGGGTTCGGGCGTCCGTCCGGACTCCCGATCTCTACTCCGATCCGAGACTCACAGGAATCACAGATACATCGATTCTGCCGCGAGATCACGGGGTTTGAGCTGTAAACTTTTTGTGGATCGTCTCCCCAGGGGGACGTTCGTAGTTGACGCAGCCCCCCATCGTATAGTTATCGTAATCAAGTCACGTTTTGATAACACCTCGCCGTTCGGGGTGGTGCAAGACGGAGTGCAGTTCAGGTACCTTTCGATCGTCCACCTGACTGCCCACTAAATTTGGAGTCGACATCGACGCCGGACGATCGCGCAATGAGGGCCGGGGACGGCTGGAGCGCACAGGTGGCCCCTGGAGAAACTGTGATCCAGCAGAACAGCAAAAAGTTTTCGAAGATTTCCCGCATCGGCGCAAGCAGTGGTGTAGCAGCCCTGGCCTTGGCCGGCGCGGCAGCAGGCATCGGAGCAGCTCCCGCCTCCGCAGCACCTGCAGGCACCTGGGATTCACTCGCGCAGTGTGAGTCCGGTGGGGATTGGTCCATCAACACGGGCAACGGCTTCAAGGGTGGACTGCAGTTCACCAACAGCACCTGGAAGGCCTTCGGCGGTAGCGGTCAGGCCAACCACGCCAGCAAGTCCGAGCAGATCCGCGTAGCCAAGAAGGTCCAGGCTGCTCAGGGTTGGGGCGCATGGCCCGCATGCTCCGCCAAGCTGGGTATCTCCGGCAAGGCACCGTCCGGCCCGAAGCAGGCCACCAAGAAGGCTCCGGTCCAGAAGGCCGCGCCGAAGCAGGCTCCGGTCCAGAAGGCTGCTCCGAAGCACACCGCACAGGCACCGGTCCAGAAGGCCGCGCCGCAGCAGCAGGTCAAGTCGACCGGCAAGCACGTCGCCACGGTCAAGGCCACCGACTCGGGCAAGAACTACACGGTCAAGGCCGGCGACACGCTGTCTAAGATCGCCAACGCCCAGGGCCTGAGCGGCTGGGAGGGCCTGTACTCGGTGAACACCGATACGGTCTCCAACCCCAACGTGATCATGGTGGGCCAGACCATCAACCTGCCGACCAAGTAATCAGGTCGGCCCCGGGGCAGCGCCCCGGACCCTGAACTGCGGGAGCTTTGCCCCCGCCAGACGGCAGCGGCGGTTCGCCTTTCCCCCCAATGGCGAGCCGCCGTTGTTTCGTCAGGACACGAAGTGCCCGCACGGTCCACCGTGCGGGCACTTCGTGTGTCGGGGCTCAGGCGGGGAAGATCCGCGAGGCGAGGTCCTTGCCGGTCTTCGACTGCGATGTGTACCCGGAGGTTCCCTCGTCGAAGAACTCGCGGGCCGCCGCGGCGGTGGCCTCGAGGGCGGCAAAGGCGAAGGCCCCACCGACCGAGACGCGGCCGACACCCACCCGGGACAGGGCGGAGACCGGCGGTGTCCCCGCCGTGGCGAGCACGTTGAGCGGGCGGTCCACCGATTCCACCACCGACCGGATGTCCTCGAGCCGGGTGAGCCCCGGGGCGTAGAGCACGTCGGCCCCCGCCTCCTGGTAGGCTTGGAGGCGGTGGATGGTATCGGCCAGATCCGGGCGTCCATGCAGGAAATTCTCGGCCCGGCCGGTGAGCACCATCGGCGCCGGCCCGCGGTGGCAGGCCTCTGCCGCGGCAGCGACCCGCTCCGTGGCGGCCTCGATCCCGTGGATGGGGGAGTCCGGGTCCCCGGTGGAGTCCTCGATCGAGGCGCCGGCCAGCCCGGTTTGTAACGCGAGGTCGTAGGTCCGCCCGACGGCTGCTGCCTGGTCCGCGAACCCGTTCTCCAGGTCGGCGCTGACCGGCAGCTCCGTCGCCTGCACGAGCTCGGCCGCATTCTTCAAGGTCTCCTCGCGGGTCAGCCCTCCGTCGAGACGGCCCCGCGAGGCGGCATACCCGCTGCTGGTGGTGGCCAGGGCAAGGAACCCCATCGAGGCGAACAACCGCGCCGACCCGGTGTCCCAGGCATTGGGCAGCAGCAACGGCGTCGGGCCGTGATGCAGGGCGAGGAAGCGGGCAGCGGGTCCTGGGGGCGTCATGGCCACACGCTACACCGCGTTCCCGGGGCACGCCGGGGTGCCGGACGGTGAGGAACGGGGCTCAGACGGCTTGGGGGACCGACCTGATGGATCCGACGTAGGCCAGGGCCTCGGGCCGGTAGGCCTCTCGGAGCTGGAGGAAGCGGTTGCTGCTGGCCGCCCCCGGCCAATCCTCCGGCAAGCAGTCGGCCGGTAGCCCCGGGTCGAGGTAGGGAATGATCCGCCAGCTGTCGATGCACCGCACATAGGCGGCGAAGGCGGCCGCCCCCTCGGCGGGTGGCACGGAAGGGACATCGCGCTGCCGATCCAGGAATGCGTGGTGCAACCCCGCCAACTCCTCCAGGTCCCACCAGCCGGCCACGGCCTCGCGGAGGGAACCGGCGGCCTGGGGGCGTCCGGTCACGAAGAGCACTGAACGATCCCGCAGCCCCAGGTCCTCCAGGATCTCCTCGGTCTCGGCCTGCAGGTAGCGGGGGCAGATCCACAGTCCCGGCCCCACGGTGCCGCACCCGATCCAATGCAATCGGCGGCGCAACTGATGGCGCAGCCCACGAGCGGTTTCGGGCACCGTGAAGTAGACCAGGCACCAGGAATCGTCGGGGCCCATGGACCGGGGTTCGTGGATCCTGCGGTCGCCGCGTTCGAGCATCTGCCGGGCCCGCTCCCCGACGGCATGACCGGAGACGCCCCCGCGGGTGGAGGCGGTGAGGACTTCCTTGCGCCGCAGCCTGCTCAGGGCGGTGCGGGTCAGGGCCGGGGACACGTCGACGGCCTCCATCAGGGTGATCAGTTGGGTCGAAGACATCCACCCCCCGGCCCCGCGCAAATACAGCCCGATGATGGTGCGCAGCAACGACGTGGTGCTCCCGGGGCGGGAGTCCATGTCGTCGAGGACGGCACTCATTTCATGTCGGTCAGTGCGGCGGCGATCGCCTCGACGCCCACCTCGAGTTCGGCGAAACTGGTGCTCAGGGGCGACAGGCCGATGCGCAAGCCGTCCGGTGGGCGGAAGTCGGGGATCACCCCCTGCTCCCAGAGCCGGGTGGTGACCGCGGCGAAGTCAGGGTGGTCCACGGTCACGTGGGAACCACGCTGTGCAGGTTCACGGGGGCTGGCCAGCCGGGCGCCGTGGGGGGAGAGGCGTTCCTCGCAGAGCCGTAGGGCATGCTCGGTCAGTTCCACCGATTTGCTGCGGATGGCCTCGATGCCGACCTCGGCGATCAGCTCCACCATGTCCTTGAGCGGCTGCATGGCCAGGATGGGTGGGGTTCCGGTGATGAACCGGCGGATCGTACCGGCCGGTTCATAGGTCTCTGTCATCCCGAAGGGGTCGGCGGCCCCCATCCACCCCCAGATCGGCTGGCGGAGCGTGGAGTGAAGTGCCGATGCGACGTAGACGAACGCGGGGGAGCCGGGGCCGCCATTGAGATACTTATAGGTACAACCCACCGCCAGATCGACGCCCCAGGCATCCAGGTGCAGCGGGACGGCGCCGACCGAATGGCACAGGTCCCAGACCATGAGGGCCCCGGCATCCTTGACCTGGGCGGTGATGGCTTCGGCGTCGGCAAGGTAGCCCGAACGGTAGGCCACATGGCTCAGGAGTACGACGGCGGTGCGATCGGAGAGGACCTGTTCCAGATCCGTGCCGGTCACCCCGGTCGCCGGATCGGGGGTGATCCACCGCAGGGTCGCCCCCCGTTCGGCGGCGATGCCCTCGACGATGAACCGGTCCGTGGGGAAGTTCCCCGCATCGATGACGATCTCGCAGCGCCGCGGATCGGCTCCCTGCTGGTGGTCCAAGGCCGCCCGCAGCGCCTTGTAGAGCAGGACCGACGTCGAGTCCCCGACCAGCGTCTGCCCCGGCCCGGCACCGAGGACGACCTCCCCGAGGCGGTCTCCCAGGACGGTGGGCTCGTCCATCCACTGCTCATCCCAGCTGCGGATCAGCCCGGCACCCCATTCGGTGCGGACGAAGGTGGCCAGGTGTTCGGCAGTGGCGGCCAGCGGCCGCCCCAACGAGTTCCCGTCGAGATAGGCGGTCAGCGGCCGGGCCGGATCGGCGGCGGGGACCAGGAAGCGACTGCGGTAGAGGGCGAGTGGATCGGCGGCGTCCAGCTCGTCGCTGGTCGGGGACGCGGGGGAGGTGCTCATGCGGAAGGGCCTTTCGGGCTAGTTGCCGATTTCGGTGCGGACGGCGTAGAGCTCGGGGAAGAAGGTCAGGTCCAGGGCGCGGCGGAGGAAATCGACGCCGGAGGAGCCGCCGGTGCCGCGTTTGAAGCCGATGGTGCGTTGGACGGTGCGCAGGTGCCGGAAGCGCCAGGCCTGGAAGTTGTCCTCGAGGTCCACCAGATCCTCGCAGGCCTGGTAGAAGCCCCAGCGGGTCTCCTCGGTTTCGTAGATCTCCTTGAATACGGGGATGAGTTCCTCGTGCAGCACCCAGGCCTTCGAGAAGTCGCGGTGCAGGATCTCCTCGGGGATGCTGTAGCCGGCGCGGGAGAGGGCGGCGAGGAACGCGTCGTAGACCGTGGGCTCCTCGAGGAGCTGGCTGAGCATGGCGTGGGCCTCGGGATGGGATTCGAAGACCTTGAGCATGCCGCGGTGCTTATTTCCCAGGATGAATTCCACGGCGCGGTACTGCCAGGACTGGAAGCCGGAGGCCGAGCCCAGAGTGTCGCGGAACTGGGCGTATTCACGCGGGGTGAGGGTCGCCAGCACCGACCACTGGTCGGTGAGGACCTTCTGGATGTGCTTGACCCGGGCCAGACACTTCAGCGCCTTGCCCAGATCGTCGGCGTCCATGAGGCGACGGGCTTCGACGAGCTCGTGGAGGACCAGCTTGAGCCAGAGCTCGCTGGTCTGGTGCTGGATGATGAACAGCAGCTCGTCGTGGTGTTCGGGATTGCTGTGGGGGTGCTGGGCGTGCAGGACCTTATCCAGATCCAGGTACCCGCCGTAGGACATCTCGTTGCGGAAGTCGGTGCGTACGGTCTCTTCGATATCGCGTTCGCCGGTAGCGGTATCGGCGCCGGGGGTTTCAGGGGTGTCTTGCGAGTAGGGGCAGCTCATGAAAGTCAGAATATCAGTTACGTGACGAGCGTCAATCAATTGAAATTCGTCTGGCGGTCGTCGGGGAGCAGCGCTGGCATGATGGAACCATGAGCACCCCAGCGGCTGCCGCGCCACGCGCCATCCTCCATACGGTCGGACATTCCACGCATCTGATCGCGGAGTTCGTCGAGCTGCTCCGGGCCCATGGGGTGCAACGGATCGTGGATGTGCGCACGGTGCCCGGATCCCGGCACAACCCGCAATTCGGCATCGACCAGCTCCCGGGCCACCTCGCCGATCACGGAGTGGACTACCAGCGGATCGAAAGCCTCGGCGGGCTCCGGCACACCACGAAGGCCTCGCCGAACACCGGCTGGCGCAACGCCTCCTTCCGGGGCTATGCGGATTACATGCAGACCCCTGGGTTCGACGCCGGGATCCAGGAGCTGATCGCCAGCGCCACCGAACGGTCCGTGGCCATCATGTGCGCCGAAGCCGTCCCCTGGCGCTGCCACCGCTCGATGATTGGGGACGCGATGCTCGTCCGCGGCTTCGAGGTGCTGGATATATTCAGCCCGACCAAGGCCACCGCGCATGCCTTGACGTCCTTCGCCCACGTGGTGGGAACCACGATCACCTATCCACCGGAGGACTCCACCGCGCAGGCATGAGCGGGGAGCCTCAGCGGAAACCCCGGCTCATCGTGAACCGGTGGGCCACGGCGTCGGTCAGTGGTTTGCTGCGGGCCACGGCCGTGATCGCAGCGGCCCTGACCTGATCCAGCACCCGGGGCAGGGGGCGCCCCAAGGCCATGTTCAGGTGGGCTTGCCGTCCCGCCCGGGCGGCGGCACGCAACCGGTCCCGGGAGAAGCCTGCCAGCAGATCGGCTGGCGTTGAACCCTTCGTACCGGCCCGGGTGAGGAGCGGGGCCAGGGCGGCGGCGTCGAGCAACCCCAGCGCCATGCCCTGCCCGCCGATGGGGCTGATCTCGTGGGCGGCATCGCCGATCAGGATGACCCGTCCGTGCACCATCTGCGCGACCGCCCGATGCGAGCACCGGAACCTGCTGTGCATCGTCGCCGCATCGGGGTCGACCCGGTAGCCGGTACGTCGTTCGATAAGTGACGGGAGCGTGGTGGCATCGGCCGGCCGGTGCCAGGCCACCCAGCGGCGGAGGCCCCCGGGCAGGGGGAAGGACTCCACGATCCCTTCGGGGTGCAGCAGCAGGGCGGCGGTGGCCCCGAAGCCGGTGGTGTCCGGATAATCCCCCATCACGTAGTGGTCGGGGTAGAGGCTTCCGGCAAAGGGCAGCCCGGCCAGCGGGCGGACCGTGGACCCGACGCCATCGGCGCCCACCAGGTAGCGGGCCGTTATCGGGGCCGGCCGCCCGGTCATCGTGGCGTGGATGCCGCGATCGTCCTGGCGGAAAGTGGTCAGTGCGTGGCCTACGAGCAGGGCCTGTGGGTCGAGTTCGCGCAACCGTGCGGTGAGTAGTTCGGTCGTGGTCGCCTGGGGTAGGGAGAGGATGAAGGGATGCCGACCCGTCAGGACGTCGAAGTCCAAGGCGGCGATGCGACGTCCGGAACTCAGTCCCAGACCCCGGCGGATCGGCACCCCGGAGGCGATGGCCTCCTTGGCGATGCCCGCCGCGTGCAGCACGTCCACGGCCGGGGGATGCAGGCCGATGGCCCGGGAATGCTCCTGCGGGGTATCCCGGGCCTCCACGACGCGGACGGTGAGGCCCGCTCGGGTGAGCAGGATCGCCAGCGTCAGCCCCGCCGGGCCACCGCCGACGATGAGCACGTCGATCACGGTAGGGGGTCCGGCCGGTGGATCAACAGGTTCCTGAACGGACGCCGAGGTTGGACCCGCCATCCCCCGGGGACCACGGCCCGCAGTTCGGCGGGAAGGTAGCTCCGCCGGATGGAGGTCAGCCCGTCGCGTCTGATGAAGGAGGTCCCGGCCAGCGGCAGGGTCGCGGCACCGAAGAGGAGGCCGGCAAGGCGTGAACGGCGCAGATCGGCGTGCACGGCCACGGCCCGGGTGAGCTGCTCGGTGTCGGCCAACAACACGTCGAGTCCTGTGGGGGAGAGGTGATGCAGCACATGGTTGGACACCACGACGTCGAAGCTGCGCCCGGCAGCGACCAGATCGGAACTGCTGGCCTGTTCGAAAACGACCTCGGCCCCGGGCCGGCCCGTGGCAGTCCGGGAGGCAAAACGGTAGGCCCGCGGATCGGGGTCGATGCCGGTGACCGTGATGTCGAACCCGTCCGCGCGGGCCCGCCGGGCCAGGGCGCGGGTGATGTCCCCACCACCACAACCGATGTCCAGGATGGTGGCGTTGGTGGTGGGCAGGGCCGGGCGGATCAGGTCGCGATAGACCCCGCGCCAGCCGGAGACCAGCGCGTTGACCAGCGGGAACTGCTGGTAGGTCCGCCACAACAGCACCGGATCGCAGTCGGGCCGGTCCATTTCCTCGGTCGCGGTCTCGGCGCGGCGCATCGCTGGACTACGCCCCGGTGCGGGCCACGGTCATCAACGCGGTCTCCACGGTCAACCCGGGCCCGAAGGCCATGGAGCAGACGCGCTCGCCGGCGGGATCGTCGGCCTCGCTGACGCCTTCCAGGATGTCCTTGAGCACGAACAGGACGGTGGCGCTGGACATGTTGCCGTAGTCGTTGAGCACCCGGCGGGCCGGTTCCAGCTGGCGTTCGTCCAACCCCAGACGGTGTTGGACCTTGTCCAGGATGGCCCGGCCTCCGGGGTGGATGCCCCAATGGGTGAGGTCCGCGTACTCTTCCCCGATCGAGGGATCGTGGGCCAGCAACGGGGCCAACGCCCCGACGATATGCTCGTCGATGATATGCGGGACATAGGTCCCCAGGACCATCTCGAACCCCTCGTCGCCGATGTTCCAGGCCATCGATTCCTCACCGACCGGAGTCAGGACCGTTTCGAAGGCGTCGAGTTCCAGGGACGTCGTTCCCGCCGGGGCGGGACGTGCGGTCACCACTGCCGCGGCGGCGCCGTCGGCGAAGAGTGCTGAGCCCATGATGGTGTCCGGGTCGTTGGAACTGCGTACGTGCAAGGTGCACAATTCGGTGCTGACGACCAGGACGACGGCGTCCGGTTCGGCCTCGCAGAAGCTTTTGGCGGCGCGCAGGGCGGGGAAGGCCGCATAGCAGCCCATGAACCCCAGATGGTAGCGCTGGGTGGAGGCGGGCAGGCCGAGGGCCCTGACGATCTGGTAGTCCGGTCCCGGGTTGTAGAAGCCGGTGCAGGAGACGGTGATGACGTGGGTGACGTCCTCGGGGCCCAGATCCGGGCAGGCGGCCAGCGCGGATCGGGCGGATTCGGTGAATAGAGCCTTGGCTTCGCGGGTGAAGACGTCGTTGCGGACCTTGGTGCTGGGACTGAGCAGCCGGGTGGTGGCCGCATCGAAGAACACCGGAGTGGTTTCGGTCTGCTCCAGGCTCAGTTCGGTCAACGCAGTGCGGCGGGTGGAGATGGCCGAGGAATTGAAGGAGGTGGTGATCAGCCGTTGTCCCAGCCGGGTGAGGTCGGGTTGGTCGGCGAAGACATCGCGGACCTGGTCCTGATGCAGGACCGTTTCGGGTAGAGCCGTTTGGATGGTCCTGATTCGCACTGCCATGGGCCGAGCGTAACCGGGTCGCTCGGCAGCGTAAAGGGGTCCCCGCCGGCGGGCGGATCCGGGGCCTTCCGGCCACGGATCCGGCCACCGGAGCTGCCGTGGCGCTATTTGGCCAGGGCGCCGGAGAAGAGCGCGTCCTCATGGTCGAAATCGACCAGGTACGTCAGCGTCACGTCGTCGAGCTCGCCGGCCGGGATGCCGAAGGCGACCCGCGTGCTCTGCTTCTTGCCCGGCAGGACCTTGCCTTCGAAGAAACCATCGATCTTCTCGGTGAAGACGCCTTCGGCCTGGGTCCCCTCGTCCCCGTAGGCCACCGATGCCGTCAGGATCGCCGGGTCGAAGACCTCGGAGGTTCCGTTCTGGAGGGAGACATCGAAGACGTACATCTTTCCATCGGAGGCCTCGGCACCGGAGGCGTATTCACCGGCGGTGGAAAGCCCGGCGGGCTTGACGGTCAGCTTCAGCCCGTCGTCCCAGGTCCACGCGCTCCCGAAGTCGGCCACCCCCTGGGTGGACTGGTCCCCGGTGGTCTCCGCCACGGCGTCGGCGGCCGGGGCGGAGGCTTCATCGGCCCCGCTGCCGGCCTCCGGGCCGCCCGAGGTGGTGCAGCCGGTCAGGGCCAGTCCGGTGGCGAGCGCCAGGGCCGCCCAGATGGTTTTCGTATTCATGTTTCCTCCCCAAAATGGTGCGCCGCGGTTGCGGTGCAGTGTCGATGACCGGAAGCCGTCACTTCCAGTGCCTCCAAGTCACCAGCCGCCTCCGACATTTTGGAACCACCTGCGTGGAAGTCGGATTCCGTTGAGCGACATTTCGTGCCTATGGTGGAAGGCGAAGGCCTTGTCCTGCGGCCAGTGCCGCGCCATCGAACCCAGGGAGTCCCCATGCAGCAGATCGTCCCCACCCGCCATCTTTTCGGACCCGGCCCCTGCAACCCGTACGCCGAGGCCACCGCAGCGCTCGGCCTGCCGCTCTTGGGACACCTGGACCCGGACTTCATCGCCCGGATGGACCGGACCTGCGAAGGCCTTCGGACGCTGTGGGGAACGAAGAACACCCGGACCCTTCCGCTCAGTGGCACCGGGTCGGCCGGTATGGAAGCCGCCTTCGTGAACACCATCAACCCCGGTGACGTGGCCGTGATCGCCGTCAACGGGCTCTTCGGTGAGCGGATGTGCGAAGTCGCCTCCCGCGTCGGCGCCGAGGTGGTCCGGGTGGACCACGAATACGGGACACCCGTCGACGCCGACCGGGTGGCCGCCGCCCACCCGACCCCGAAGGTCATTGCCGCCGTCCATGCCGAAACGAGCACCGGCGTCGTCTCCGACATTGCCGCGCTGGGCGCCATCAAAGGGGACGCCCTGTTGATCGTCGACGCCGTCACCTCCATCGGTGGCATGCCGATCGAAGCCGACGCCTGGGGCATCGATGTCGGATACGCCGGTACACAGAAGTGCCTGGGGGTGGCCCCGGGACTGGCCCCGTTCACCATTTCCGACCGGGCCTTCGAACGCCGCGTGCAGAAGCCGCAGTCCTGGTACCTGGACCTGGGGTTGCTCGGTGGCTACGCCACCACCGGCTCCTCCGGAGGTCAGCGCACCTATCACCACACGGCCCCGGTCGCGATGGTCGCCTCCCTGGAGGCAGGGATCGATCGGGTCCTGGCCGAAGGCCTCGAGGCCGTCACCGCACGCCACCAGGCGGCTGGCGCCGCCTTGCAACAAGGCCTGAAGGACATGGGGCTGGAGCTCTTCGCCGCGGAAGGCCACCGGTTGCCGCAGCTGACCACCGTCAAGGTGCCTGAGGGGGTCGATTCGGCTGCGGTGCGCTCGTACCTGCTGAAGACCTACGGCGTGGAGATCGGCGGAGGCGTCGGACAGTATGCCGCGACCGTCTGGCGGATCGGCCTGATGGGCCCGAACGCGAACATGGATTCCGTGGCGCTGATCCTCGGCTCGCTCAAGGACGCCATCGCCAACAGCTGAGCCTGATCGGGTCCATGGGGCCGGGGTTGGACGGGGTCGGAACTACTTCTTGATCCTGGTCAACGCCGGCCCCTTGTGCATGGCGATGTGGTCGGTCTTGTCGCTGCGGATCTCGTATTGCGGATCCTCCGGGGAGCACCGGCGCATATGGCCCTTGTATTCGACGTCCTGCGTGTGTTTCTTGAGGATGATCCCACTGACGGGTCCGGCTTCCGAGTTCCAGCCAACGTGGTCGCCGGGGGAAAAGGTCGCTGACATCGGTGGCCTCCAACAGGGCTCGGGTACGGTCTTCGGGGATGAAGGCCCGAGCCTACCGGCAACGCCTAAGCGAGGGAACCGAGCCAGAATCCGCCGCCGGCCGCCGTCACGCAGAGCACCGCCATCCCCAGGCCATTGGCCAGTGAGGCCAGGTAGCGACGTTCCTGCAGCAGGCGCACGGATTCGAAACTGGCGGTGCTGAAGGTCGTATAACCGCCTAGGAACCCGGTGCCGGCGACCAGATAGGCCGGCTCGGGAACGATGAAGGACAGCGACAGTCCCAGCAGCAGGCCCAGCACCAACGAACCGGAGACGTTGATGAGCAGGGTGCCCACCGGGAAGGCCGCCGGGGTACGGAACTTGATGAAGCCGTCGACCAGGAGCCGGGTGCCGGCCCCCAGACCTCCGGCCAGCGAGAGCGCGATGAAAAGCAGCGGTGTCATGGCCTGGCCTCCCGGCGGGGGCGTCGCAGGCCGGCGGTCGCGATCCCGGCCCAGGTGGCGGCGGCCCCGATCAGTACGGTGGCGGCGATCAGGGCCAGGCCGGCCCCGGGACCACCCACCGGCCCCTGGCCGTTGAAGAGCAGCAGGGCATCGACGGCGAAGGCGCTATAGGTCGTGAACCCGCCACAGAATCCGGTGCCCAGCATCAGGCGCATGATCCGGCGGGGGCCCTCGTCGCTGCCGGCACGCAGCAGCGATTCCAGCAGCAGCCCCAGCAGGAAGGCGCCGATGATGTTGATCATCAAGATGGTGGTGGGGAGCCCGTTGATTCCCGGGACAGCCAGGGTGAGGCCTTCGCGGGCCGCGGTGCCGACCATCCCCCCGACGACGACCAGGCCCAGGTGACGCCAGTCCGGTGCCGAAGCACGGCTCATGGCCATACGCCCGAACTGCCACGCCGGTGGCTGCCCAGCAGGTGGGTGTCCACGATGCCCACGGCTTCCATGAGGGCGAACATGGTGGTCGGGCCCACGAAGGAGAAGCCCTTGGTGCGCAGTGCCTTGGACAGGGCCATGGATTCGGGCGAGGTGGTGGGGACCTCCTGCATCGTGGCCGGACGCGGGGTGGTCCGAGGCTGGAAGGACCAGATGAACCCGGCCAGTCCTTCCTCGTCGCGCAGTTTGATGGTCGCTGCCGCATTGCCGATGGTGGCCCGGATCTTGGCCCGGTTGCGCACGATGCCGGCATCGCCCAGCAGGCGTTCGACGTCGTCCTCGCCGAAAGCGGCCACCCGATCGGGATCGAATCCGGCGAAGGCGGCCCGGAAGTTCTCCCGCTTGCGCAGGATCGTCGCCCAGGACAAGCCGGATTGGAAGGCCTCCAGGCTGAGGCGTTCGAACAGGCCCTGTTCATCGCGGATCGGCAGACCCCATTCGGTGTCGTAGTACTGCCGCATCATCCCCTCGGTGGCCCAGACGGGGCGCAGCAGCCCGTCGGCACCCCGGATGAGTCCCGCGCCGGGAGCGGGCGTTTGCGGGTCGGTGACTGCCATGTGTTCGTCCTTTGGATTGCTTGGCGCCTCGAGGGCCACGGGCACCGGTGTACTGCGCCGGCGACGGGTTTCGTGGGCCCTTCCACAGGTTACCGCCCGTAACGCGGCGAGCCGGCCTCGACCCCTTGGACCCCGGGTACTTCCGGTAAACTAGCGGAAATGGCTTCCACCTTCGTACACGTCTGGCTCAAGCCCCTGGCGGTCAATATCGCCGGGTGGCTGCTTCTGGTGGTCGGAGTGCTGGCGTTGGTCCTGCCCGGCCCCGGGCTGTTGTGCATCGTGGCGGGACTGGCCGTGCTCTCCACCCGCTATTGGTGGGCCGAGAAGCTGATGCACCCGGTCAAGGCCAGGGCCTACCAATTGGCCGCCGAAAGCGTGAAGACCCGCTGGCGGATCTTCTGGAGCTCGACCGGGGCGAGCCTGTTGCTGGCCAGCGGCGTGGTGTGGGGGCTGCGCCCACCGGCCCCCGAGTGGTGGCGGTGGCCCGAGGACTGGTGGCTGATCGGCGGCTGGGGGACCGCCCTGTCGATCATGGCCTCCGGGGGTTTCGCCCTCGGGCTGATCATCTACACCCACCGCAGGTTCGGGTTGCCGATGAAGGCCCGCCGGATCGCCATGCACCGGCTGGCCCAGCGCCGGGGCCACCGTCCCGACCGGCGGAGGAGCGGCCGCAAGGAGCCCTAGGCCAGCCGCTCCTTGACCAGGGTGCTGGTGGTCTTGCCGTCGAAGCGTCCGGCGACTTCCGCGGACACCGTCTTCATGATCTGGCCCATCTGGCGCATCCCCGGCTTCACCCCGTCGACGCTCTGATCGGCAATGGCCCGATCCACGATGGCGACGACGTCGTCCCGGGTCAGCGGTGCCGGCAGATAGGACTCGATGAACGTTGCTTCGGCGATTTCCTTCTCGGCCCGGTCGGGCTGGCCGGCTTCCGTATAGGTCCCGGCGGTCTCGCGCCGGCGGGATGCTTCCTTCTGTAGCAGGGCCGTGACCTGCTGGTCGTCCATCTCCATCGGGGTCTTGCCACCCTTTTCGCGGGTGTTGATTTCGCCCAGGACGTTGCGCAACGTCATCAGTTCCAGCTTGTCGCCGGACTTCATGTGTGCGGTCATATCGAGGCGGAGTTGTTCCTTTAGCGTGCTCATGGGGCGGCCTTTCGTGGCGGTTTGCCGAAGCGGATGCTTCGACCATTATCGCGCATCGGGGAACCGGGGGCCGCATGACGACGCGGCAGGACTCAACGGGGTGCTGGTGCCTCGAGGGTCGGGGCCGGGGGCTACGGGCCGAAATGGTGCCGGCCCAGGGCATCGACCGTGCCGGCCAGACGGTGGAAACCGATGATCGCGATGATCCAACCGGCCAGGACCAGCAGGCCACCGAGGCAGAGCACGACCAGGGCGCCGGTTCCCGGTCCGTCGGTGATGCCGTAGAAGCTGCCGGCCATGCTCGTCACGCCCGATACGGCCGAGACCAGGACCGTCAGCGGTCCCAGGACCAAGGCCAGCAGGAGTCCGCTGGAGATCAGCGCGGCGGAACGGCGGATCACGTGTTCATGGTGGAGGAGTAGTCCATGGTGGCGAAGATCCCGCCGAGGAAGATGATGGCGGCGATGAGCAGCAGCCAGCCCAGCAGCATCAGGCCGTTGAGGATGAGACCGGCGATGGCCATGCCCTTGCCCGCCGGCTCGCGTTGGAGCCCGATGATGCCCAGCACCAGGCCGACGATCGGTACGACGAAGGTGAAACCGGCGAAGATCGAAACGATTCCCAGCACCATGGAGGCAATGCTCATGCCCCGTGGCGGGGGAGCCTGGTACTGGCCATGGGGCTGGTAGGGGTTCTGGCCTGGGTACTGCTGCGGGTACGGCCCCGGCTGGGACATGGGTCCTCCATCGATGCTTGGTGCTGGCATGCCGGTCCCTACGGTAGGTCAGGTCTCCGGCGGGCACCAATGCGTGGCGGGTGGGTACCGCTAGCCCACCGGTACCTCGGCGTCCACCTTCTCTAGCCGGACAAGGACCGCCTTGGAGACCGGGGTGTTGCTGGCTTCTGCCACCAGGGACAGCGGGACCAACACATTGGCCTCCGGATAGTAGGCGGCCACGCAGCCCGGGGTCGTCGGGTATTCGATCAACCGGCAACCGCGCATGACCCGGGACACCCCGTCGTCGTGCACCCCGTGGACATCGGCATGGTCCCCGTCCTTCAAACCCAGCTGGGCCAGATCGGTCGCGTTCACGAAGACCACCTGACGGCCCTTGCGGACTCCGCGGTAGCGGTCGTTGTTGGAGTAGATGGTGGTGTTGAACTGGTCGTGGGAGCGAAGCGTCTGAAGGATCAGCGTGCCGGTGGGACGGGACAGGTATTCCAGCTCGTTGACCGTGAGCATGGCCTTGCCGGTGGGGGTCGGGAAGGTGCGGGTGTCTCGCGGGCCGTGGGCGAGGATGAACCCGCCCTCGCGCCGGATCCGCTGGTTGTAGTTCTCGCAGCCGGGGACCACGCGGGAGATGTGCTCGCGGATGAGGTCGTAGTTCTTCTCGAACCCGACCCAGTCGGCGTCGATCCGCTCGCCCAGGACCGCGTGGGCGAGCCGGCTGACGATCGCCGTTTCGGAGAGCAGCTGATGCGAGACCGGTTCGACGTTGCCCCAGGAGGGGTGCACCGCGCAAACGGTGTCCTCGACGGAGACGAACTGTTCCCCGGACTCCTGGATGTCGATTTCGGTGCGGCCCATGGTCGGCAGGATCAGGGCAGCGGCACCGGTGACGGTGTGGGAGCGGTTGAGCTTCGTGGAGATCTGCACGGTCAGGTCGGTGCCGGCCATGCCGGCTTCGGCCACCCCGGTGTCCGAGACCGCCGAGACCAGGTTTCCGCCGAGGGCGACGAAGACCTTGACCTTGCCCTGCTGCATCGCCTCGAAGGTCTGGACCGAGTCGAAACCGTGGTGGCGGGGAGGATCAAAACTGAACTCGCGGGCCACGGCATCCATGAACGAGTCGGGCATCTGCTCCCAGATGCCCATGGTGCGGTCGCCCTGGACGTTGGAGTGGCCCCGGATCGGGGAGGCCCCGGCGCCGGGTTTGCCGATGTTCCCGCGCAGCAACAGGAGGTTCATGATCTCCTTGATCGTGTCGACCCCCTTCTTCTGCTGGGTGATCCCCATGGCCCAGGTGATGATGACGTTCTCCGCCGCCATGTACCGGTGGGCCAGTTCGTCGATCTCCGCCGATTCCAGGCCGGTGGCCTCCAGCACCGTTTCCTCATCCAGCCCGGCCAGGTGTTCTCGCAGCTCCTCCAGCCCCTGGCAATGCTGGTCCAGGAAGTCATGGTCCAGCACGGTGCCGGGGTGGGCAGCCTCGGCGTCAAGGACCCGTTTGGAGACCGCCTGCATCAGGGCCATGTCCCCGCTGAGGCGGATCTGCAGGAACTGGTCGGCGATGTCGGTGCCCCGGCCGACGATGCCACGGACCTTCTGCGGATTCTTATACCGGCGCAGCCCCGCTTCGGGCAGCGGGTTGATGGCCACGATGTGACCGCCGTTGAGTTTGCAGTTCTCCAATTCGGTGAGCATGCGGGGGTGGTTGGTCCCCGGATTCTGGCCCATGATGATGATCAGGTCCGCGCGTTCGAAGTCCTCGAAGGCCACGGTCGCCTTGCCGACGCCGATGCTCTCGCCCATGGCCCACCCGGAGGATTCGTGGCACATGTTCGAACAATCCGGCAGGTTGTTGGTTCCGAAACCGCGGGCGAAGAGCTGGTAGGCGAAGGCCGCCTCGTTGGAGGTGCGCCCACTGGTGTAGAACACCGCCTCGTCGGGGGAGTCCAGGGACTTCAGTTCGGTCGCCAACAGGTCGATGGCCCCGGACCAGGAGATCGGGCGGTAGTGGTCCTCGCCGGCAGGCTTGTAGACCGGCTCGGTCAGCCGGCCCTGCTGTCCCAACCAGTATTCGGTGCGGGAGCGTAGTTCGGTGACCGAATGCTCGGCCCAGAAGGCGGAGTCGATGAGGATCGGGGTGGCCTCCCAGGTGACGGCCTTGGCCCCGTTCTCGCAGAATTCGAAGGTCTTGCGATGGTGCGGGTCCGGCCAGGCGCAACTGGGGCAGTCGAAACCGTCCTTCTGGTTCAGCTTCATGACGGTCTTGGCGGTCCGCGTCGGCCCCATCTGCGCCAAGGCAGGACCCATGGAATGCGTGACGCCGGGGACCCCTGCCGCCCAATCCTTCGGCCCGTCGTCGACCTCCAGTTCGGATGCCGTCGGCTCGTGTGCTTCCTCGCCATGCTTGGCCACGATGGACCCACCTTTCCGCGACCCATGGGACGGCGTCCGCCGTCGTGGGCTGACACCCTCAGGACTACCAGTGGGGCCCGCGCTTCGCAAGGGGTCATGACCCATTTGACGTCGTCATCTACCGGTGGAAGGGCGCTCAGTTGTTAGGCTCGACGGGTGAGTGAATCCAAGGCGGATGCCGGGCCGCAGATGGTTCCCGGCCGGAGTGTTTCTGATGGTTTCGTCAGGGTCCGCGGGGCCCGGGAGAACAACCTGGTCGAAGTGGACGTGGATGTCCCGCGGGACAGCATCGTCGCGTTCACCGGGGTCTCCGGTTCGGGGAAATCCTCGCTGGCCTTCGGCACGATCTTCGCCGAGGCGCAGCGCCGTTTCCTCGAGTCGGTGGCCCCCTATGCCCGCCGGCTCATCCAGCAAGGCAACACCCCGAAGGTCGAATCGATCACCGGGCTGCCCCCGGCCGTCGCCCTGCAGCAGCGGCGTGGCTCGCCGAGCTCACGCTCGAGCGTCGGGACCCTGACCACGTTGTCGAACTCGCTGCGCATGCTCTTTTCGCGGGCCGGCAGCTACCCCCAGGGTGCCACCCGGCTGGATTCCGACGCCTTCTCACCCAATACCGCCGTCGGCGCCTGCCCGGAGTGCCACGGGTTGGGTGTCTCCCATACCGTCACCGAGGAGACCCTGGTCCCGGATCCGTCGCTGACCATCCGCGAGGGGGCCATTGCCGCCTGGCCGGGGGCCTGGCAGGCAAAGAACCTGCGGGACGTGGCCACCGAACTCGGGTACGACGTCGACTCCCCCTGGCATATGCTGCCGCAGCAGGACCGGGACTGGCTGCTGTTCACCGATGAACAACCCGTCGTCCATGTCACCCCGGAACGCGACCGCATCGCCAAACCCTATAAGGGCCGCTTCTGGAGCGCGAAGTCCCATGTGATGCACACGCTGGCCGAATCCAAATCGGCGACCATGCGGGAGAAGGTCCTGGGGTTCATGGTCTCCGGGCCGTGCCGTGCCTGCGGCGGGACCGGTCTGACCGCCGAGGCGCTCGCCGTCACCTTCGCCGGCCGGTCGATCTCCCAGATCAACCGGCTCCCGCTTGGAGAGCTGGCCCAGCTACTCCAACCCACGGCCGGGCTGACCGAGGAGGATTACGAATCCACCGCGGCCCCGTCCTCGGGGTCCTCGGGCGAGCACAGTGAGGTCGCCGCAACGGTTGCCGCCGATCTGGTCGAGCGGCTCGACGTGTTGATCGGGCTCGGGCTCGGCTACCTGAGCCTTTACCGCGGGACCACCACACTGTCCCCGGGGGAGATGCAGCGGCTGCGGATCGCCACCCAACTGCGCTCCGGACTGTTCGGGGTGGTCTACGTCCTGGACGAACCCTCCGCAGGACTGCATCCCGCCGATGCCGAACCGTTGCTGGCCGTGTTGGAAGAACTGAAGGCCGGAGGCAACTCGGTGTTCGTCGTCGAACACAACATGGATGTGGTCCGCCGGGCCGGGTGGATCGTCGACGTCGGTCCACGGGCCGGTGAAGGCGGGGGAGAGGTGCTCTACTCCGGGCCGGTCGACGGGCTGAAAGCGGTGAAGGGCTCGATCACCAGGTCCTTCCTCTTCGACGCGGAGGACCGGCCCCGTCGGGGTTCCGCCGGGAGGAGGCCCGAAGGGGAACTGGAACTGCAGGGGGTGGGGCTGCACAACCTGGTGGACCTGGATGTGCGCATCCCGTTGGGGGTGCTCACCGCGGTCACCGGTGTCTCGGGGTCGGGTAAATCGACGCTGGTCAGCCGGGTGCTCGCCGATGCGGTCGGTGAACTGGTCCGGACCCCCGCCGTGGAACCGGCCGACGACGATGGCGCCGCCGGGGCCGATGAGGAGACGCTGCATGTGAAGGCCATCCTGGGGGCCGAGCGCATCGGACGGCTGGTCAAGGTCGACCAGAAGCCCATCGGACGGACCCCTCGATCGAACCTGGCCACCTATACCGGCCTCTTCGACGCAGTCCGCAAGACGTTTGCCGCCACCGAGTTGGCCCGGAGCCGCGGCTACGGGGCCGGACGGTTCTCCTTCAACGTGGCCGGCGGCCGGTGTGAGAACTGCCTGGGCGAGGGGTACATCGCCGTCGAACTGCTGTTCCTGCCCGGAAGCTACGGCCCCTGCCCGGTATGCCACGGAACCCGCTACAACCCCGAGACGCTCGAGGTGACCTATCGCGGGTTGAACATCGCCGAGATCCTCGCCCTCAGTGTCGATGAAGCCACCGACGTCCTGGCGGAGGTCACCGTTGCCGCGCGCAGCCTGGAGACCCTGGTGCAGGTCGGGCTCGGCTATCTGCGGCTGGGGCAACCGGCCACCGAACTCTCCGGCGGGGAGGCGCAGCGGATCAAGCTGGCCACCGAACTCCAGCGGGCCCGCCGCGGCCATACGCTCTACCTGCTCGACGAGCCGACGACGGGACTGCATCCGGCCGACGTACAGCTGCTGTTGGCCCAACTGAACCGGTTGGTCGACGCCGGGAACACGGTGGTCGTGGTCGAACACGAGATGGATGTGGTGGCCGCCGCCGATTGGGTGATCGACCTGGGTCCCTCCGGCGGTGATGCCGGCGGGAAGATCATGGCCGAAGGCACCCCCGCCGACGTCGCGGCGACGCCGGGCAGCCGGACGGCACCCTATCTGCGGGCCCAACTGGACCTGTAGGCCTTGCTGGCCGGTGGGTCTCAGCTGGTGTCTCCGGGCAGCGGCGGTGCCTGGGACCGGTAGTGGTGGCCGGTCGGGGTGGTGACCACCGTGGTATGCCGGGCCCCGGTCACGGTTTCGGTCCTCCACCCGGGGGCTTCCTTGCTGTAATTGCACTCAGCACACAGGCCCGCGGAATTCCTTGCGGTGGTCCTGCCCCCGGCAGCCCACCCCAGCACGTGGTCGTGGTGACGGACCGGGGCATCACACCACGGGCTACGGCAACACTGGTCGCGGGTCTCGATGAAACGAGCCAACCCCGCAGGAAAGATCCGCGCACGCGAGTCCATCGCGACCAGCTCCCCGGTCTCCGGGGCCGTATACAGCCGCCGGATCCACGCCAACTGCTGTGGGGCGGGAAGATCATCAGCCCCGCCGGTACTGGTCCCGGGGGTACGAAGGTCACTGGCCCGGCGGATCAGTTCCCTAGCCACTTGGGCCGGGATGACCCCGTACCCGGGAAGGAACGCCGGTTCGCCATCACCCTGGAATAACGTCCGGTCGGTCATGACCAACTGGATCGCCACCGGCACCGCAGCCGCGCTGGCCCGACCGGTCAGACGCTCGACCAGGGTGTCGGCCATGATCTGCCCGCGGGAGCGGCCATCACCGATACCCACCAACCGGTCAGCTTCCATCGTGAGGGCCTTGAGCACCGAAACGCCCTGGGCCACCGGCAACAACCCGGACAAGATCGACATGGTGTCAGGGGCAGGTCGCAGGGAGACCCTGCGGTCCTTCACCGCCCGGCGGGCCCGGTCCACCACCGCCGACGGTGAGGCCGCGTAGGCTAATTTCCTGGCCCGGGCCACCAAGGCCCGGGTCCCGACGCCTTCGAGCACTGAAGGGTCGGCCAACAGTTGTTCATCGACCTGGCGGCGTTGCTCCGCGTCCAGGCAGGCGGTTTCCTGCACCAGCAGGGTGGCCCGCCATTCACTGAGTCGGCCGGTGGCCAGGGCGTGGTGGGCATGGGGCATCTCGTTCACCACGGCCTGGGCCATCCCCACCAGCCGGTGCCCGGCATGCGGGGATTCGGACCGGGCCAACGCGACCTGGGTGTGGACCCCGGCCCCGGCCTTCTCCGCCGGGAGGCCTTCGGCCAGGTGGCGGGTGCGCACGGCCGCGTCCAGGGCCACCGCTGCCCGGGCCTGGAGGCCGGACAGGGCGTTCTTCGCTGCTTCGGCGGTGGCCAGGACGTCGATGAGGTCGGCCTCGTCCAGGCCGGCGGTGTCCATGGTGGGCAACAGGTCCAACAGCGAGGTCAGCACCCCGGGGGCAGGTCCTGCCGTCGGGGTGTTCGGGGTCCTTGGTGATTCGAACATGTCTTCGATTCTATCGAAGGCATCCCACGGAAAGCCCGGGAAACCAACCCTGTGAGGGGCCCGTGGATCACCCAAGAAACCCCCTGCCGAACTACTGGCGGTGCAGGATGTTCTCCTGGACGACGTCGTAGCCCAACCTCAGGATCAGCACCGTCACGACCACGAGGAAGACGATGCGGATGAACCTGCTGCCCTTGCTCACGGCCATCCGCGCCCCCAGATAGCCGCCCACCATGTTGGCCAGCCCCAACACGAGCCCCAGCCCCCAGAGCAGGTGCCCGGTGGGCAGGAAGAAGGCCAGCGCCCCCAGGTTGGTGGCCATGTTCACGATCTTGGCCTTGGCGCTGGAGGCCAGGAAGTTGTATCCGAGGAAGACGACCATCGCGATGATCAGGAATGATCCGGTCCCGGGGCCGATGAGCCCGTCGTAGAACCCGATGACCAGGCCGATGACCGCCGCCACCGCATAGTGCCGGCGACCGGTATGGCGCAGGGTCGTCAGCTCCCCGACCGTGGGTCTGACGGCGGTGAAGATCGCCACGGCGACCAACGCGGCGACGATGATCGGCTTGAAGACCGCCGCGGGCAACAGGGTGGCCACGATCGCGCCGCCGAAGCTGCCGATCAGGGCGATGCCGGCCATCGGCAATGCGGTCTTCAGGTCGGGGTTGGCCCGGCGGTAGTAGGTGATGGCACTGGTCGTCGTGCCGAACACCGAGCCGAGCTTATTGGTGGCCAGCGCCTGGACGGGCGTGATGCCGGGGACCAGCAACAAGGCCGGCAACTGGAGCAGTCCCCCGCCACCGACGACGGCATCGATCCAGCCGGCAGCCAGACCCGCGACGAGCACCAGCAACACGGTGCCCAGCTGGAGGTCCACCAGCCCGGAGCCCTCCAGCAGGGACGCCCAGTCCACCGGGTGACCGCCTAGCCGCGAACGGCGTCGACGAGGTGGCCCACCACATCGGCCACCGGGATGTTCTCGGCGGTCCCGGAGGCCCGGTCCTTGACTTCCACCAGACCTTCAGCCAGGCCACGGCCCACGACGGCGATGGTGGGGACCCCGACCAGTTCGGCATCACCGAACTTCACCCCGGCGGAGACCTTCGGGCGGTCGTCGAAGATGACGTCGATGCCCTGGGCGTCGAGCGCTGCGGCGATGCGTTCGGCTTCGGCAAAGAGCTCGGCGCCCTTGCCGGTCACCATGAGGTGTACGTCGGCGGGGGCGACGTTGCGCGGCCACATCAGCCCACGGTCGTCGTGGTTGGTTTCGGCCAACGCGGCCACGGCTCGCGTGACCCCGACCCCGTAGGAGCCCATCGTGACCGTGACGAGCTTGCCGTTCTGGTCCAGGACCTTCAGTTCCAGTGATTCGGCGTATTTGCGGCCCAGCTGGAAGATATGACCCATTTCGATGCCTCGTGCGGTGCGCAGCGGCCCGGAGCCATCGGGGGCGGGGTCGCCCTCGCGGACCTCCACGCATTCGATGGTGCCGTCCCAACCGAAGTCGCGACCGGCGACCAGGCCGAAGACGTGGCGTCCGGGTTCGTTGGCACCGGTGATCCAGGAGGTACCGGAAACGACGCGCGGGTCCACCAGGTAGAGGACCCCGCTGGCCGCCTCGGTGCCCAGCACCGCATGATCGAGTCCGTTGCCGGGACCTATGTAGCCCTTGACCAGCGACGGGTTCTTCTTCAGGTCGTCCTCGGTGGCTGCCTCGATCTCCACTTCGCCGCCGATCTCCAGGTGGCCGGCGATATTGGCCTCGACGCGCTTGAGGTCCACCGCCCGGTCCCCCGGCAGGCCGATGACGACCAGCCGGCGCTCCCCGGTGGGCATTTTCGCGGCGATGACGACGTTCTTGAGCGTATCCGCTGCGGTCCACTCGCCGGCGTCCCGGGGGGCCACCTCGTTGGCGACGGCCACCAGCGTGTCGATGGTCGGGGTGTCGGGGGTGTCCTTGATCTGGCACGCCGGCAGCGTGGAGTAGTCGATGTCTTCGGGCACGACGGTGGTCACGGCCTCCACGTTGGCCGCATAGCCGCCGGCCGAACGCACGAACGTGTCTTCCCCGACCGGGGTCGGGTGCAGGAACTCCTCGGATTTGGAACCACCCATGGCCCCGGCGGTGGCCTTGACCGGCAGGATCTCCAGGCCCAGGCGGGAGAAGATCTTCAGGTAGGCCTCGCGGTGCTTGGCGTAGGCGGTGTCCAGACCGACGTCGTCGATGTCGAAGGAGTAGGAGTCCTTCATGATGAATTCGCGGCCGCGGAGCAGGCCGGCGCGGGGGCGGGCCTCGTCCCGGTACTTGTTCTGGATCTGGTAGAGGTAGACCGGCAGGTCCTTATAGGAGTTGTAGAGGTCCTTCACCAGGAGCGTGAACATCTCCTCGTGGGTCGGTGCCAGCAGGTAGTCGGCGCCCTTGCGGTCCTGGAGCCGGAAGAGGGCGTCGCCGTATTCGGTCCAGCGGCCGGTGGCCTCGTAGGGTTCGCGCGGCAGCAGGGCCGGGAAGTGGACTTCCTGGCCGCCGATGGCGTTCATTTCCTCACGGACGATCGCCTCGACCTTCGCCAGGACGCGCAGGCCCAACGGGAGCCAGCTGTAGATGCCGGGGGCGGCGCGGCGGATGTAGCCGGCCCGCACCAGCAGCTTATGGCTGGCGACCTCGGCGTCAACCGGGTCTTCGCGCAGGGTGCGCAGGAACATGGTGGAAAGTCGCAGGACCACGCTTGCTGTCCGTTTCCGCGGGCTGGGCCGCTGGTCGTGTGGGTTGATGTCCGGGTCGGGACGCTTCCAATTTACCCGCTGCCCGACGAAGGGCCGAACAGCGTAGGGCCCGCGGGCCGCGTCATTGCGTTCGCAATGCTTCCAGCGCCTCATCGAGCTGCTCGGCCACATCCTCGGGAACGATGTCTTCCTCCTGCTCGTCGCGCGTGGTGGCCGAGACCACCACGGCTCCATCGCTGCCGGAAACGGTGTAGCTGGCCACCCCCTGTTCCCCGGCGGCGACATCCATACGGTAGCCCACGGTGGCTTCGGCATCCGTCGTCGTCTTCTCCCGGTCCACCGTGGCGGTCGCGTCGGTGTCGCCCAGATGCAGGTCGAAGGTCCCGCAGCGGCTGACCAGATCCGTGGTGCGGGAGACGGCGGCGGCGGCGGCTTCGGGATCGGGGTAGGAGGCCAGCGATACGTAGCTTTCCCGGTTGACCGTATCCCCGGGGATGGTCACCGAGGTGATGACCGCCCCGGCGGGCAACGTGGCTTCCTGGTTGTCCATGAACGGCGCACATTGGGCGGGGGTGATGTCCATGTCGTCGAGCAGGGCCTGCCCGGTTTCGGTCTGTCCGGCGATCTCCTTGGCCGTCCGGACCCGGGCCCCGGGATGGTTTTCGGCCAGTTCATGGGCCGCCTCGGCCAATTCATCGGCGGTGAAGGACGGCAGCGGGCCCGTCAGCGGGGGCAGGGCACTGCTGCTCGCGGGAGCTTCGCTGCTGCTCGGGGACGCGGCAGCGGAGGACGACGACGGCGCCGGGTCCGCTGACCCGCTGCCGCCGGCCTCGGACGGTCCCCCCGGATCGCCGCCGGTGCAGGCGCTCAGGACCAATGGCAGGGCCAGAAGCACTGCGGCGGTCCTGCCACCTCTGGCTGCAGACGATGCCCCGTCCATGGGTCCCCCGTTTCGCAGGCCGGAACCGGCCCCGTGGGTGCCGGATGTTCTCCCCCACCCTAGCGAACGTGGAGCCCGCGAGGCAGGACCGCAGCACTGCGGATTCAGAACAGGACCGTGGCGAATTCCCCGACCTGTTCGAATCCGGCGCGGCGGTAGGTGGCCAGGGCCGGGAGGTTGTAGTCGTTCACGTACAGGCTCGTGACCGGAGACAGGGCCAGTGCCGATCCCGCCACCGCGGCCATGGCCGGCCCGGAGATGCCTTCTCCGCGGTGTTCCGGGGAGACCCAGACCCCCTGGATCTGGGTGGCGTGCGGGGAAACGGTCCCGAGTTCGGCCTTGAAGCGGATGCCGCCATCCGCCGGGCGGTCCACGAAGGAATGACCCTGGCGGATCAGCGAACGAACCCTGGAACGGTAGAAGGGGGCGCCGGCACCCAAGGGCGAGTACCCCAGTTCCTCTTCGAACATGGCGGCACAGGCCGGCAGGACGGCGTCGAAATCGGCCATCGTCGATCTCCGGACGGCGGTGGATGGAAGGATCCGCGGCTGCCGGTCCAAGACCATCAAGGGTTGGGAGGGCCGGACATCGAAGGCGCGTTGCGGGGATTCGGGCCGCAGCGAGTCCCAGAGCGGCAGCACGGCAGAGGCCGGACCGAACATGGAGGAGACCTGGCGTTCCATGCCCAGGACCGCGGTGGCGAAGGCCAGTGCGTCGTCGGGCCCGGCCTGGATGGGGACCAGGTTCGCGCCGACCCAGAGTGCCGCGCTCAGTTCACCGGCGTCGTAGCGTCCCAGCACCAGGGACCCCGTCGGGGTCGGTGCCGCGGAACCGGTGGCCGCCAGTTGGGCGTCCATGAAGATGTTGGACACCGGGTCCCGGGCGACGAGGCCCCGCAGGGCGGCGGTATCCTCGTCGGCCAGGACGCGGACGGTGTCCCCGAAGGGTTCGCCACCGCTGTAGCGCAGCTTCGCCGGAGGGAACCATGGGAGTGCACGGGAGAGGATCCTGGACATTCCTTCCCCTTCCCGGCGCCTGCGGTGGCGGCTTATGCCAAAGTCTTGCAGACTCCGGCCCGTGGCGGAACCAGATGACACCGCATGGTGTTGCTTTGGATCAGGAAACCGAAACACTCGGGACGCCACCGGTGGCATCCCCCGCGGCTTCCATTTCCTCTACGATGCGTCCGGCTTCTTCGATGAGGGTCTCCACGATCTGGTCCTCGGGGACGGTCTTGATGACTTCCCCCTTGACGAAGATCTGTCCCTTGCCGTTGCCGGAGGCGACGCCGAGATCGGCTTCGCGGGCTTCGCCGGGTCCGTTGACGACGCACCCCATGACGGCCACGCGCAGCGGGAACTCCATGCCCTCGAGCCCGGCCGTGACCTCGTCGGCCAGCTTGTACACATCGACCTGGGCCCGGCCGCAGGAGGGGCAGGAAACGATTTCGAGCTTGCGGGGACGCAGGTTCAGCGACTGCAGGATCTGGTCCCCGACCTTGATCTCCTCGACCGGCGGGGCGGAGAGGGAGACCCGGATGGTGTCGCCGATGCCCTGGGAGAGCAGTGCGCCGAAGGCCGTCGCGGACTTGATGGTGCCCTGGAAGGCCGGACCGGCTTCGGTCACGCCCAGGTGCAGGGGCCAGTCGCCCTGTTCGGCCAGCAGCTCGTAGGCGCGGACCATGACGACCGGGTCGTTGTGCTTGACGGAGATCTTGAAGTCGTGGAAGTCGTGTTCCTCGAACAGGGACGCCTCCCAGACCGCTGATTCGACGAGCGCCTCGGGGGTGGCCTTGCCGTACTTCTTCATCAGGCTCGGGTGCAGGGAGCCGGCGTTGACGCCGATGCGGATCGAGGTGCCGTGGTCCTTGGCCGCCTGGGCGATCTCCTTGACCTGGTCGTCGAACTTGCGGATGTTCCCCGGGTTCACGCGCACTGCCGCGCATCCGGCTTCGATCGCCGCGTAGACGTACTTCGGCTGGAAGTGGATGTCCGCGATGACGGGAATCTGTGACTTCCTGGCGATGATCGGCAGGGCCTCGGCATCATCGGGCGACGGGCAGGCCACCCGGACGATATCGCAGCCCGAGGCCGTGAGTTCGGCGATCTGCTGCAACGTGGCGTTGATGTCGGTGGTCGGCGTGGTGGTCATCGACTGCACGCTGATCGGGGATTCCGAACCAACACCGACGGCCCCGACCTTGATCTGTCGGGTTTTCCGTCGCGGGGCCAGAACCGGTGGTGGGGCGGCTGGCATTCCAAGGCTGACCGAGGTCAAATTATCCTCCGGGTTTTCAGGGGTGTTCATCCAGGCCCCATTATCCCCCTTCCGAGGGGAAAATGGGGCCCGATAGTGGATCAGACGTGGTGAGAGAGCTCACCGGTCACGGGGCTCCATTCGGTCAGGCGCAGTGCCGCGACCAGGGAGTTGGCGTTGAACGGGTCTTCGCCGAGCTTCGCGGCGAGGGCCTCCTCGGAGGGTGCCTTGATCAGCAACAGGGCCCCCGAGCCATCCACGTAGGGGCCGGAAGCCACGAGGGAGAACCCGTCGGTCAGGGTCCCCAGGAAGGCACGGTGCGCGGGGCGGTGTTCGTCCCGGGCGGCTTCGGAATCAGCTGCGTATACGTATTCCACGGCAAAAATCGTCATGGGCACCAGTGTACGTTCCCCGCGACAGGCCGGTGGACCGGCTACTGGTAGGAGACGAACCACGGTTTCGGCTCGAGGTCGAAGGTCTGCTCGGGGGTGAAGGTCGGGGAGTCCTCGTCGATGAAGTTCTTCCACGCCATCCTGATGCCGTCGGGCAGGTCCCGACGCAGGTTCTTCCAGGTCGCCAGTTTCATCCCCGGGGTGCCGTGGCCGTCGGCATGCAGGACCATCGCCAACTCGGGGTGGGTGGTGTCCAGCGTGGAACGGTCCGTGATCATGCTCCGCCGGAACTGATGGAGAATGACGACCTTCTGCGGCAGTTCCTTCTTCCGGGTCAGTGCGGCCAGCCAGTCGTTGGTCCGGTTCAGTTCCGCGGCGTCGACGGAACCGATTTGTTCCATATGCCGTTGCCCGGGCTTCAGCCTCCATTCCGGGTCGTAGGCGATGCCCACGTTCGGGTAGGCCAGCAGCTTCTCGTAGTGCTTGGCCTGGGTCAGGAAGTCGTTGCGTCCGGGTTGCAGGTCCAGCACCACATAGATCCCGGCCTCTTGTGCCGCCTTGACCCAGGGTTCCAGGGTGTCCACTGGGGTGTAGCGGGAGTACTTCCCGTCCGCACCGGGGGCTGCGGAGGCGACCGTGGCGATGATCTCGAAGGCGGGCTGGACCTTTTCCTTGCTATGGGGCTGGTATTCGGCGGCCAGTTTCCGGGCCCGTTTGATCGTTCCGTCGAGGTCCTGCTCCCCCAGGGCGCCCAGGGAGGAGGTGCCGGGTGAGCCGTAGAGCCCGATCAGGCGCCGGTCCGGGAACACGAGCTGCCCGCCGCCGGGAAGTTCCTGTCCACTGGCTGCAGTGGCTGCCAGGGCAGAGAACTCTGCCGGTTTGGCGAACCCCTTTCCGAACGTGAGAAGCTGCGCGCCCGCATGGTCACCGAAGAATTCCCGGTTCGTGTCGGCCCGCGGATCGGGTGATTTCATCCTCGCCCGGTCCGCCCCCGCGGCTTCGGCGGTGGCCAAGGCCGGTCCCGCCGCCGGGTCTGCCTTCTTCCCCGCCCGGACAACGACCGCGAACCCGGGGTCGGTCGCCTTTTCTGCTGCATCGATGGAGGGCGGTTCCGCGTCCGGGTCCTCCCCGTCCACGACGTCCCGGTCCCCCGCCACCGCCTCGGACAGGGGCCCGTAGGCGATGAGGGTGCCCGCCCCCAAACGCTTCAATTCCTCGTCGAAGTCCTTCTGCTCCGAAGCCCCCTCGGGGGCCATGAGCACCGGGATGCCGAGTTCGCCGGCCCGCCCCGCGGCCCGCGTGGAGGAGTCGGCGTCGTCGTTTCCGAGGACGACGACGGCGGGTGCCTTCGCGAAGAACGCCTCGCTGGCTTCCAGTGCCATATCCCCGGTGTCCCCACCCAGGTGGCTGATGCCGGGCTCCGGCTCGGCCAACACGACGCGGTCGGGGTTCGCCCCTGACGACGCCGCCGTGTTTCCGGCGTAGTTCCCCGGGGCGTTCGCGGTGCATCCGGCCACGACGAGCCCCAGGGCCAGGGTGGCCGCGACGAGGGCGCTCCCGCGCAGCGTGGTGCCGGTGGTGCGTCGATCACCCAAAAATATTCACCGGTTTGACGATATCCGCATAGATCAGCAGCGCACCCATACCCAGCAACAGGACGCCCACCACGTAGGTCAGGGGCATGAGTTTGGCGATGTCCACCGGCCCCGGGTCCCGACGTTTGAAGACGCGGGCGACGAAACGGCGCAGGCCTTCCCAGAGGGCGCCGACGACATGGCCGCCGTCCAGGGGAAGCAATGGAATGAGGTTGAAGACGAAGAGGGCGACGTTCAGGCTGGCGACCAGACCGAAGAGCGTGGCGATGCGGTCCTTGATCGGGATTTCGTCCATGGCGCTGACCTCGCCGGCGATCCGGCCGACCCCGACGACCGACATCGGCCCGTTCGGGTCCCGTGGCGCCGAAGAGAAGGCCGCCTGCCCCACTGCCACCAGTCGTGCCGGCAGATCCACCACGATGCCGGCCACGGCCCGGACGTTCTGACCCACGGCCGACGGCACCTCGGTGAGCGGCAGGGTCATCTGCACGTTCTCCGAGCCCATGCCCACGAAGCCGACGTTGACCAGTTCGGTGTTGCCGTGGGCGTCGGTTTTGACCCGGCCGTTGATATCCAGGGCAGGTTGCTGGGATAGCTTCGGGGTGATGCTTGTGTGGTGTTCGGAGCCGTCCCGCAGATAGGTG
This sequence comes from Arthrobacter sp. 179, assembly GCF_052379645.1. Lineage (NCBI taxonomy): Bacteria > Bacillati > Actinomycetota > Actinomycetes > Micrococcales > Micrococcaceae > Arthrobacter > Arthrobacter sp. 179. The sequence goes on along the minus strand of NZ_JBQSYU010000003.1, from coordinate 90,333 downwards.
ATCGGAACGGTATTCCCGGCGTCGGCCCGGATGAGCTCGGAGAGGTCGTCCCACTGCCATTCCTTGAGCTGGTGTCCGTCGAAGGAGGTGATCCGGTCTCCCGGACGCAGCCCTGCTTCATAGGCCGGTGCCGCCGGGTCGCCGGCCTGGCAGTTCGTTGCCGCGTCGTCGCCGCCGCGGGCCTTCTGGTCGGCCTGGCTGACCACGCACTGGTAGACCTCGGAGATGTTGGTCGTGGACTGGATGGACCCGAAACCACTGATCAGCACGGCGAACAGCACGAAGGCGATGACCAGGTTCATGAACGGGCCGCCGAGCATGATGATGACGCGTTTATATACCGGGAGCTTATAGAACATCCGGTGCTCGTCCCCGGGGCGCAGCTGCTCCGCGGCCGCTTGACGGGTCTCATTGGCCAGCTGGGTAAACATTCCCGTGCTGGCGGCCTTGACCTTGCCCTCCACCGCTGTCGCCTCGGCGGGAGGGAACATCCCGATCATCGAGATGTAGCCGCCCAGAGGGATCGCTTTGACCCCGTATTCGGTTTCTCCGCGCCGGCGAGAGAAGATCGTCTTGCCGAAGCCGATCATGTATTGCGGGACGCGCACGCCGAAGAGCTTGGCCGGGACCAAGTGGCCGATTTCGTGCAAGGCAATGGACACGGCGACACCGATCGCAACGATCAGGACGCCGGCAATGAAGAGGATGACTGTCACAATTGTCCCCAACGATCCTGGGCGCTCTTTCGTGCCCACGCTTCGGCCACCAGTACCGACTGGACACTGAGTTCATCGCCGACGATGGCCCCGGCGTCGTATTTGCCCACCACATCGGCGACGGCGTCCACGATCTCGGGGAACCGGATGCGTCCTGCGTGGAAGGCCGCGACGGCTTCCTCGTTCGCCGCGTTGTAGACGGCCATATGGGTGGCCGAGGCATTGGCTGCCTGCTTGGCCAGGCGGATCGCCGGGAAGGCTTCCTCGTCCAGCGGTTCGAAGGTCCAGGTCGACGCGGTGGTGAAGTCACAGGCCGCCGCCGCGCCGGGGACCCGGGCCGGCCAGCCCATGCCCAGGGCGATCGGCAGGCGCATATCCGGCGGAGAGGCCTGGGCGAGGGTGGAGCCGTCGATGAACGCGACCATGGAGTGCACGATCGACTGCGGGTGGACCACGGCGTCGATCCTCTGTAGCGGGACGTCGAAGAGCAGATGGGCTTCGATGACCTCCAACGCCTTGTTGACCATGGTCGCCGAGTTGGTGGACACGACTTTGCCCATGTCCCAGGTGGGGTGGGCGAGCGCCTGGGCGGGGGTGACGTCCATCAGCGCTTCCCGGCTCATGCCGCGGAACGGGCCGCCCGAGGCGGTGACGATCAGCCGGGAAACCTCCTCGGCGGTGCCGGCACGCAGGGCCTGGGCCAGCGCCGAATGTTCCGAGTCCACGGGAACCAGCTGGCCCGGCGCGGCGGCCTGCTTCACCAGGGCGCCACCGGTGATCAGCGATTCCTTATTCGCCAACGCCAGTAGGTGTCCCGCCTTCAGGGCCGCCAGCGTCGGGGCCAACCCGATCGAGCCGGTGACGCCGTTGAGGACGACGTCGGCATCCGGGTAGCCGGCGATGCGTGCCGTCGCCGTGGGGCCGGTGAGCAGTTCGGGGCGGTAGGAGCTGTGCCCGGCAAGCTCGGCATGGGCGTGGATGCGCGCCTTGAGCTCATCGATGTCCCCCTCGGCGAGCGCGACGACCTCGGCCCGGGTGTGCACCGCCTGCCGGGCCAGGAGTTCGAGGTTGGAGCCGCCGGCGAGCGCGACGATGCGGAACCGGTCGGGGGCTGCATCGGCGACGTCGATGGCCTGGGTGCCGATCGACCCGGTCGAACCGAGCAGGACGATGCGCCGGGGGGCATCCGGGGCGGGGTTGATATGTGGCGGTTCGCGAAACTCCATGCCTCCAGTATCGCGCACTCGGCGGCAGGGGTGGACATCCCGGCGGCCGGGTCAGGAGGACTCGCCGTCGTCCTCTTCCCCTTCGTCGTCCAGGTCGCTCCAGTCGGCGTCGAGCCCTGAGGCGTCGGCCGCATCACCGGGGAATTCGAAGGGGTGCCGGAGCATCCAGATGAGCCGCCGGGTGACCCCCGGGCGCACCGGGAAGGTGTCCACATGGAAGATCTCGGGGTCCGCCAGCGAGGGTCGGTAGGTCCCCAGGCTGTCGGAGCCCCCGGCCTCCTCGGGCGAGGCCGGGGCATAGTGTACGGCCAACGGCGAGCCGAGTTCGGCGGCCAGTTGTGTGGCCAGCAGGATCCCCTCGGCCCGGTGGCGTCGGGACAGGACCCCGGTGGACGCGGTGTCGATGTCGTGGTCGGTGAACTCGGTTTCCCAGGCACGCATCCTGGCTTCGAGTTCGGCCGGCAGCGCCAGTTCGTCATAGGCCACGGGCTCCCACGTCCAGACCGGGCTCTCCCCATTTTCGACGAAGAGGCGCACATAGGGCACCCCTTCGATCGTGGTGTAGCTGGTATCCGGCTCCATCTCCTCCATGGGGACAGTGTGCCAGTGTTCAGTCGTCGGAGACGCGGAGGTCGACCTCGATGTTGCCTCGGGTGGCATTGGAATAGGGGCACACCTGGTGGGCCGCCTCGGCCAGCTCGCTGGCCACGGTCGCGTCCACAGCGGGCAGGGTGACTTCCAGGGTCACTGCCAGGCCGAACCCTCCGGACTCGAGCCCACCGAGGTGGACCTGGGCGCCGACGCTGGACCCATCGACGTCGATCTGGCGTTCGCGGGCCACCATCTGCAGTGCACTGTGGAAGCACGCGGCGTAGCCGGCGGCGAAGAGTTGTTCGGGGTTGGCACCGGCACCTGAACCGCCCATGGATTGCGGGATGGCCAGATCGAGGTCGACCCGGTTGTCGGTGGAGGTGACATGCCCGTCGCGGCCGCCACCGGTGGCGAGTGCTTCAGCGGTGTAGAGAGTCTTCATGATGGATCCTTGGGGTTGTCGGTGCGGGCAGGCGTTGCCTGCCCGGTGGAACAGATCTTGGCCAGTAGCCGGCGCAGCTCGACTGCTTCCGCTGCCTCTAGGCCCAGCTGGGCGAACAGACGTGCTGGAATCCCAACGGCGTCCTCGCGCAGGGCCGCGCCCTCGGAAGTCAACTGGACCGTGACCACGCGCTCATCGGCAGTGCCGCGATGCCGTTGGATGCGGCCGGAGGCTTCCAGCCGCTTCAGCAGCGGTGACAGGGTCCCTGAGTCGAGACCGAGCCGCCGTCCAAGCGTGGAAACCGGTTGACCGTCCTGCTCCCACAGGGCGAGCATGACCAGATATTGCGGATAGGTCAGGCCCAACGGCGCCAACAACGGGCGGTAGGCAGCCACGACGGTCTTCTCACTGGAATAGAGCGGGAAGCATAATTGCTCGTCGAGAGCCAGCGGGTTGATCTGCATAAATTAAGAATAGTGCACAATTTAGTTGTGGGCAACTCATCTAACCTGCCATCCATTAGCGTTCCACTGAGCCCGGCTGTCGTTTTCCGAAGACGATCGCTCGGAATGCCGGCCAAGCTGATGAATCGTTAGCTCCTGTTGACTCGGCCTAGTACTTCTCGTGGGATGAAGCGTCGGGAGACAAAGCCAGCACGCCATGCCAGACTGACGTGATGCCCCGCCAGTACGAGCCTCCGGCGCGAGAGGTCTTGGAGTGGGTTCGGCGCCATGTGCATGCGCATGCCCGGGTAACCGCCGTCGCGCGCCTGCAGGGCGGAGTCACCGCAGACATGGACCGAATCACTGTCGAGGCTCCGAGTGGAGCCCGGGATGTGGTGCTGCGCCGCTGGCAGTTCGATGACGAGGCTGAGGCCCAGGTAACACGCGAAGCGTCCGCGCTGACGGCGATACGTGGTCACGGGGTGCCTGCACCTCAACTCCTCGCAATGGACGCGGACGGCGTCGAGACCGGGGTGCCCTGCACACTCACGTCCGCCTTGACCGGGCAGCCGGACCTGGCTCCGGCAGACATGCGTTCCTGGCTGGGCCAACTCGCGACCACTCAGGCGGCGATCCACGCCGTACCCGACCGGCCACGAACCTCCGCGGACGCCGGGAACGGTGACGGCGAGCCTGTGCCCGTGCCGGACCGCTACGGCGGGCGCCACCGCCCCACTGGACTGGTTGTCTGACCGTGGTCTGCGCGATGCGGCCCGCGAGGCTGCGTCGGGACCGCTGGGCGGCGAAACGGTCTTTGCGCACGGCGACTACCAGCACTTCAATGTGTTGTGGGATGACAGGCGACTCACCGGCGTTGTGGACTGGCCCGACGCGGCGACCGGCAACCGGGGCAGCGACGTCGGCCACTGCAGGCTCAATCTGGCCGTATTGTTTGACGCCGAGACGGCTGGTGCCTATTTGACGATGTACGAGCGTGCTGCGGGCGTACGGGTGGATCGGCGGGCCGACTTGCGGGCGTTGCTCTGTTTTGACCTCGGGTGGCAGCACTTCGTCCCGCACCAAGTGGCAGGTCGGGCTCCGCTCGACCTGGCCGGGATGCCTGAGCGGGTTGCTGCCGCAATCCGCGATGCCCTGAACGGGGTCCATTAGCCTGTCTGTTTACGGTCAACGGCGTATCCGGATTTTCCGCAAGTGGAACCCAAACGGGCGTCCCGGAGTGGGATGACCGCGGCTCTCAGCTAGCGGCTGTTGTCCGCCAACTTCTCCAGCCCGACCACTCGGCCGCCTCAATGACGCAGAACCGGTTTCCCTCGGGGTCTTGCATGATGACGTAATCTGCATCGTCGGGGCATCGACCCCAATCCACCTTGGTGGCACCGAGAGTCGTCAGTCGGTGAACTTCAGCCGCTTGGTCCTCTGCGTACAAGTCCAGATGCATGCGCGGTGGCAATATCCGCTCAGAGCGGTGCGCGTCGAGGGAGACATTCGGACCAGTTCCATCGGTGGCGAATAACAGTGCGAAGTCATCATCAATCGGCTCACGCACAGCGTAATTGAGAGCATCAGACCAAAATTGAATCTGTTTTTGCAGGTCGCTCACACGAATGACTATGGACCCAACAACAAGCATTCCATAACCGTAGGTTGAGTGGAGTGACGCCACAAGCGGAACCCCATGGGAGGCAACTGTTCCCGTGTTGAATAAGGCCTATCGTTGTTGAATGGCGATGAAAGACAAGTTCGGGTATCCGCTCAAAATCGAGGCTATTGACCGCTACATGCCCCCGGTTGAGCTCCCTCCTTCGACCACACCTGAGGAACACGCTCGCCATGCAGAGGCCTATTCTGCCTACCAAGAACGCTTCCTTCAGGCGTCCAAGGAACGCCGCAACAACAAGGAGTGAATTCGACTCTTCGAATCCTCGCCTCCTGCGCCTCAATAGCCGAACCTCCACCGGACATCGGCCGAGGTGTCCCGTGCATATGTGTGGAGCTTGGCGCTCTTTGGTCGTGTTCTGTGACCGATACTTCTCCTCACGGTGGCATTGAGGTCAAGGATCAGCGAAGCGGTCTCTGTTGCGGAGAATGAGGGTCGTGGTAACGGTCACACCTCCGCCCGCAGCCTTCGTGGGGTGGTTAAGGCCGTTCTGCGCTCATCGAATCGATGCTGTTCACCGCATCGTGGGAGCTCGGGCTACCTGAGCAGGGGGGCGAGATAGCCGCCCTCGTCTTCAAGCAGGGCGGTGAGCAGGCGGTCCGGTCGCCAGTTCTGGAGTCGTTCCTCGTCGCTGCCAAGGGCCAGCCAGATCTCAAGGTCACGGAGCTGGTCGAGAATCGCTGCGCCACGGATAAGCGTACGACCATGAATCAGATCCATATGACGAGCGGCAATCTCAACCGCCGCGTTGCCTGCCGCCGAATCAACGCAATGGCCCTCCTCGGATATGCGGGCCTCGTAGACCAGCCGGCACAGGTCGATCTCGATCGGAGCGAGCACGGCGAACTCAAAGTCCAGCAGGGCGACGACTTCACCGTCCCATAAGGCATTCATCAGCGCGAGGTCGCCATGGTTGACGGTTTGCTCTACTAAGGGTGCAGCCCGGAAGTAGTCCTCGATGACTTCGTGGAGCTGCGCCTGCTGGGCGCTGGACAGTCCCAGCGCGACTTCGGCGTGTTTAGCCGACGCGGTGGCAGCGTCAATCGTTGCTGGCACGAAACCACCGTGCGACGCGACAAGCGTCCTGAGGTACGGGCTCGAGTCGTGCACGCTGTGGGCGCGGGCCCACAGCTGACGCACTGCTGATTCCTGCTCAGCAGGCGTCAGTGTAGGCCATGCCTCTTGGAGATTCTGACCGGGGATCTCTGCACTCACGATCCAGCCGTGGCCTGCGATAGTGCCCTCGCCGAGGATCTCTGGGTGTCCGACCTCTCGCGGCAGAGCCCGCACGAGCGCAACCTCTCGAGCCATGTCGACGGGTGTATGCGCGATTCGTACGGCGATGCCGTCACCGACCCATGTCGCGTTTGAGGATCCGTTTGCTCGCTGCATCCGCGTGAGTGTGCCGCCGTAGCGGGTTGCGACTTCAGCGGCCAAATCCTGGACGAAGGCTGCGCTGATCTGGTCGCGATCTTGGTCCAGTGGGTGGATATTTGCAGAGGGCTCTTTCATAGGGCTCTCATTTTGGCATATCCGTTTAAGCGCCGATTCAGTGGCGCTACCTCGATCCTTCTCTACACCCTCGACGGGGAAGAGAGTTGCCTTACCCATCGGGTCTGAGGATGATCCGTGCGGAAATCCACCCGAGGGGGTGTGTCTAGGGCAGATCGACTTTGGTTTGAACATATCAATGCCCGCAAGTGGAACCCACTGCGGGATGGTGCTCGCGGGCGCCACACGTCCAACAATTTCGATTCAGCTGCTTGTCGTCCAATACACGAATTCCCAGCGGGCGAGCAGCAAGGATCAGTTTGTTCCGACCGGATGACGGTCTCTTCTGGGCATACTCTTCAGCGCGCTCAGGGGAACCGTCGCAAGGATCAATCCAGCAAAGACAGAAACGGCAGCCAGAACTATACCGTTGGCCAAGAGCTGGTACGAAGACCACGCGATCTGGAGCACACAAGCCGTGGCTGAAACCCAAGCAGTGCCCAGGATAGTCGGGCCAGCGTGGACCGCACCAGAGTCCCGTGACACGGTTCTTGCAACAACCGCAATCTGAACCGATAAAGCGACAGCGACAAGGGCAATGACGATCCCGACAATGATTGCTGGTATCCAAGTGCTGAACAGAGCAAGGGCAGCGGATCCCACCAAGGTACCGACTAGAACCCTTAGCCTTGGGTTAGTGGTTTTTCGTTCCATGGTTACTCCCAGCCCTTCTTCCCACTTGATACCGCCTGTGGGGCTAGTCTACAAATGCTTCATGACCTTGAGCTACGGCCTAGAGAGCTGCATTCCTGTCTGCGGCTCGGCGCAAGCATAAGGGGCTCATCGTTTTCCAAAGTCGATTGCGCGGAGTGTCCTAAGACCTCGGGACGGCGGCCCCGTGCCCTCAAGCGGGTCCGGCGACGGCCGGCCGGATCGCGCAAAGCAATGTCAGCTCCGACGTTGATGGGGTGTCCAGAGGGGAACGCTAAACGGGACAGCAGATACCTCCGCATTGGGTATTCCCCACGACAGTTTTCCTCACAGGCCGGCCGGAAGTGTGCTCGGAAGCTCCTCCGCATACTCCCTCAGAGCTCTCTTATACCCATCGAGTGGGGAGCGTGACACCAGTCACGCTCCGTCTGGATTGCTCACAAATGACTTCCGTGGTGGAATAGAGTTGCTTGCCTACCTATCGGTAGGTAGGCAAGTAAGTGAGTTCATTCGACTTTTGAGGAGATCCCTACAGTGACTACTATTCAGCGCCAACGGAAGGTGGGTGCGTGGTTCGCGGTGTCGCTAGCACTGGTAACCATCCTGGGCCCTGCCGGCACCGACATGTACCTGGCCTCCCTGCCCGACATCGTCCAGCAACTCAACGGAACCGCAGCGTCAGGCCAGTTGACCCTCACGGTTTACCTGCTGGCGATGGGTGCGGGGCAACTAATTTTTGGCCCACTCACCGATGCATTCGGACGACGTCGGCCCCTCTTGGGCGCCCTAGTGGTATTTCTTCTGGCGTCTCTCTGGGCGGCAGCCAGCCCAACCATGGGAACCCTTCTAGCGGCTCGCACCTTGCAAGGGCTCGCGGCGGCGCTGACTCTCGTCGTGGCCTTGAGCATGGTTCGAGATGCCGCTCAGGGAGTGCGCGCCGCTCAGCTCTTCGCATTGTTGATGACAATCGAGGGCCTTGCGCCGGTGCTTGCACCGACCCTTGGCGGGTTCGTTGACCAGCACTTTGGCTGGCGTGCAGTGCTGCTGGTTCTTGCAGGTCTGGCTGCCATCGCACTGGCCAACTCGACAGCCAACCTGCGTGAGACCCTCCCGGTGGAGACCCGATCCTCCCTCCGGCTGGGAATGGTGCTTAGCACTTACAAGCGAATCGCAAAGGATTCCGGATTCTTGCTTCCCGCCTTAGGGCTGTCCGCGGTGTTCTTTTTCCTCTTTGGCTACATCGGAGGTGCACCATTTATCTACCAAGGTCATTTTGACCTTGACGCCAACACCTTCGGGCTCGTGTTCGGAGGAACAGGACTTGCCGTTATGTTCGGTGCCATTGTCGCTGGGCGCACCGTGACACGATTCGGTGCTGGTGCACTAGGAATGGCTGGGACGATCATCGTCGCGCTCGGTGCCGCGGTCGGTTTCGTGCTGACGCTGTTGGGAATGGGTCTACCGGGTATCGTCATTGGCATGTTCATTTCCCTTTTCGGCATTGGTATCGCGGAAGCGACACTTATGGCACTGGCCATGGCTTCCCAGCACACGTCCCTGGGTTCTACCGCAGCCCTGCTAGGAGCATTCCAGCTCATCATCTCCTCGGCCGCTACCCCCATCGCAGGAGTAATGGTCGAAGCAGGGCCACTGGCCTGGCTGGCATTCCTGATGGTGGTCGGTGCGGTTGCCATTGCTATCGTGGCAGTGAGCGTCAAACGAGCACCTGCCGTGACCGATCTCGGCAGCCACTAATCGTTTCGAACCAAAGAATACGGAGCATCAGCACCCAATGTCATTGTCCCCATCGGCAAAGAAGATTTGCACCGTTGCTGTTGACCACTTCGCAGAATTCGGTTATGACGCGTCCTCGCTCACGGTGATCGCGGAACAGGCCGGGATGCGAAAGGCTTCCCTCTATGCCCACTTTGCCAACAAGGATGCGCTCTTCAACGAGGTCATGGACATCGCCCTGCGGGAGGAACGTCTCGCTGCAAGCAATGCCTTCGCCGCAGAATCAGGTGTACCTTTGCCCGGCGGTGAGTATCTAAACGCCCTGCACCCCAGATACGCATCGTCGGCGGACTTCCGTTTTTTGCTGCGCACCGTCTATGCTCCGCCGCTCGCGCTCCGCGAGGAAGTGATCACCAAGTACCGACTCTTTGAGGCTGACCTAAGATCACTGTTCATAGCAGCTCTGCCCAGAAGTCTCGACCCGCGCAATGCCACAACGCTAGTAGATGCATACCTTGGCATCGTCGACAGCCTGCAGGTAGAACTTATCTACAATTCACCAGAGAATTACGAGGCCCGACACCGGGCCCTCTGGGAGATACTTCAGCGATATCCAATCTCATAGCAGGTGGTGAGCCCTAGGGTGGGCGTGGTTCTCACGGACCACGCCCACCCTGGGGCTTACTGACAGCTCGGATCGTTGCATTGGATGTCAAAACTTCAAGACGTTGAGGACTCCGGCCTCGACTACGCTGAAAAGGCCCGGCTCAAAACCGATCTTTACAGGCCGCGGAGCTACGGCGGTAACCGCCATTTTTGGGTTAAAGAAGGACTTCCATTACCCACTAACAGTCGTAGTTCACTGTCGAATTTTGGTGCTCCGGTATCGCGGTAGCGAACGGGAAAGAGTGCTTTTCGTCGTCGACGGAGCTGCATCGTCCCGTTTGGGGATCTGTCCGAATTGACAATTTGAACCGTCCCGATAGGGGGTCCTCCACCGGAAACGACCGCTCGAAATAGGAGTTACCGAGAGCGCCAAGCCTGTGAATCGCAACGATAAGTGGCGGCGAATTCTTAGCGGTAAATGGCGCTCTCGGCGCCTGCTAGGGGAACCTTCAGCGGATATCGTCTTGGATGGACTCGCACGCACAAGGGGGCGACGTCGTCTCAGGTACGGCGTCTCCTATCACCGACCTCTGGTGAGCATTCTCGGCCAGCCATCCCTAACACGTGGTGTGAGGCTACTCTGCTCTTCTGGATCAAGGCCGCAATCATCCGCTGTCAAATTACGAGCCGGTGGAAGGCTCCGAGACGTTCTGCCGCGTTGTCCCAGGCCAAGTGACTTTAGGCGATGAGGTCTAGTTAACAACCGACTTCTTGGACTCGAAACACGATATCCAAGATGTCCATACGCCGGAGTACCAATCGGTAGCGAAGATTATCCTCCGGCGGGCCAGCAGGTCGCTTAGCGCCGGGTGGGGGATCTTTTTCCGGTCCTTTAATTCGAGCAAGGTTTCGGTCAAGGTAGCGACCACCATTAAAGTCGCAATCGTCGAGACCAGGAGTGCCGTAATCAGGGGCGGGTAGCCTGATACGGCTGCAGCGAGAACAATGAAAAGGCTGTTGCGCACAAAGACCCACGCGCCAGCCGCCGAATCAGCTGCAACCGTCGCCGTTCGGCCTAACCTGGCTAGAAACCATGGTTTTGATAGTGAACCGAAGCAGGCGCACTGCAGGTTACGAAGTCTAGTTGCCCGGAGGATGTACGAGGCCGTAAATGCGATCACAAGTGACGCCGAAAAGGGGCCGCCCGCTTTCGAGAAGCCGAAAAACAACATGGCACTGGCTGCGATCTCCATGCCGATCACAAAGACCCCGATGGAGCGACCGGAATGTCCACCAAGCAGGGCCTCCACGTCCGCGCGAAACTGGGCAAAGGACAGGGTTTTTAGGCTGCTACTTACGAGCCAGAGAAAACCGAGAATCACCGAGGCCAATTGGACTACTGTCGGCGAGTCCACGGTTCACTCTCCAGATACTCGTCGAAATTCGGCGCGGATGCCTTGTAAAACGGCCTTGACTAGAGCCTCTCGCGTTGCCGGGGAAAACTCGCCGTTGTATGACCAACGCAGCTCGATATCTGCGGGGTTTTCCCCATAGGCCACTGCCTGAAGTGTTAGCTTCTCAACTCGCTTTTCCTGCTTAGGCGGGGAAAAGTCTTTGTGGTTGGCTGTCCCTACGCCTTGCGCGGGAGAACCTGCATGCCATGTCATCTCTACCTCCTAGGTCATTCGATATCACTAGCAGTAAACGCCGCAGCACCATCCAGTCTGGAGGACGGGATCGCACTTGCCGAGGGGTTTCGCCCCAATATCGGGATTCGGGCTTGTGTTGTAGACCGTGCACGAGTCCACTGATCTCGGCCCGAACTGACACTCACTTATTGTGTCCGTGCAATAGCCGATGCATGTGCAGGGGTACTGGTAGTTTCCTGGACAGTCGCAGCCATAGAGGCGTTGTGTGCCGAAGTCGCAGGCGCTGGGCGGTGCTGCCGCGGCCGATGGGGCAAACCCAACCAGAGAGCCGATGCTTCCTGCCGCGAGGACGGTCAGTCGCGTGAATGACCGCCGATCAAGAGCGATTCCCCCGCTCCGCGGGGATGGGCGTTCCCCCGTGCCTTTCATACCAACTCTCCTTTTTGGGCTAGCTGCTGGACAACCCAATTCACATCGGGGGCAGGCTCGTAGTCCTTTGCTTCTAGACGGTCCATGACGATTGCAGTGGGCGTTCCGTGGACGCCAGCGGCGAAAAGAATGTCGCTTCCCGCATCGGCGTGAAGAGTCCAGCCAGCACGTTCGATGGATTGCATCATGGCGGGATTGCCGGAAGCCGAGGGCGCCGTCGGCGTTGTGACGAAGAGCAGATTCTTATTGCCGCTGAGATCGGCTTTCCGGAGCAGATCATCGACTAGCTTTCGGCAGCCCGGGCAGCCGCTAGAAACGAACATGACGACGAGCATGTCGTGTGCGGAGCGGGAATAGAATTCGTGGAGGTCTGCAAGTTCGCGTGGCATGCGCCCCTTCCTGAACCACTCGGGCTCCGGTGGGATCGTCACCAATTCGCGAAAAGAAGTCAATTCACTGCGAAGGATGGCCACTTCCCGCATGGTTCCCAGAATTGCTAATAAAAGGACCGCTACAATGAAAGCCAGCACCCATACCATTTTATTTCCCCCAACTGAAATCGTATGTCGTCGCCAATGTAACAAGTTTCCTGTTTGCCGACAAGGTTTAGCTTTGGCCCATAAAGTTACAGTTTTCCAAGACACTCCAGGCCCATCTCGAACTGTGGAGAAGAGTGGCTACATTCCGGAGCGTGGCCTGTCTCGGAAACATGCCTTGCGGCAAACCGTCTTGATCCCTCCGCATCGAGGGGTTTTTGGGGCAGAATGACCTGGTGAGACATCTCGGATATACACGGGTCAGCACCAAGGGCCAGGACGCGCAGCTGCAGGTCGACGCCCTCGTCAAGTCGGGCGTGCAGGAGCGGGACATTTTCGCCGATGTCACATCAGGCAGCCGGACCGCGATCTCGCGCCCCGGAATGAAGAAGCTCCTCGAATACGCCCAGCCCGGTGACACCGTCGTGGTGTGGCGGGTCGACCGGCTCGGGCGGTCCCTGATCGACGTACTCAACACGGTCAAGCTCCTCCGGGAGCAGGACGTGCAGGTGAAAAGCATCTCGGACGGCATCGATCCATCGACGACCTCGGGCCGGTTGATGCTGAACATGCTCGCCACGTTGGCCGAATACGAACGCGAACTGATCACCGAACGCGTGAACGCCGGCATCACCGCCGCGCGGAAAAGCGGAACCAGATTCGGCAGACCCCTGTCGGATCCCGTCGTGGTCGCCGACAAGCTCAAGCTCGTCGCCGAGGCGAGGGCGAAGGGCCGCACCGCGGAGGACGCGGCGAAACTCGTCGGGTGGAGCCGGGCCACCCTGTATCGTCACCAGCAGGCCTTCGCGGCTCGCGAGGGCACCACCGTGTAGGTGTCTCGTGGACGCGGCGGAGCGGTGGCGTGTTCTTCGGCTTCATGTCGAGGACCAGATCCCGCTCGCTGTCCTTGCCCGGGAGACCGGAATCTCCGTCCGGGCGCTGCAACGTTGGAACCGGCTCTACCGGCAAGGCGGCATCTCGGCCCTCGAACCCAACCCACGCAGCGACAAAGGCGTCCGCCGAACGTCGAGCGAGACGGTCGCGTTCATTGAACGTTTGGCACTCACCCGGCCACGCCCAGGCATCTCCACGTTGCATCGCCTTGCCGCCACCGATGCGCAACAGCGCGAGCTGCCGGCGCCGAGCTATGCAACTGTCCGGCAGATCGTGCAGGCCCTCGATCCGGCCATGGTCACGCTGGCGCTTGAGGGGCCCGCGTCGTATCGGGACAAGCACGAGCTGGTCTTCCGCCGCCGCGCGGAACATCCGAACCAGACATGGCAGTCAGACCACACCGAGCTCGACATCCTCATCGTCGGGGCTGATGGGAAACCCGACCGGCCTTGGCTGACCACCGTGATGGATGACTACTCCCGCGCCATCTGCGGATACATGGTCTTCACCGACACCCCGTCAGCGATTAACACCGCCCTTGCCCTCCGGCAGGCAATCTGGCGGAAAACGGACCCCACCTGGGCGATGTGCGGGATCCCCGACATCCTGCACGTGGACCACGGCTCCGACTTCACCAGCCACCATCTTGAGAGAACTGCTATCGCCCTGCATATCAGGATCATCCACTCAACCGTCGGCCGGCCCCAGGGGCGGGGGAAGATCGAGCGGTTCTTCGGCACCATCAACACCGAGCTTCTGGCTGCGCTACCTGGCCATCTCGGCTCCGGCAGCCGGGCACCAACACCCGTCCTCGATCTTGCAGGGCTCGACGGAGCGGTCGGCGACTTCATTGGCACCTATAACGACAGGGTCCACAGCGAGCTGGGGATCTCGCCGCGCGACGCGTGGGTTGGCGATGGCTGGCTTCCCCGCATGCCGCAGAGCCTGGAAGAACTCGACGGGCTGCTCCTCACCGTTCCGAAGAGCCGGGTCGTGCAACGCGACGGCATCCATTTCCAAGGCCAGCGCTACCTCGCCCCGACCCTGGCCCCCTTCGTCGGACACACCATCACAATCCGGTACGACCCGCGCGACATCTCCGAGATCCGCGTATACGACCGGGACACGTTCATCTGCACCGCCATCGACGAAGCCCACCCCAACCTTCGCCTCAGCCTCCGCGATATCGAAACCGCCCGCCGGGCCCGCCGCAAACAACTACGCCGCGCCATCAACGACCGCATCCCCACCGTTTACACCCGCGAAGAACCCCGCAACCCCGAAACCACGAAACGGCGGCCACGGCTGCGCACCTACGAAGAGGACGAGTGATGAACCAGGCATTCATCGTCACCAAAGAGCACCGGCGCTTCACCGAGTTCGCCAACGCCGTGCGGAAAGAGAAGACCATCGGGATCTGCCACGGCGCGGCCGGCGTCGGGAAAACCAACTCCGCCCGCCGCTACGCGAACTGGGACGCGCTCGAGGCCTACATCAACGAGTGGGGACCCCGCGGAGACCACGACGCAAAGCACTATGCCCTCGCGAACCGATCCCGCACCGTCTTCTACACACCCGAAGTCCTCTGCCGGCCCAGGGATCTCATGGCCGAGCTCGCGCACTGGCAGATCAAAGTCGGGATCTGCGTCGAAGAGCACCTCCAGTCCCTCAAACCCGAAGTGGTGACGGTAAAACAAGGAGACCTCACTCGTCTCGTCGAGCTGCTCATCGTCGACGAAGCCGAACGGCTGACCCCCACTGCCCTGGAACTTCTCCGCGACCAACACGACCGGACCCATCTCGCGATGATCCTGATCGGCATGCCCGGCATCGACGAACGATTCCGTCACTACCCGCAGCTTTACAGCCGGCTCGGATTCTCACACCAATACCGCACCCTCGGACGCGAGGAGCTCCTGTTCGTCCTGGACCGTCACTGGAAACGGCTCGGAAAAACCCTCGACCCCGATGACTTCACCGACGCGCAAGCCATAGCGGCGATTGAACGGATCACCCGCGGCAACTTCCGGCTCCTCGAACGGCTCTTCCCCCAAATAAGCCGGGTGCTCAGGATCAACCAGCTCGACACCATCACCGACGACGTCGTCGAAGCCGCCGCCAGCATCCTCGTCATCGGCAGCTAATGACTCAGAGCGATCACAAAACGCCGCCAAAGAGCGCCAAACTCCACAGCCAAGCCATCACCGTCCCGTAAGACCCGTCCGGCGAGTCGTCCGGTGACGGGTCCTTATGTGACACACTGATCTGCATGTCTGAGATCATCATCGGCTATGCACGCGTGTCCACGGAAGAGCAAGACCTCACCGCGCAGCGTGATGCCCTAGCAGCCCTGGGCGTCACCTCGGAACGCATCTATGTTGATCATGGGTTTACCGGCACCAACAAGAATCGTGCCGGCCTACGCGAAGCCTTGGCCGCATGCCGAGCTGGGGATACCTTCGTCGTTACCAAGCTGGATCGCCTAGCCCGCTCCGTCCGGGACGCCCACGAAATTGCCGATGACCTCGCCAGACGCGAAATCAAACTCAGCATCGGCGGTTCCGTCCATGACCCTACCGACCCAATGGGCAAACTCCTGTTCAACGTGTTGGCGATGATCTCCGAGTTCGAAGCTGACCTTATTCGGATGCGCACCCGCGAAGGAATGAAGGTTGCCAAGGCCAAGGGCAGGCTGCGGGGCAAGCAGCCCAAACTCTCAGCGAAGCAGGAAGAGCACCTCCTCGAACTGCACGCCGCTGGGGAACACAGCAAGGCGGAGCTAGCTGAGCTGTTTAGCGTCGGTCGCTCCACTGTCTATCGAGCCATTGAACGCGGGCGGCTGCGGAACTTAAAGGAAGACAACCGCTGACACTGCTGTCCTGCCCGTGCAGTCGTATTCGAAAAACGACACCGGCCCGCTAGCCGTCGATACGGGCCACCAGACGGCGGGCATGGCGCAGCAAGGGCTCGTCGACCATCTGTCCCTCGAAGGAGAAGACCCCCGAGGCGGTGCGTGCCGCCTCCAGAATGGCCCGGGCCCGCTGCACCGCTTCCGGGTCGGGGGCGTAGGCGGCCCGGATCACCGTCATCTGGGCCGGGTGGATGCTGGCCTTGGCGGCGAATCCGCTGGCGACCGCGTCACGGGTCTCGGCGGCGAGACCCTCGGTGTCGGGGATGTTGATGTAGACGGAGTCGATGCCGGCCTTCCCATAAGCCCCTGCGGCCAGCAGGACGGCTGCCCTGGCATGGACGGCGACGTCACGGTAGGAACCGTCGTCGTGCCGGCTGGAGGTCCCCCCAAGGGAGGCGACCAGGTCCTCGGCTCCCCACATGAGCGCCACGACGTTGGGCTCGGCGGCGATGGCCGGCGCGTTGAGTACACCCAGCGCCGTCTCGCACAGGGCGATGACCCGATAGTCGGCCAACTGCCTGAGCTGTTCGACGGTTTCGGTCTTGGCCAGCATCACGGTGCTGTAGGCGGTCTCCCCCACAGCCGCCAGGTCTTCGGCGAAGTCCTCGGTGTCCACGGGGTTCACCCGGACGATCGTACGTCCCGGATCCAAGGGCGTGTCCACCACCGATCGTCGGGCCGCCGGCTTATCGGTGGGTGCCACGGCGTCCTCGAGGTCGATGATCACCGCGTCGGCCCGGGCGGAGGCCTTGGCATAGCGTTCGGGCCGGTCTGCGGGGCAGAAGAGGATGGCCGGCCCCATAGTGAAGGCCGGTGCAGAGGTATCGCTCATGACTGCTTCTTCCCGGCATCCAGGTGTCCGGCCTCGGTCCACATCAGCACGGTGCGCGAAGCCTCGGCCACCACCTCACCGTCCTGGTTGTGCCCGGTGTGCTTCATGGTGGCGATCCCCTGCCCGGGCCTGGACTTCGAGGGACGCAGCCCGGTGATCTCGGTTTCGGTATACAGCGTGTCCCCGTGGAAGAGCGGGTGGGGGAAGTTCACGTCGTTCAGACCCAGCTGTCCGATGATCGTGCCCTGGGTCAGCTGTCCCACCGACTGGCCGACCAGGGTGGCGAGGGTGAACATCGAGTTCACCAGGCGCTGCCCGAAAGGCTGGGTGGCGCTGAAGGCCGCGTCCAGGTGCAGGGCCTGGGTGTTCATGGTCATCGTGGTGAACAGGACGTTGTCCGTCTCGGTCATCGTCCGCCCCGGGCTGTGTGCGTAGACGGTCCCGACCTCGAGTTCATCGAAGTAGAGCCCGCGTTCGACCACGCGCCGCCCCGGAGCCGGGGTGCCGCCGTCGTTCGCTGCATCAGCGTTCATATCCTTCTCCTAGAGTCCGAGTTCGCGGGCAATGAGCATCAGCTGCACCTCGGTGGTGCCTTCGCCGATCTCGAGGATCTTCGAATCCCGGTAGTGACGGGCGACGACGAACTCGTTCATGAAGCCGTAGCCGCCGAAGACCTGGGTCGCGTCCCGGGCGTTGTCCATCGCCGCTTCGCCGGCGATCAGTTTGGCCATGGCGGCCTCGGTGGTGAACGGCTTGCCGGCGAGCATCTTCGAGGCGGCACCATAGTAGGCCAGCCGGGCGCTGTGGGCGCGGGCCTGCATGCGGGCGATCTTGAATGAGACGGCCTGGAACTTTCCGATGTTCTGGCCGAATGCGGTGCGCTCCTTGGCGTAGCGGACCGATTCGTCCACGCACCCCTGGGCGGCGCCGGTGGCCAGGGCGGCAATGGCAATGCGCCCCTCATCGAGGATGGACAGGAAGTTAGCGAAGCCTCGGCCGCGCTGACCCAGCAGGTTCTCCTGCGGGACGGTGACGTCCTTGAACGTCAGCGGGTGCGTATCCGAGGCGTTCCAGCCGACCTTGTTATAGGCCCTCTCCGCGGTGAAGCCCTCGGTGTCGGTGGGCACCAGGATGGTGGAGATCTCCTTCTTCTCCGAACCGTCGGCCCGCGTCGAGGTCCCGGTGACGGCGGTGGCGGTGACCAGGCGGGTGATGTCGGTGCCGGAGTTGGTGATGAACTCCTTATTGCCGTTGATCACCCAGTTCCCGTTCTCTTCACGAGCCGTGGTGCGGGTTCCACCGGCATCGGAGCCTGCCTCGGGTTCTGTCAGGCCGAAACCTGCCAGCGCCTGCCCGCTGGCCAACTGCGGTAGCCACTGTTCCTTCTGCGCGTCGGTGCCGAAACGGTAGATCGGCATGGCGCCGAGCGAGACCCCTGCCTCCAGGGTGATCGCGACCGACTGGTCGACCCGGCCCAGCTGTTCCAGGGCCAACGACAGGGCGAAGTAGTCCCCGCCCATGCCGCCGTGTTCTTCGGGGAAGGGCAGGCCGAACAGGCCCATCTCCCCCATCTGGGAGACGACGTCGTAGGGGAAGCTGTGCTCCTCGTCGTGTTTGGCGGAGACGGGGGCGACGACGTTGTCGGCGAAGTCGCGGACTGTATCGGAAAGGTCCTGGTAGTCGTCGTCGAGTTCGAGGTTCGGCATGGAGGGGTCCTTAGCTGGTGGTGGTTTCGGTAGCGGGCGCGTCGGCGCCCGTGGTCTCGGGGGTCACGGTGGCCACCGAGGCCCCGGCGGAGACGTGGTCCCCGACGGCGACATGGATGGTGGCGGTGCCGGTCAGGCCGGCGACGAGGGGATGTTCCATCTTCATCGCCTCCACGGCCAGCAACGGTTGGCCAACCTCGACGTGGTCGCCGGTGGAGACCAGCACCGAGACGACGGTGCCGGGCATCGGTGACCGGGATTCGGGGTCGCCGCCGGCTTCCTCGCGTTCGAGGCTGGCCAGTCGGCGGTGCACAACGGCGCGGCGGTCAAGCCAGCGCACATGGGCGCCATAGCCGCCCGAGGCGATCCAGGCTTCGCGTCCCGCACTGGCCGGGACTTCGGCGAAGGCGGGGACGACGTCGGAGGCCGTTGCCCCGTCGGCGCCGTCGCCCTCCGGAGGCAGGGTCACCATATGCAGTTCGCCGTCGATCTCCAGGGCCAGGGTCCGTTCCCGGTGGCTGCCCAGGCGCCAGCCATCCGATGCCCAGGCTCCGAAGCGTGGGATGGTGGCCGGTTCCACGGCCAGGAAGCAGCGGGCGATCGACCGCAACTCGTCTTCGCTCGGGCTGCGTTTGTCCTGGATCCCCCACCGGTCGATGAAGGTGGTGTCCAGACGTCCGGCCTGCACATCGGGTTCGGCGATCAGCGCCCTGAGGTATTCGAGGTTGGTTTCGACGCCGAGGATGACGGTTTCGGCCAGCGCCGTGTCAATCCGGGCCAGGGCCTGGACCCGATCGTCGCCGTGGGCGATGACCTTGGCCAGCATCGGATCGTAGTCGGGGGTGATGTCGGAGCCGGTGGCGATGCCCGAGTCGACGCGGATGCCTTCACCGACGGGGTCTTCGGCGCGCAGGATCGTCCCGATGGAGGGCAGGAACCCCTGGGCCGGGTCCTCGGCGTAGACGCGGGCCTCGATGGCGTGGCCTTCCAGGGACAGGGCCTGCTGATCGAGCTCGAGCACCCGGCCGGCGGCGACCCGGATCTGCCATTCGACCAGGTCCACCCGTGCGCCGTTGAAGCGCACGACTTCCTCGGTCACCGGGTGCTCGACCTGCAGACGGGTGTTCATCTCCATGAAGAAGAATTCGTCGGGGTTCTCGTCCGAGACCAGGAACTCCACGGTTCCGGCCCCGACGTAATCCACCGAGCGGGCCGCATTCACTGCCGCCTGGCCGATCCGCTCGCGGATCCCGGCGCCACCGTCCTGCATCTGCAGCAGCGGTGCGGGCGCCTCTTCGATGACCTTCTGGTGCCGGCGCTGCAGCGAGCATTCACGTTCGCCCAGGTGGATGGTGTGCCCGTGGGTATCGGCCAGGATCTGGACCTCGATATGCCGGGGGCTGCGCACCAGGCGTTCGAGCAGCAGCGTGTCGTCGCCGAAGGAGCTCTTCGCCACCCGGCGGGCGGTCTGCAAGGTGGCGGGCAGCTCGGCCGCGGACTCCACCGCATGCATTCCCTTGCCGCCGCCGCCGGCGGAGGGCTTGATCAGCAGCGGGAATCCGACGTCGGCCGCCGCCGCGATCAGGGCGGCATCGTCCATCCCGGGATCGGCGACCCCGGGGACGACGGGGACACCGTGGCTGGCCACATGGTTCTTGGCCCGGATCTTATCGCCCATGAGGTTGATGGAATGGGCGCTGGGGCCGATGAAGGTGATCCCGGAACCCTCCAGTGCGCGCGCGAACTCGAGGTTCTCGGACAGGAACCCGTAGCCGGGGTGGACCGCCTGGGCGCCGGAAGTGCGGCAGGCATTCAGCACGGCGTCGATGTTCAGGTAGCTTGCGGCGGCGGCCGCCGGGCCCAGGCAGACGGCGTCGTCGGCTTCCCGGACATGGCGGGCCCCGGCGTCGGCTTCGGAGTAGACGGCGACGGAGCGGATCCCCAGCCGGCGCAGCGTCCGGATGACCCGGACGGCGATCTCGCCACGGTTGGCGACGAGCACGGTATCGAAGAGCGGTGACTCTACGTGGTTTTCGGTCATCGGGGGATCACATCCTGAAGACGCCGAACGAGGTGTCCGGCAGGGGTTCGGTGGCGCAGACGTCCAGGGCGAGGCCGAGCACCCGGCGGGTGTCGGCGGGGTCGATGATTCCGTCGTCCCAGAGGCGCGCGGTGGAGTAGTAGGGGTTGCCCTGGTCTTCGTATTGTTCGCGGATCGGCTCCTTGAAGGCCTCTTCCGCGTCCTCGCTCCAGGATTCGCCGGAGCGTTCGATCCCGTCGCGTTTGACCGTGGAGAGCACCGAGGCGGCCTGGGCGCCGCCCATGACCGAGATGCGGGCCGCAGGCCACATCCACAAGAAGCGCGGCGAGTAGGCCCGCCCGCACATCGAGTAGTTCCCGGCACCGAAGGAACCGCCGATGACGACGGTGAGTTTCGGGACCCGGCAGGTCGCCACGGCGGTGACCATCTTCGCGCCGTTCTTGGCGATGCCGCCGGCTTCGTAGTCGCGTCCGACCATGAAGCCGGAGATGTTCTGCAGGAACACCAGCGGGATGCCGCGCTGGTCGCAGAGTTCGATGAAGTGGGCGCCCTTGAGCGCGGATTCGGAGAAGAGCACGCCGTTGTTCGCCACGATCCCGACCGGGTGGCCGTGGATGCGGGCGAAGCCGGTGATCAGCGTGGTCCCGTAGCCGGATTTGAATTCGTGGAAGCCGCTGCCGTCGGTGATCCGGGCAATGACCTCGTGGACGTCGTAGCGGCCGTTGACGTCGACCGGGACCGCCCCGTAGAGCTGCTCGGGATCGGCGACGGGGTCCTTGGATTCGATGACGTCCCAGGCCGGTTCGGCCGGCGGCGGGAGCGTTTCGACGATGTCCCGGACGATCTGCAGGGCATGGCCATCGTCCTCGGCGATGTGGTCGCTGACCCCCGAGGTCTTCGAATGCAGTTCCGCCCCGCCGAGCTCCTCGGCCGTGACGACCTCGCCGGTGGCCGCCTTCACCAGCGGTGGTCCGCCCAGGAAGATCGTCCCCTGGTTGCGGACCATCACCGTCTCGTCGCTCATGGCCGGCACGTAGGCGCCCCCGGCGGTGCAGGAGCCCATGACCGCGGCGATCTGCGGGATCTTGCGGGCCGAGAGGTTGGCCTGGTTGTAGAAGATGCGCCCGAAGTGGTCGCGGTCGGGGAAGACCTCGTCCTGGCGGGGCAGGAAGGCGCCTCCGGAGTCGACCAGGTAGACGCAGGGAAGATGGTTCTCCAAGGCGATCTCCTGGGCCCTGAGGTGCTTCTTGACCGTCATCGGATAGTAGGTGCCGCCCTTGACGGTGGCGTCGTTGGAGATGACCAGGATCTGGCGGCCATGGACCAGACCGATCCCGGCGATGACTCCGGCGCCGGGGCAATCGCCGTCGTACATCCCCTCCGCGGCCAGCGGGGCGATCTCCAGGAACGGTGATCCCTCGTCGAGCAGCGCGTCCACGCGTTCGCGGGGAAGCATCTTTCCGCGGTCGATATGCCGGCGGCGGGATTTTTCGCTGCCGCCGCGGGCGACGGTATCCAGACGGTCACGCAATTCGGTCACGAGGGCGCGCTGGGCGGCGTCGTTCTCGGCGAAGACGTCGGCCGCCGGGTCCAGGTGGGAGGCCAGGGTTTCCATCGGTAGCTCTTCCTCGGCGTCGGGGGTGGTTGCCGTTCCACACGGAGACAACCAATAGTTTGAGTTAATAGGTACTAACTGAAATAGACGTTAGTATTCATTAACTGAAATGTCCAGCACCTCTTGTGGGCCAACTCACGCTAGCGGATGGAGTAGCGCCGTGCAGCAACAACCCGAGCCCCTGGCGGCGCCCGACGCGGTGAACGCCACCGGTGAAACCACGGGCCGCAGCCAGGCCAAGGCCTCACGCCGCTCCACCCTGCTGGCCGAAGCGGCCCGACTCTTCGCCACCCACGGCTACCACGGGGTCTCCATCGAGGACCTCGGCTCGGCGTCGGGCATCAGCGGCCCGGCCGTCTACCGCCACTTCCCCGGAAAGGCGGCGGTGCTCGGTGCCCTGCTCACCGAGGTCAGCCACGACCTGCACGACGGCGGAAGCGCCGTGGCCCGGGCCGGTGGCAGCCCCGAGGAGGTGCTCGGTGAGCTGGTCCGCTTCCATGCCGACTTCGCCCTGGGCCACCGCAATGTGATCCGGGTCCAGGATCGGGACATGGCCAGCCTGTCCGAGGCCGACCAGTCCACGGTGCGGCGTCTACAGCGCTCCTACATCGAGATCTGGGCCAGACAATTGCGGCTGCTCCACCCCGGGGAGGGCGAATCGGCGGCTCGTTTCCGGGCCCAATCGGTCCTGGGGCTGATCAACTCGACCCCGCACTCGGCCCACCGCTCCGATGCCGATCCGCTGACCCGGCGACGCCGTCTGGTCTCCATGGCGTTGGCGGCGCTGAAAGCCCCGGTAGGCTAGGCCCGCATCACAACGGTAGGCTGGGAGGAATCGCGTCCACCGGCCGGCCGGACCGAGAAAGAACACCGTTGTCGTAGAGAGGTACTGACCGTGAAGCTTCGCCCAGTTGAGCCAGCGGACCTGGATTGGTTCTTTGAACACCAGCAGGATCCCCAGGCCAATGTCATGGCCGCATTCACCGCCAAGAACCCCGCGGACCGAGGGGTGTTCGACCATCACTGGTCGCTGATCCTCAACGACCAGAAGGCCACCGTCCGGGCGATCGAGCAGGACGGCCGGGCCGTCGGCTACGTCATGGCGGACTCCCACGACGAAGTCATCGAGCTGGACTTCTGGACCGACAGGAAATACTGGGGGCAGGGGGTGACCACCGCCGCCGTGGACGCCTTCCTCAGCGAGATCACCGAACGCCCGATCCGGGCCCGCGTGGTCACGGACAACATCGGCAGCCAGAAGGTCCTGGAACGTCGTGGTTTCACGATCATCGGCGAGGTCGATGGTTTCGCCAACGCCCGGGCCGCGGTGGTGAAGGAATACATCATGGAACTGGCCTGAGGCCGCTTCCCTCCTGAGACGAAAAAGGGGCTGCCCCGCCGCGGATCCGCGGCGAGGCAGCCCCTTTTTCGGGCCCGGTCCGGCTAGAGCATCGTGATGAGCATGCCCGGATCGGACATGATCGTGCCCACGTCGGCCAGGAACCGCGATCCCTGTTCCCCGTCGACGACGCGGTGGTCGAAGGACAGGCTCAGCGTGGTCAGCTGACGCAGCACCACCTCCCCGTGGTAGCCCCACGGCTGTTCACGGACCTGCCCCAGGGCCAGGATGGCCGCCTCCCCCGGGTTCAGGATCGGGGTGCCGGCATCGATGCCGAAGACCCCGATGTTCGTGATCGAGAACGTTCCCCCGCGCAGATCCTCCGGTGCGGACTTGCCGGCCTTGGCCGTGAGCGCCAGATCACGCAGGGCATCGGCCATGGCCCTGAAGTCCAGACCCTGGGCGTCCTTGAGGTTGGGCACCATGAGACCACGGGGGGTGGCCGCGGCGATGCCGAGGTTGACGTAGTTCTGCTGGACGATCTCCCCGGCCGCGGCATCCCACCGGGAGTTCAGCGTCGGCTGGCGTTCGAGGGCGATGCAGACGGCCTTGGCCGCGATCGTCAGCGGGGTGAGCTTCATGTCCTGGTAGGCGCGGTCGGCACGCAGCCGGGCCAGCAGCTCCATCATGGGGGTCACGTCGAGGGTCAGGAACTCGGTGACATGCGGCGCGGTGAAGGCACTGTCCACCATGGCCTGCGCCGTATGCTTGCGCATCCCCTTGATCGGGCTGCGCACCTCGCGCGGTTGCCCTCCCAGGGTGCGTACTGCCCCGGCAGCCATTGCGCCGGACGGCAGGCCGGTCTCCCCGGTCGCGGAGGGGGAACCCGTCCCGGCCGGGGCCCCGGCAGCATGGGCTGCGTTGACGTCGTCCCGGGTGATCAGTCCGCGCGGGCCGCTGCCGTCGAGCCGCTCCAGGTCGAGGCCCAGATCACGGGCAAGCTTGCGGACCGGAGGCGTGGAGCGTGGTCGTTCCGCGGCAGCTTCACCCATCGCGGGGGCCGGCTCCGCCGGGGCCGCCTCGGGGGCGGGCGCTGCGGCACGAGGCGGGGCACCGACCGTCCCCTGGCGACGGGCCTTGCGGGCCGGACGCTTCCCGGTCTCGACCTCGGCGCCATAGCCCACCAAGGTGGGTTCGCGCTGGGCGGGAGCCTCGTCGGCGTCCTCCGGGGCCGCCGGGCCCACGGGCGAATCCCCGGACCCGGCCTCGCCGGGAACGTCGAAGGACACGATCGGGTTGCCGACCTCCACCACGGTACCGGGCTGTTCGTGCAACTCGGTGACGACCCCCGAATAGGGGCTGGGCAATTCGACGACGGCCTTGGCGGTTTCCACCTCGGCAATGATCTGGTTCAACTGGACGGAATCGCCCACGGCGATCTTCCAGTTGACGATTTCGGATTCGGTCAGTCCTTCGCCGAGATCGGGAAGCTTGAAAACCTTCAGCACTGTACTCATCTAGCCTTCCAGACTGCTCAGGGAGTTGGGACGGTCCATCACCCGGTCCACACCATCGAGGATGCGGTCCAGGTCGGGCAGGTGGTGCATTTCCAGCTTCGAATACGGGTAGGGGATGTCGAAGCCCGTCACCCGCACGGGGGCATGCTCGAGCTGGTAGAAGCAGCGTTCGGTGATCCCCGCGGTGATTTCGGCCCCGAGGCCCAGGTTCTGGCTGGCCTCATGGGTCACCACCAGGCGGCCGGTCTTCCTCACCGAGGCCGCGATGGTGTCGAAGTCGATCGGCGAGATCGACCGCAGATCGATGACCTCGACGGAGATATCGTCGTCCTCCGCTGCGGTGGCTGCCGCAAGTGCCGTCTTGACCTGGGCTCCATAGGCCACCAGCGTGACATCGGTGCCCGGACGGCGCACGGCGGCGCTGCCCATTTCGGGTCCCGTCAGGGCCGCCTCGAGATCGACGTCACCGCGCTCGTGATAGCGGCGCTTGGGCTCGAAGAAGACCACCGGATCATCACAGGCGATCGCCTGCTGCATCATGACGTAGGCGTCCTGCGGGGTCGAGGGGCTGACCACGCGCAATCCTGCCGTATGGGCGAAATAGGCTTCCGGGGACTCCGAGTGGTGCTCGGGGGACCCGATGCCCCCGCCGAAGGGGATCCGAATGGTCAGCGGCATGGAGACCATCCCGTGCGTGCGGTAGTGCAGTTTGGCGACCTGGCTGACGATCTGGTCGAAGGCCGGGTAGACGAAACCATCGAACTGGATCTCCACCACGGGCCTGAACCCGCGGTAGGCCATGCCGACGGCGGTGCCGACGATCCCTGATTCGGCCAGCGGGGTGTCGATGACCCGGTGTTCGCCGAAGTCCTTCTGCAGCCCGTCGGTGATGCGGAAGACCCCACCGAGCTTGCCGATGTCCTCCCCCATGAGAACGACCTTCGGGTCCGCTTCCATGGACTGGCGCATGCCCGCATTCAGGGCTTTGCCGAATGTCAGCTTGCTCATCGGGCACCCTCTTCCGTGGCCGACGAAGCGTCGGCGAATTGTTCCCGGTACAGCGCATAGTGTTCGCGCTGGCGGTCCAGGGCCGCATGCGGCTGCGAATAGACGTTCTCGAAGACCTCCATCGGCTCCGGGTCCTGAAGGCCGATGATGCCCTGGCGCAGGCTGGCGGCCACCGAATCGGCCACCTCCCCGGCGGCTGCCTTCAGTTCGGCCTCGTCGACGCCGAGGTCCACCAGATGCCGTTCGAGGCGTTCGATCGGGTCCTTGGCGGCCCAGAGGTCCAGTTCGTTGGCATCGCGGTAGCGCGTGGGGTCATCCGCCGTGGTGTGCGGGCCCATCCGGTAGGTCACCGCCTCGATGAACGTGGGGCCGTTGCCGCTGCGGGCCCGATCCAGGGCGATCCGGGTGGCCGCCAGGCAGGCCAGCACGTCGTTGCCGTCCACGCGCAGCGAGGGGATGCCGAAACCGGGTGACCGGTCGGCGATGTTGGTCAGGCTCTGGACCCCGACCGGTTCGGAGATGGCCCAATGGTTGTTCTGGCAGAAGAAGACCACCGGCGCCTGGTAACTGGCGGCGAAGACCATGGCCTCGTTGACGTCGCCCTGGCTGGTGGCCCCGTCACCGAAGAAAGTGATGGCCGCCTGCGACCCGCCGTCGTATTTGATGCCCATGGCATAGCCGACCGCATGCAGGGCCTGGGCCCCGATGATGATCTGCGGTGTCGCCATGTTCTTGCCGAAGGGGTCCCAGCCGCTGTAGGCGTTGCCGCGCCAGACGCGCAGGGTGTCCTCGGCGCTGATCCCGCGGCAGTAGGCCAGCCCGGTTTCGCGGTAGGAGGGGAAGATGAAATCGTCATCCTCCAGGGCCCGGCCGGCGCCGATCTGTGCTGCTTCCTGGCCCAGCAACGGTGGCCAGAGGGCGAGTTCGCCCTGACGCTGGAGCGCCGTGCCTTCCTGGTCGACACGGCGGATGGCCACCATGTCGGTATGGAGGCGGCGCAGGGCCTCCACCTCGATGTCGTCGACCCAGGGATCGAATTCCCCATGCGGGGTGCGGCGTCCGCTGGGGTCGATGAGCTGGATCAGCTCCTCGCCCCGCTCGCCGGCTGCCTGTGGATTAGTCATGGTCTGCGCTGCGTCCTTCGTTGTTCGTCGGCCGACTCGCTGGTTGCCGGATGGGTGATCCGGTGTCCGAACGGCGGGGCGGACTTCATCGTCGTTCCCTACCTGTGACGGTACTCACAAGACGCACTGCGCACAACCATCAATATATCTACTGAGCACTCTGCACGGTAACCACCCGGTAGTACCTGATAGCGTTGCGCACTATGGCTGACTTGGATGAGGTTGATCACAGACTGTTGGGGGCCCTGGCCCTGGACCCGAAGGCAACCACCGTGGCCCTGGCGACGACGCTGGGTCTATCGCGCAATACGGTGCAGGCGCGCTTGAACCGGCTGGAGAACCACGGGGCCTTCCTTTCCTTCGAACGCCGGGTCAACCCCGCGGCCCTGGGCTATCCGTTGACCAGCTTCGTCCACATCCACGTCCAGCAGAAGAAGCTCGGTGAGATCACCGCCGCGCTGGCCCGCATCCCCGAGGTCGTGGAAGCCCACGGGCTCAGCGGGACGGCCGATATCCTGGCCACCGTCGTGGCCCGCGGCGCCGAGGACCTCTTCCGGGTCAACGGCGCGATCCTGGACATCGACGGCATCGAACGCGCGGACACCTCGCTGTCGATGGCAGAACTGATCCCCCACCGGATGCGCCCGCTGCTGGAACGCGGGGCCGAAGGAGGCCCCTCGGCGACCGTCCGGAACTAATGGCGGATGCGCCCGGCTCCCCAGACGGCCACGGCGCACGCTCCGGCGATCAGGACCGACTGGAGCACCGCGTGCGGGACCGGCCGTCCGGCGACGGGCGCTCCCATGACGGTACCCAGGCCCGCGGAGGACATCACCGTGCCCACCCCGAGCCAGGACATCGCGGAGCCGGCGCTCAGGGAACTGGCCATGCTGAACGCCGAGACGGCACTACCCACCGATCCGATCGACCCGATGCTGCCCACCGAGCAGATCGACAGCACGGACCCGGCGCTACCGATGCTCAGGAACGAATCCTGCGAGGCGATGGACCACGAACTGGACATGGCCCCAGCGTAGTCCGGCGGGACCGCCCGGTGAAGGCCCTTCCCCGGTACACGGCAAGGAAGCCGGGTCCGCACTGGCGAACCCGGCTTCCGCCGTCGTCCCGGATCCGCGACCCGGGCTGGATGACCTAGTGGTCGGTGGCCTTCTCGGCACCGAAACCGGTCAGTGAACGGACCTCCATTTCGGCCTGCTTGGCCGGGTCTTCCTTCCGGTTGCTGAGCACGGTGCCCAACCAGCCCAGCAGGAACGCCAGCGGGATCGAAACGATGCCCGGGTTGCTCAACGGGAAGAACGCGAAGTCGGCGCTGGTGATCATCGAGGTCTCGGTGCCGGAAACGACCGGGGAGAACGCGATGAGGATGATCGCGGCGGCCAGGCCGCCATACATCGACCAGACGGCCCCCTGGGTGGAGAAGCGCTTCCAGTACAGCGAGTACACGATCGTCGGCAGGTTCGCCGAGGCGGCCACGGCGAAGGCCAGCGCGACCAGGAAGGCCACGTTCTGCCCCTGGGCGCCGATGCCACCGATGATGGCGGCGATGCCGATGACGACCACCGTGCGACGGGCGACCTTCATCTCCTTCTCCGGGGTCGTCTTGCCCTTGGCGATGACGTTGGCGTAGATGTCATGGGCGAACGAGGCCGCAGCGGTGATCGTCAGCCCGGCCACCACGGCCAGGATGGTCGCGAAGGCGACCGCCGAGATCACCCCGAGCAGGAGCGGTCCCCCGAGTTCGAAGGCCAGCAGCGGGGCCGCGGAGTTCACCCCGCCTGGGGCGTTGGTGATGCGCTCGGGGCCGATCAGTGCCGCAGCGCCGTAACCCAGCACCAGGGTGAACAGGTAGAACGCCCCGATGAGCCAGATCGCCCAGACCACGGACTTGCGGGCCTCCTTCGCGGTGGGGACCGTGTAGAAGCGCATCAGCACGTGCGGCAGGGCGGCGGTGCCCAGCACCAGGGCCAGGGCCAGAGAGACGAAGTCCAGCTTCGAGGCCTCCGAGACACCGTACTTCAGGCCCGGATCCAGCAGCGCCGGGTTGTTCGCGGTCTCCACGGCGTCACCGAGCAGGGCCGAGAGGTTGAAGCCGTACATGGACAGCACCCAGATGGTCATGACCAGCACACCGGCGATGAGCAGGCAGGCCTTGACGATCTGCACCCAGGTGGTGCCCTTCATGCCGCCGACCAACACGTAGACGATCATCAGCGCGCCCACGACGGTGATGACCAGCGACTGGCCCATCTTCCCGTCGATCCCCAGCAGCAAGGAGACCAGCGCACCGGCCCCGGCCATCTGGGCCAGCAGGTAGAACAGGCAGACCGACAGCGTGGTGATGGCCGCCGCGATGCGGATGGGCCGCTGCTTGAGCCGGAAGGACAACACATCGGCCATGGTGAACTTGCCGGTGTTGCGCAGCATCTCGGCGACCAGCAGCAGGGCGACCAACCAGGCCACCAGGAAGCCGATGGAGTAGAGGAAGCCGTCATAGCCGTTGATGGCGATCGCCCCGACGATCCCCAGGAACGAGGCGGCCGAGAGGTAGTCCCCCGCGATCGCCGTCCCGTTCTGGGTTCCGGTGAAGGAACGCCCGCCGGCGTAGTAGTCGGCGGCGGTCTTGTTGTTCTTGCTCGCCTTCAACACGATCACCAGGGTGACCCCGACGAAGAGCGCGAAGATGCTGATGTTGACGATGGGGCTGCCCACCGACGTCGATTCCGTCGCTGCGGCCAGTGGTGCCGCGGCGGTCAGGGACAGAAGGCTCATTTCAGGTCTCCTTCGTCGACGTTGGCTTCGAGTCGATCGCGCAGGGCCGTGGCCCTGGGGTCCAGCTTCCTATTCGAGAAGTGGACGTAGGCCGCGGTGATGCCGAAGGTCGAGACGAATTGCAGCAGTCCCAGCAGGAGACCGAGATTGATGTTCCCGATCACCTTGATGGACATGAAGTCGTGGGCGTAGTCGGCCAGAAGGACGTAGGCGAAGTACCAGACCAGGAAGGCGATGGCCATCGGGAAGATGAAGCTGCGTTGGGTTTTGCGCAGATCCTGGAACTCGTCGCTGGCCTGGACGGCCATGAATTCCTCGGACACTTGGTCCGGGGCGGGATCGGTCCGTAGGGCGGCGTCGGTGCCGTCCTGCGGAACAGGGTCCGGGCTGGTGGGGTGGGCCATTTTCTTCTCCTCAAGGGTGGTGGCATCCATCCGCCGCGGGACAAACCGTGTCCACACGCATCCTCGGCGGAAGAGTGACACCCATCACTCTCGGGCACCATCAACCGATAGTGAAGCGACCCGCAGCATGTCGTGGCCCAGCGGTGCGCCCCATGCGCCCAACGGTCATTGGTCCCGCCGAACGGTCGGGCCCGACACGGCCGTCGAAGCCGTCCCCCGACGACACCGCGGGCCGGCGTCTAGGCTGTCTGCATGCTCTCCGCCGCCGCCCAGACCACGCTGATCATCGCGATCATCACCATTGCCGTGGCCGTGGTCTACTACGTGGGGTTCCATGTGCTGCGCTCCTCCCGTGACCTGGGCACCGATGCCGACCGGGCGACCTACGAGACATTGCACCGGGTGTCCCAGGCGGCCCCGCATTTCAGCTCGGGGTTGCACTCCGAGGGGGCCGGACGGGCCGCCCGGCAACTCCGCGACGTACTCGGCTGCGAGGGTTTGGCGATCACCGATGCCGCGACGGTCCTGGCCCTGGACGGACCACTGGCCGATACCGTGTCCCGGGAGCCGGGCCGGATCGAAGGGCATTCGGCCGATGCCGTGCGCGCGGCCCGGACCCAGGTGATCCGTGGACCGGGGGCCGACGGCGTCTACGCCCCCATCCTGGTCCGCGGCAGCGCCGTGGGAACCGTCGTGGCCCTGGCCCCCCGGGCCAACGCCGGCCTGGTACGGGCCACCACCGAGCTGGCCGCCTGGGTGGCCGCCCAGCTGGGTCTGGCCGAGCTGGACGAATCGCGGGCCCTGCTGATGGAGGCCGAGGTCCGCGCCCTCCGGGCCCAGATCAGCCCGCATTTCATCTACAACAGCCTCAACGCGATCGCCTCGTTCATCAACACCGACCCGCAGCGGGCCAGGACGCTCGTCGTGGAATTCGCCGACTTCACCAGGTACTCGTTCCGCCGCCACGGGGACTTCACCACCCTGGCCGAGGAGCTGCAGGCCATCGACCGCTACCTCCTCCTGGAGAAGGCCAGGTTCGGCGAACGCATCAAGGTCTCGTTGGCGATCGCCCCGGAGGTCCTGAGCACCGTCATCCCGTTCCTGTCGTTGCAGCCGCTGGTGGAGAACGCGGTGCGCCACGGATTGGAGGGCAAGGCCACCGGCGGGCTGATCACCCTCACGGCCGCCGACGACGGGGAGTTCGCGGAGATCACCGTCGAGGATGACGGGGTGGGCGCGGATCCGGAGGAGCTGCGTGCCCTGCTGGCCGGGACGACCGACGGCGTTCATGTGGGACTGCGCAATGTCGACGTGCGTCTGCGCCAGCTCTACGGTGACGACCACGGGCTGGTCATCGACACCGCCCCCGGGGCAGGGACCCTGATCACCGTGCGTATCCCCAAATTCCAGCCCGGTTACGACGCCGGACCGCCGCTGTGAGTGCCCGGCAGGCAGGCTGTCCCTAGACTATGGGAATGATCAATGTCGTCGTCGCCGATGATGAGCTGCCGGCCGTCGAGGAACTGGCCTTCCTGTTGGAACGTGATGCCCGGGTGGGCCGGATCCACCGGGCGACCTCAGGGGCTGCTGCCCTGAAGGCGCTCCAGGAGTTCGACGTCGATGCCCTCTTCCTGGACATCCACATGCCGTCCCTGTCCGGGCTGGACATCGCCCGCGTGATTTCCCGCTTCAGCCGTCCCCCCGCCGTCGTCTTCGTCACCGCCGACGAGGCGCAGGCGCTGGAGGCCTTCGAACTGGCCGCCGTCGATTACGTCCTGAAGCCGATCCGTCCGGAACGGTTGGCCGAGTCGGTGCGCCGGGTCTGCGAACTGATCCAGGACGGCCCCCAGGAACCCGAGGTCGTCACGGTCGACCAGGGGGGAATCACCCGGATGATCCGGCGCGACGAGATCCGCTATGTCCAGGCCCAGGGAGACTATGCCCGCCTGCACACCGCCGATGCCAGCTATCTGATCAGGGTCCCGTTGAACGATCTGGAACAGCAATGGGGTTCCGCGGGCTATCTACGCATCCACCGCGGATACCTGGTCGCCATGGACCGGGTGGACCAGGTCAAGCTGGCTCCGGGCAAGGCCTCGGTCATCATCGGGGCCACGGAGCTGCCGGTGAGCCGACGCGCTCTGCCGCAGCTGCGCGAACAACTGGCGGCCAACCGCATCAGGCCTTCATGACCACCCCGGATTCCGGCCCGACCCCCGGCCCCTCCCCGCTCCCGGCCCGGGTCAGGGTCACCGCACCGGAGGGGGCGCCGCTGGGCATCGCCCGGCGTCGGGCCAGCCACGACCCCGCCGCGGAGTTCTACGTCAGATCGTTGATCCGCTCGCAATTGCGTCTGTCCCTGTCGGTGGCGTTGGGGTTCCTGCTGCTTCTGCTGTGCCTGGCCGTCGTGGTCACGTTCTGGCCGCAGATCCAGGACATCCGGTTGCTGACCATCCCGCTGCCCTGGCTGGTCCTGGGGGTCGGGGTGTACCCGATCATCCTGCTGGGCGCCTTCCTCTACAACCGGGTCAGCGCCCGCTACGAGGCACAGTATCTGGATGTGACCCGGGAATGAATGCCGGAACCTCGTTGCTGGCCATCGCCGCCGTCGTCGTCTCCACCGTCCTCATTGCCGTGCACGGGCTGCGCCTGTCGCGGACCACCGGGGACTTCTATGTCGCCTCGCGGACGGTCAAACCCTGGTGGAACGCCTCGGCCATCGGCGGGGAGTACCTCTCGGCGGCCAGCTTCCTGGGTATCGCAGGGCTCATCGTCGTCTCGGGCCAGGACGCCCTCTGGTTCCCCATCGGATATACGGCCGGATATCTGATGCTGCTGCTCTTCGTGGCTGCCCCGCTGCGCCGGTCCGGGGCCTACACGGTCCCCGACTTCGCCCAGATCCGCTTGGCCGGCCGGACCGTCCGCCTGGTCACCAGCATCATGGTGGTGGTCGTCGGGTGGCTCTACATCGTCCCGCAACTGCACGGGGCCTCCCTGACCCTGGGGATCACCACCGGTCTGCCCGGATGGCTGGGGGCCGGCCTGGTCATGACCGCGGTCTGCCTGACGGTGCTGGCCGGGGGGATGCGCTCGATCACGTTCGTCCAGGCCTTCCAGTTCTGGCTCAAGCTCGGCGCGCTGGCCATCCCCACGGTCTTCCTGCTCCTCCAGCTGGGCTTGACCGGCCAATCCCCCACCCAGGACGGCCTGGCCTTCGACCTGCCCCGGCAGGTGCTGGGACGAACGGGCATCTACGCGACGATTTCACTGATCGTGGCCCTGCTGTTCGGTACGCTGGGCCTACCTCATGTGCTGGTCCGTTTCTACACGAACCCCGATGGGGCCTCGGCCCGGCGTACGACGTCGATCGTACTGGGGCTGCTCTCCCTGTTCTATCTGTTCCCCACGGTCCTGGGGGTACTGGGCAGGGCCTATCTTCCGGAACTGGCCGCCGGGGGCAATGCGGACGCCACGGTGCTGCTGCTGCCCCACCGCATCGTCGGCGGGACGATGGGAAACCTGTTGACCGCCCTGGTGATCGGCGGGGCCTTCGCCGCCTTCATATCCACCACCTCGGGCCTGGTGGTCTCGCTGGCGGGGGTGATCAGCCAAGATCTCTTCGGCGGTACGGTGCGCGGCTTCCGCTATGCGACGGTGCTGGCCAGCGTCATCCCGCTGCTGCTGGCCCTGGGCACCAGCACGCTGGCCCTGGCCGGGGCCATCGGGGCGGTGTTCGCCTTCACGGCCTCCACGATCTGCCCGCTGCTGCTGCTGGGCATCTGGTGGCGTGGGCTCACGGCCGCCGGGGCCGTGGCCGGCATGCTCTCCGGGGCGCTGGCATGTGCCGCGGCCATGACCGCGGTTTCGGTGCTGCCCCGGCTCTCGGGGATGGCCCTGGAGGTGGCCACCCAACCGGCGGCGTGGACCGTCCCGTTGGCCTTCATCGTCACGGTGCTCGTGTCCCGGGCCACGCGGGGCCCCTCGGCCGAAGCGACCACCCGGGTCATGACCCGCCTGCACGCCCCCGAGCGGACTACGGCGCCCGGCCCCGCGGGCCGGCACTAGCTGCGGGTCAGTCGATGGAGGCCATCAACTCCACGACACGGTCCAGGAAGGCATCGACCTGGCTCTCCTCGTATCCGTCCTGGCCCACGGCCTCGCGGAAGGCGATCCGGCGGACGGCATCAACGCTCATCGGCACGTCCTGCTCGAAGTAGGCCAGCAGCTGGGTGCACAGGGCGTCGACGTCCTCGACGTTGTAGCTCGGGGCATTGCGCCGGCTCGGACGACGGAACCGTCCCCCCGGCTCGCGGTGCAGGCGGCCGCGCAGGATGGCCGAGAGCCGACCGACCTGTTCGAGCCAGGCGTCTTGGCCTTCGGTCTCGATCAGGGCGTCACGTTCACGCTGGGCGAAGACGTCCTCGAGGCGGTCCAGTGCCGCGTCGACCTCCTGGGCGGAGTATCCGCCCTTCTGCGGTTCGAAGGACGTCCGGCGCACCAGGTGGCTGGTGACCACGCTTTCATCGTCACCGGTCCCGTTGTAGGTCGCGCGGGCGCGGGACAGGAAATGGTCGACCTGCTTGACGTTGTAGCCGAATTCCCCGGAGTCGACCCGGTTGAAGGGGGCTTGGGTCTTCTGCTGGCTGTCCTGACTCAATTAACTTCCCTCAAGCTTGCACTGCACATGATGAACAATTCCCTGGTGGCCGGATCCGGCCACCACACTACTGGTCCCATCCTAGGGCAGCAGCAGGCCGATGGTGTCGTCCGCGCCGGGCAGCAGCAGCACCGAAATAATGTAACCGATGGGGATGGAGAAGACCACGGAGTCCAGGCGATCCATCACGCCGCCGTGGCCCGGAAGCAGGTTGCTCATGTCCTTGATGCCCAGCTCCCGCTTGACCATCGACTCGGCCAGGTCCCCCGCGGTCGCTGCGGCCACGGTCGCCAGGGCCAACGGGATCCCGATCCACCAGGGGCTCTCGAGGAGGAACACGACGCACAGAATGCCCACGATGATCGCGCCGACGCAGGAGCCGGCGAATCCCTCCCAGGATTTCTTCGGGCTGATCTTCGGTGCCATCGGGTGCTTGCCCATCGAGGCGCCGACCACATAGCCGAAGGTGTCGTTGGCGACGACCAGCAGCAGGACCACCGATACGAGGATCTTGCCGCGTTCCTGGAGCATCAGCAGGATGGCGAAACTGGCCAGGAACGGAACCCAGAGGACCACGAAGGTCGAGGCGACCACCGAACGGAAGGCCCCCGCGGCGCCCTCCACGATCCGCCAGACCAGCACCAGCAGGATGCTGCCGGCCAAGGCGAAGCCCAGTGCCTCCGCCCCACCCAGATAGGCGGAGAACGGAAGGACGATCCCGGCCACCGCCAAGGGAGGCAGGGGCACTTCGGTCTTCGCGGCCGTCAGCGCCCGGCTGACTTCCCATGAACCGACGACGGCAAAGAGCGCTATGATCCCCACGAATGCCAGCGGGAAGAAGAACAACCCCACCAGGACGGCCGCCAACAGGACCAGGCCGACGCCGATCGCCGCAGGCAGGTTCCGCCCGGCCTTGGAGGGCTTGGCGTCGAGTTCACGGCGTTGACGTCGTGACATGGGTCCCGGGGCCGTCTGGGGGGCTCCCGGCGCTTCGCCGTGGCCGCCGTCGGCGCCGTCGGGTTGCGTCGGCATGGGCATTAGACGTCCAGCAGCTCGGTTTCCTTGCGCTTGAGCATCTCGTCGATGACGTCGGTGGCCTTCTTGGTCAGCGCGTCCAGTTCCTTTTCGCCCCGGGCGCCGTCGTCCTCGCCGACCTCGCCGTCCTTGACCATCTTGTCCATCGATTCCTTGGCCTTGCGGCGGTGGTTGCGTATGGCCACCTTGGAGTCCTCGCTCATGCCCTTGACGATCTTCACGTAGTCCTTGCGCCGTTCGGCCGTCAGTTCGGGCAACGTGACCCGGATGACCTTGCCGTCGTTGGAGGGGTTCGCGCCGATCTCGGAGTCACTGAGGGCCTTTTCGATGGCCCGCAGGGCGGTGGCGTCGAAGGGGGTGATCAGGATGGTCCGGGCGTCGGGGACCCCGAAGGAGGCCAACTGCTGCAGCGGCGTCGCGGAACCGTAGTAATCGACCAGCACCTTGGAATACAGTCCCGGGTTGGCGCGACCGGTCCGGATCGTGGCGAAGTCCTCCCTTGCCGCTTCGAGGGACCGTTCCATCTTCTCGTTGGCGTCCTGCAGGGTTTCCTCGATCACTACTCTCTCCTTAAGAATCCGGGCCGCTCAGCGGTACCCGGGCTGTTTTCCACGCTCATCATTCATCCTATGCCACCGGACTAGACGGTGACGCGCGTGCCCCGGGCCTCGCCGCGGATGGCCCGGGTGACATTACCCTCGCCCTCCATGCCGAACACGAGCATTTCCAGCCCGTTGTCCTTGCACATGGTCATCGCCGTCTGGTCCATCACCCGGATGTTCTTCAGCAGGGCCTCGTCGTAGGTCAACGTGCTCAGGCGTTCCGCCGTCGGGTCCTTCTTCGGGTCGGCGGTGTAGACCCCGTCGACCCCGCTCTTGCCCATGAGCACGACGTCGGCCCGTACTTCCAGCGCCCGCTGGGCGGCGACGGTGTCGGTGGAGAAGTACGGCAGTCCGGCCCCGGCACCGAAGATGACCACCCGGTTCTTCTCCAGGTGGCGGATCGCCCGGCGCGGAATGTAGGCCTCGGCGACCTGGGCCATGCTGATCGCGGACTGGACGCGGGTTTCGACCCCTGCCTGTTCCAGGAAGTCCTGCAGGGCCAGGCAGTTCATGACGGTTCCGAGCATGCCCATGTAGTCGGCGCGGGAGCGGTCCATGCCCGACTGGGAGAGTTCGGCCCCGCGGAAGAAGTTTCCTCCCCCGACCACGATCGCGGTTTCGACCTCACCGACGGTGGCGGCGATCTGCTCGGCCACACCACGGACCGTCACGGGATCCACGCCGATGTTGCCACCGCCGAAGACCTCTCCGGAGAGCTTGAGCAGGACCCTGCGCCGGGTCCCGGCCTCGTTGGTGATCTGTGTCGTTTCGATCTGGGTGGTTTCTTCCACGGGGGGGCCTCCTCTGGCGGAGCCGGGTCCGCCGTCGTGCAGTGGTTCTGGAAAGGTCTGGGCGTGGCAAGGGGGCGGCCACCATAGTGGTGGCCGCCCCCTTGATCACTGCCGCTTGGGCGGGCGGAAACCGGCCGCCGTGTCGCTGCTAGGAGCCTACGCGGAAACGGGCGAACCCGGTAGCGTTCACGCCGGCTTCCTCGAGGACCTTGCCGACCAGCTTCTTGGAGTCCTTGGCGAACGGCTGGTCCAGCAGCACGATCTCCTTGAAGAACCCGGTGAGGCGGCCTTCTACGATCTTCGTCAGCGCGGCTTCGGGCTTGCCTTCGGCGCGGGCGGTCTCGTCGGCGATGCGACGCTCGTTGGCCACGGTCTCCGCCGGGACCTCCTCGCGGGAAAGGTGCGTCGGGGCCAGGGCCGCGGTGTGCACCGCGACGTCGTGGGCCACGGTGTGGGCTTCGTCGCCGGAGCCGTCAACGGCCATGAGCACGCCGACCTGCGCCGGGAGGTCCTTGGACGTCTTGTGCAGGTAGGCATCGACCGTGGCGCCTTCGAGGCGTGCCATGCGGCGTACCACGACCTTCTCGCCGAGGATGGCGCCTTCTTCGACGACGACGTCGGCGAGCTTCTTGCCGTTCACATCGGCGGCGAGCAGCGCATCCAGATCGGTGGCGCCGGTGGAGACGGCCACTTCGAGGACCTGATCGGCCAGTGCGATGAACTTGTCGTTCTTCGCGACGAAGTCGGTCTCGCAGTTGATTTCGATCATGTAGCCGACGGTGCCGTCGATGACCTTGGCGGCCACGAGGCCTTCGGCCGCGGAACGGCCCTCGCGCTTGGTGGCGCCCTTGAGGCCCTTGACGCGGATGACCTCGATGGCCTTCTCGGCATCACCGTTGGCCTCGTCGAGGGCCTTCTTCACATCCATCATGCCTGCGCCGGTACGTTCACGAAGCGCCTTGATATCAGCGGCGGTGTAGTTCGCCATGTGCAACCCCATTCTCAGTGGTGATCTAGCTTGTTCTTCCGGTGCCCTACCGGCGGGGACCCGCCCCGTTTCGAGCGGAGCCGGGGGGGGGGGGCGGCCCCCCCCCGTCGTCCGGCCAGGGCGGCGGCGCTCTATCCGAAGAACACCTTGGCGAACGTGACCAGGATCGACCCGGCACACAACAAGACGATCAACGCGGCGATCACCCAGTGCCATTCGGCCAGGAACCGGCGCAGCCCGGCGGGTGCGGGAACGACCCCGTGGCTGATGTTCCTGACGGTGGTGTAGGTGAACAGGACGATCATCATGGCCCAGACGACCATGCAGTACGGGCAGAGGATCCCGATGACGTAGAGGGCCTGGAACCACAGCCACCCGATCATCGCCATGGCCAGGGTGACCCCGACCTGCAGACCCACGTAATACCAGCGGGGCAGCCGGGCCCCGGCAATGAGCGTGATGCCGATCGTGGTGACCACCGCGAAGCCGGCGACGCCGATCAGCGGGTTGGGGAAGCCGAACAGTGCCGCCTGGGCCGTCCGCATGACGCTGCCGCAGGAGACGAAGGGATTCATGTCGCAGGAGGTGACGTAGTCCGGGTCCTTGTAGATCTCCAGCCGTTCGAGCGTCAGCGCCGAGGACGCGATCCAGGACACGAAACCGGTGATGGCCAGGATCCACCCGAACACCGGTTCCCGGGCGTAACCGGGAAGGGCCCCCTCGGCCGCGGGGCTCACGGCGGGGACCGGTTCGTTCCTGTTCGGGGCATGCTGGGCCACGCGGGGCTCCTCGGGTCGATCGGGGCGGCGGCGGTTGCCGCCATCCACTTCGATTCTAGGCCCGGGGCCCGGGGCATGGACGGTAGACTTGTCTGGTTCGCCAACGTGAGAGAAGTGTAGTGTCGCAGATTCCAACCCAGGCCGCCGATCCCCGGATCATCGACCAGTCCTCCCGCCGTCGTACCTTTGCGGTGATCTCGCACCCGGATGCGGGCAAATCCACGCTCACCGAAGCGTTGGCCCTCCACGCCCGGGTGATCGGGACCGCCGGGGCCACCAACGGCAAGTCCAACCGCAAGGACACCGTCTCGGACTGGATGCAGATGGAGAAGGACCGCGGGATCTCGATCAGCTCCACCGCCCTGCAGTTCGAGTACCGCGACACGGTGATCAACCTGGTCGACACCCCCGGCCACGCGGACTTCTCGGAGGACACCTATCGGGTGCTGGCCGCCGTGGACTGCGCGGTGATGCTCATCGATGCGGCCAAGGGCCTGGAAGTGCAGACCATGAAGCTCTTCGAGGTCTGCCGGCAACGGAATCTGCCGATCATCACCGTGATCAACAAATGGGACCGCCCCGGGCTGGAATCCCTGGAGCTGATGGACGAGATCACCGAACGCACCGGATTGCGGCCCATGCCGTTGACCTGGGCGGTAGGCATCGCCGGGGAATTCCACGGCGTCGCGGACCTGCGCAAGAACGAATACGTCCGCTTCACCCGTAATTCCAGCGGGGCCTCCCTGGCCCTGGAGGAACATTTCACCCCCGAACAGGCCCTGGAGGCCGAAGGGCAGCTGTGGTCCGACGCCCTGGATGAGGCGTCGCTGCTCGAAAGCCCGGGCGGGTTCGACCTGGAGAGCTTCCATGCCGGGACGGCGACCCCGGTCCTCTACTCCTCGGCGGCACAGAACTTCGGGGTCCGGCAGATCCTGGACACCCTGGTGGACCTGGCCCCCTCGGCCGCCCCGCGCGCCGACGCCGACGGGGAAGTCCGTCCGGTCGATGCCCCCTTCTCCGGCTTCGTCTTCAAGGTCCAGGCCGGCATGAACCAGGCCCACCGCGACCATGTGGCCTTCATCCGTGTCTGCTCGGGGATCTTCGAACGCGGCATGGTGGTCACCCACGCCAATACCGGAAAGCCGTTCGCCACCAAGTATGCCCAGCATCTGTTCGGTCGGGACCGCGAAGTGATCGACCAGGCGTGGCCCGGGGACGTCGTGGGACTGGTCAACGCCTCGGCCCTGCGGGTCGGGGACAGCCTCTATGAGGACGCGCCGGTCACCTACCCGCCCATTCCCTACTTCAGCCCGGAGCACTTCCGGGTGGCCCACGCAAAGGATCCCAGCCGGTATAAGCAGTTCCGCCGGGGGATCGACCAGCTCGAACACGAGGGCATCATCCAGGTGCTGCGTTCGGACCGGCGGGGCGATCAGGCGCCGGTGCTGGCGGCCGTGGGACCGATGCAGTTCGAGGTCGTCGAAGACAGGATGGCCCAGGACTTCAACGCCCCCATGCGGATGGAGGCCCTGGGGTACTCGTTGGCGCGATTGACCACCAAGGAGGCGGTGACGGCGCTGGCGCCGGTCCGGGGTGTCGAGGTGATCATCCGTTCCGACGGCGAGTACCTGGCGTTGTTCAACGACGTGTGGGCGCTGCGTCGGGTGACGAAGAACCACCCGGACCTGCCCTTGACCCGGATCGGTGTCGACCAGGACGCCGCCGTCTGAGCCCTTTGGGATGATCCGCCGGCGCCGGCCACCGACTCGGGATTCGACGCGTATGAGACAATGGCCTTGGTTGGTGGCGAATCCACAGTTTGTTTCCAACCCAACTACAGGATTCCGGGCCCTCACGCGATGGATCACCGTAGGCATCGACCCTGATGCCGGCGGATGAAAACCGCGGACGGTCGCCGCAACAGAAAGCGGCTCGCCCGGGGAACTGGGTTGGTTTCCCGGGCCGCCGTACCCGCCGACGTTGGTACACCTCGGGAAATAAGAAAACTGACTTCCGGGGATCGGAAGGCCGACGAGGCCGCGGTTCCCGAACCGATCGCCGGCGTCCCGGCTGTGGAGGGTACTCCGGCTAGGAGCATGGCCTTTCATGGAAGCAACGAACGAAGAGCTGAATGGGCCGGCACAGTCGTCCCTTCCGATGAATGACGACACCGCCGCCACCACCGAGACCGCCGAGGCGCCGGCACCGGCCAAACGCGCACCGCGCAAACGGGCCACCACCCGCAAACCGGCCACCGCCGCCGCCAGCGAGCCGGAGCCCGAAGCCGCCGCCACTGCGGAAGAGCCCGCCACCGCACCGGCCAAGAAGACCACCCGGGCACCCCGGACCCGCAAACCGGCCGCCACGGCAGCCAGCGAGGACGAGGCCACCCAGACGGCCGGACCGGAGGGCGACGCCGAACTGCCCAAGAAACCAGCCAGGGCCCCCCGCACCCGCAAGACCGCCGCGTCCACCACCGCGGACGCCGAGCAGACCGTGGCCACCGAAACCGGCGGCGACGCTTCCGCCGACCCCGCCGCCGAGAGCCCAGAAGCAGCGAAGACCCCGGCAAAGAGCACCGGGGCGCGCAAGGCACCGGCGCGCAAATCCCGCGCCGCCGCGGCCAGCCCGAAGACCACCACGGCAGAGGAAACCGGCACCGCCGCACCTGCCGCGGAGGCTCCCGGTGAGCCGGCCGCCGAAACCAGCGACGAAACAGCCACTCCGGCGGATCCGTTCGCCGTCCCCGACTCGGCGATCTCCGTCCTCTTCCAGGCCCCCGATCTGGCCACAGCCGCCCCCGAGGCGCGGTCCGCGGAGGAGCCCGGCTCCGAGGAGAGCCACGACAGCGGTTCGGGCAACCGGTCCAGCCGCCGCAACCGCTCCCGCTCCCGCGACGACGCACAGAACCGTGAGGAGGGCCCCGAGGCGGGGGACTCGACCGAGGAGGCCGGTTCCAGCTCACGGCGCCGCCGGCGTCGTCGGCGCGGGGACTCGGACCTGGAACTCAGTGGCGGCAACGACGACGACCCGCCCAACACGGTCACCCGGGTGCGTGGTCCCCGGGCCGCCGCAGATCCGGCACCGTCGAACAAGGTCACCAGCGTCAAGGGTTCCACCCGGCTCGAGGCCAAACGCCAGCGCCGTCGTGATTCCCGCGACTCCGGTCGTCGACGCCATGTCATCACCGAAGCCGAGTTCCTGGCCCGCCGCGAATCGGTGGACCGGCAGATGGTGGTCCGCCAGCGTGATGAGCGCATCCAGATCGGCGTCCTGGAAGACGGGGTCCTGGCCGAGCACTTCGTTTCCAAGACGCAGCAGGATTCGCTGATCGGCAACGTCTATGTGGGCAAGGTGCAGAACGTCCTGCCCTCCATGGAGGCCGCCTTCATCGACATCGGCCGTGGCCGCAACGCCGTGCTCTATGCCGGGGAGGTCAACTGGGATGTGGCCGGGCTCGAGGGACAGCCGCGGCGCATCGAGCATGCGCTGAAGTCGGGGGACCCGGTGCTGGTGCAGGTCACCAAGGACCCGGTCGGCCATAAGGGGGCCCGGCTGACCAGCCAGATCTCCTTGCCCGGACGCTACCTGGTCTATGTGCCCAGCGGGTCGATGACCGGCATCTCACGCAAGCTGCCCGACGTGGAACGCAACCGCCTGAAGAAGATCCTCAAGGACCACCTGCCGCAGAACGCCGGGGTCATCGTGCGCACCGCCGCCGAGGGGGCCAGCGAGCAGGAGTTGATGAACGACATCAACCGGCTGCGCGCCCAGTGGGAGGAGATCGAGGCGAAGTCCACCTCGACGAAGACCACCCCGCCCGAGCTGCTGTACGCGGAGCCGGATCTGACCATCAAGGTGGTCCGTGACGTCTTCAACGAGGACTTCTCCAAGCTGATCGTCTCCGGCGAACACGCCTGGGACACCATCGAGGCCTACGTGACCTACGTGGCGCCGGACCTGTTGGACCGCCTGGAGAAGTGGACGAGCGACGAGGACATCTTTGCCGCCCGCCGGCTCGAGGAACAGATCC
Organism: Arthrobacter sp. 179; assembly: GCF_052379645.1. Lineage (NCBI taxonomy): Bacteria > Bacillati > Actinomycetota > Actinomycetes > Micrococcales > Micrococcaceae > Arthrobacter > Arthrobacter sp. 179. The sequence goes on along the minus strand of NZ_JBQSYU010000003.1, from coordinate 47,015 downwards.
ACAAGGCCCTGGACCGCAAGGTCTTCCTGCCCTCGGGCGGCTCACTGGTCATCGACCGGACCGAAGCCATGACCGTGGTGGACGTGAACACCGGCAAGTTCACCGGCAGTGGCGGCAACCTCGAGGAAACGGTGACCAAGAATAACCTCGAAGCCGCCGAGGAGATCGTCCGTCAGCTGCGGCTGCGCGATATCGGCGGGATCATCGTCATCGACTTCATCGACATGGTCCTCGAAGCCAACCGGGATCTGGTCCTGCGCCGGCTCGTCGAGTGCCTGGGCCGGGATCGGACCAAACACCAGGTCGCCGAAGTCACCTCGCTGGGCCTGGTGCAGATGACGCGCAAGCGCATGGGCACCGGACTGCTGGAGGTCTTCAGCGAAAACTGTGAAGCCTGCAACGGCCGCGGCGTGGTCACCCATGACGAACCGGTCGAACATCGCCGGGCGTCGAACCAGCAGCAAGACCAGAACAACCAGAAGCGCAACGAGCGCAAGCCACGCGGGAACCGCCACGGCAAGGGCGGGGGAGCAGGCACCGAGCAGACCCCCGAGCAGTCGGCACCGGAGCCGAAGAAGCACGACCCGGAGGCGGAGGCCAAGGCCGAAACCACCCGGGCCGCGTTGGCTTCCATCGCCGCCGCCACCCAGGCTTCCCACGAGCAGACCGGGGAGACGAAGCAGCGGGACGGGCACGACGCCGGGACCTCCGCCGCGTCCGGCCAGGGGGGCACCGACGGGCAGGACGGCTCCGACTCCGGTTCGCGCCGTCGTGGACGCGGGCGCTCACGCGGACGTGGTCGTGCCGGCTCGGCCGAAATGTCGCCCACCAGCGGGTCGGGGGAGCAGCCGGCGGACACCGCAGGCACCTCCACCGCCGCCTCCAGCCGCCAGCAGGGCCCCGGACCGACGCAGTCCGGTCAGGGCCCAGGCCATGACGCGACGGCGGAGGCCGGGACTGATGTGGAAGGTCCCGTGGTGAGCATCGCGGGAGAGGAAGTCCGTCTGCCGCGCGCCCGTCGCAGCCGCCGGGCCACGGCGCCCACGCAGACCCCCGATCTGACGCTGGAATCCTTGAGCGCCGCCTTCGGCGGCACCCCTGAGCCGTCCCGGGAAGCCGATCACGAACCGGCTCCCGCGGCCAAGCAGGAACCGGCTGCCGTGGCCAAGCAGGAACCGGCTGCAGTGGCGTCGGCACCGGCGCCGGAGCGTTCCTCCGCCGTGGCCGCAACGCCGCCGGCCACCAGCACCCCGGCACGCCCTCCACGGCGCAGCCGGGCGGCATCCAGCGCCCAGGGGAGCGCGAACACGCCGATCGAGCGGGTGGAGGCCACTGCGTCGACCCCTGCCGCAGGCACCAGCCACGTGGCCAAGCTCGAGCAGTCGGAACCGGGAGCGAAGAAGAAGGCCTCCGAGGACGCGCCGATGATGTTCGGCGTCGGGGTACCGGCCTCCGAGCTGTAACCGGATCGGACGAGGCTGCTCGTCGGCAGGAACCATGCGTGGGGCGGGACCCGGTCGATCGGGTCCCGCCCCCACGCGTTCCGGCCCCTGCCTTGCGGCGGAACCACTGCGGGGCCGGGACACAGGGGAAGGCCCGCCGTTCGCGGTCCGCGGGTCGGGAAGGTACCGTTAAAAGGTGCTTCACCCTCCCGGGGGTCTTGACGACCCGCCGTCGGAGGATGTATTTGCTCCTGCGGACCGAAATAGCGTAATCTAGATCCTCGGTGCATGCGCCGCTCATCGGATTTTCCGCTCGGCGTGACAGCACAGCGCTTATCCCCGATCGGTTGGTCCGGTGGAATGTGCGCAGTAAGAGTAATAGACGTCGAGAGAAGTGAGTTCCCAAGTGGTGTACGCGATTGTCCGCGCAGGCGGCCGGCAGGAAAAGGTTTCCGTAGGAGACTGGGTGACCCTTGACCGCGTCCCCGAGGCAGCTGGTGGAACCATTGAGCTCCCAGCACTGCTTCTGGTAGACGGCGACAAGGTCACCTCCGCTGCTGCCGACCTGGCGAAGATCACCGTGACTGCCGAGGTTCTCGAGAACCTCCGTGGCCCGAAGATCGTCATCCAGAAGTACAAGAACAAGACCGGCTACAAGAAGCGCCAGGGTTTCCGTTCCGCACTGACCAAGGTCAAGGTCACCTCCATCGCCTAAGGCGACGGAGACCAGATCACCCACGATTCAAAGGTAGGCACATTCAATGGCAAGTAAGAAGGGCGCGAGTTCCACTCGCAACGGCCGCGATTCCAACCCTCAGTTCCTGGGCGTCAAGCGCTTCGGAGGCCAGGTGGTTTCCGCCGGTGAAATCATCGTTCGCCAGCGCGGTACCCGTTTCCACCCCGGCGCGAACGTCGGCCGCGGTGGCGACGACACGCTGTTCGCACTGGCAGCCGGCTCGGTGGAGTTCGGCACCCGTCGCGGCCGTCGTGTCGTGAACATCGTGGATGCCGGCTAGTTTCGGCAGAACCGAATTTAGCTAGACTGGAGGGCGGGCCGCTTGGCCCGCCCTCCAGTTCTTTTTATCACCGGCCGTAGCACGGACCAGCAGGACCGTAACGGCCACCCAATAGAGGAGTCCCAGTAGTGGCAGCGTTCGTAGACCGCGTAGTCCTTCACGTTTCCGGCGGAAACGGAGGGCACGGTTGCGTGTCGATCCGTCGGGAGAAGTTCAAGCCTCTCGGCGGGCCCGATGGCGCCAGCGGTGGCAAGGGCGGCGACGTGATCATCCGCGTCGACCCCCAGACCACGACCCTGCTGTCCTACCACCATTCCCCCCACCGGCACGGTGGCAACGGCGAACCGGGCCGGGGAGACATGCAGCCCGGCCGCAACGGCGAGACCCTGATCCTGCCGGTGCCCGACGGCACCGTGGTCAAGGACCGTGAAGGAAACATCCTGGCCGACATGGTCGGCGCCGGCACCGAATACGTGGCCGCCGCCGGTGGCATGGGCGGACTGGGCAACGCGGGGCTTGCCTCACAGAAGCGCAAGGCCCCCGGGTTCGCCCTGCTGGGCGTCCCCGGCGGGGAACAGGACATCGTCCTGGAACTGAAGTCGGTCGCCGATATCGCGTTGGTGGGCTTCCCCTCGGCCGGCAAATCAAGCCTCATTGCCGCCATGTCCGCCGCCCGTCCCAAGGTCGCCGACTACCCGTTCACCACGTTGATCCCCAACCTGGGCGTCGTGCAAAGCGGAGACGTCAGATTCACCGTCGCCGACGTCCCCGGACTCATTCCGGGCGCCAGCCAGGGCAAGGGCCTCGGACACGAATTCCTCCGCCACGTCGAACGCTGTGCCGCGCTGGTGCACGTCCTGGACTGTGCCTCGCTGGAATCGGACCGCGATCCGCTCAGTGATCTGGAGGCCATCGAGGCGGAACTGGCCGCCTATGCGACCGACTCCAGCTATGCGGGCTCCGATGGCACCGTGATCCCGCTGAACGACCGCCCCCGCTTGATCGCCCTGAACAAGACCGACATGCCCGACGGCTCGGATATGGCCGAGTTCGTCCGCGCCGATCTGGAGTCCCGCGGCTACCGCGTCTTCGAGGTCTCCGCCCTGGCCCGGACCGGGCTGAAGGAACTGGGCTATGCCATGGCCGAGCTCGTCACCGAAGCACGCACCGCATCGGCCGAGGAGCCGGCCCAGGTGGAAGTCCCGGTGCTGCGCCCCCGGGGCGTGAACCGGGCCCCCTTCACCATCCACCGCGAAGAACGCAACCTCGAGCCGCTGTTCCGTGTCCAGGGTGAAAAGCCGGTCCGGTGGGTCAAGCAAACCGATTTCAGCAACGACGAGGCCGTGGGCTACCTGGCCGACCGACTGGCCAAGATCGGTGTGGAGGACAAGCTGTTCAAGGCCGGGGCGAAACCCGGGGACGCCGTGGTCATCGGCGACGATGACAACGGCGTGGTCTTCGATTGGGAGCCGACCATGGCCGCCGGCGCCGAACTGCTGGGATCACGTCGTGGACAAGACGACCGGTTCGACGACGGCAGCCGTCCCACCCGTGACCAGAAGCGTCAGGACCACCAGGATCGCAAGGATGCCCGGGCCGCGGCCCGCGCCGAACTGGAGAGCGAACGCAAGGCCGGCGTGTGGACCGAATCCGTGAACCCGAAGAAGCAGGGTTCACCCAAGGACAGCGGGAAGTGAACCGGCAGAACCGCCTTCCCTCCTCGATCCGCCACCGTTCGCAACTGACCGAGGCGACCCGGATCGTGGTCAAGGTCGGTTCCTCGTCACTGACCACCGTCAACGGGGGGATCTCCGAGGATGCCCTGAACCGGCTGGTCGTTGAACTCTCGGCGGTGCGCAACGGGGGGATCGAACTGATCCTGGTGTCCTCGGGCGCCATAGCCGCCGGCATCGCCCCGCTGGGACTGAGTCGCAGGCCCCGGGACCTGGCCACCCAGCAGGCGGCCGCCGGCGTCGGGCAGGGACTGCTGATGGCCAAATACACCCAGGCCTTCGGCGCGCACGGGATCACCGTCTCCCAGGTGTTGCTCACCGCCGATGACCTGATTCGCCGGCAACAGTATGCCAACGCCTTCCGGGCTCTAGGCCGGTTGCTGACCCTGGGGGTCGTCCCCGTGGTCAATGAGAACGACACCGTGGCCACCCACGAGATCCGCTTCGGGGACAATGACCGGCTCGCCGCACTGGTGGCCCACCTGGTCAAGGCCGATGCCCTGATCCTGCTCTCGGATGTCGACGCCGTCTATGACGGTCCACCGGCGAAGGGAGCCAGCCGCATCGCGGACGTCGTCAGTGCCGCGGACCTCGACGGGGTCAGCATCGGCACCACCGGGGGCTCCGGGGTGGGGACCGGCGGCATGGTCACCAAGGTCGAAGCGGCCACCATGGCCGCGGACTCCGGCATCCCCACGCTGATCACCTCGACGGATCGGGCCGGCCGCGGCCTGGCCGGCGAGGATGTCGGCACCTGGTTCTCCGCCCGGGGCGGACGCCGCCCGGCCCGGATGCTCTGGCTGGCCCAACTGGCGAACACCCAGGGCGGGCTGATGCTCGATGACGGGGCGGTCGCCGCGGTGGCCTCGGGGGCGCGCTCGCTGCTGCCGGCGGGCATCACCTCGGTCAGCGGGGATTTCGAAGCCGGAGACGCCGTGGAGATCACCGATGCGGAAGGCACGGTCGTCGCCCGCGGCCTGGTCAACTACGCCTCGGAGGAACTCCCGGACATGCTGGGACACGGCACCCGGGAACTGGCCAGGACCCTCGGGTCGCATTACGAGCGCGAAGTCGTCCACATCGATGACCTGGTGGTCCTGCGACCGCCCGTGCGCACCCGGAAAAAGCAGACCCCACCGGCCGCGGAGCCCCGGGCCTGACACTGTTGCTCAACAATCGCCACCGTCCCCCTGGAGCCGACTAGGCTTGGGTCATGAGCCAGAGCGTCACCGATTCCACCAGTACAGCCGAAGACATCGCCCATCAGGTTGGTCTACGCGCCGACCGAGCCCGCCAAGCCTCCCGCGTGTTGGCCCGGGCCACCCGTGATTGGAAGGACCGCGCCCTGCGGGCCATCGCCACCGCCCTGGATGAGCGGCGGGCCTCCGTGATCGCCGCCAACGCCGAGGACCTCGAACGCGGGCGGGCCGCCGGCACTAGCGAAGGCCTGCTCGATCGGTTGAAACTCGACGACGCCCGCGTCGACGGCCTCATCTCGGCCCTCGAGGAATTGGCCGGACTGCCGGACCCGGTGGGTACCGTCCAACGCGGGCAGACCCTGCCCAACGGGTTGCGGTTGCGGCAGGTCCACGTCCCGATGGGAGTGCTCGGGACCATCTACGAGGCGCGCCCGAACGTCACCGTCGATATTGCCGGGTTGGCACTGAAGAGCGGCAACGCGGTCCTGCTGCGTGGGGGGTCGGCCGCGGCCCGCTCCAACGAGGCGCTGCTGTACCTGATCCGTGATGCCCTCGAATCGGTGGGACTGCCCGCCGACGTGGTCCAAAGCGTGGATGACTTCGGCCGGGCCGGGGCCACGGCCCTGATGGGGGCCCGCGGCAAGGTCGACGTGCTGATCCCGCGGGGCGGACACGAACTGATCCAGACGGTGCTGCAGAACGCGCGGATCCCGGTCATCGAAACGGGGGAGGGCAACGTCCATATCTTCGTCGACGCCACGGCCACGGCCGAATCGGCCTCGGAGATCCTGCTCAACGCCAAGACGCAACGCCCCTCCGTGTGCAACACGGTGGAGACCCTGCTTCTGCACGCGCAGGCCCCTGCCGCCGGCGAGGTCCTGCGGGCCCTGTCGAAGGCAGGGGTCACCCTGCACGGCGACGAACGGGCGATGGCCCTCATGGAGGGGCTCCACGCGGTCCCGGCCACCGCAGAGGACTGGTCCCGCGAATACATGGACCTGGACCTTGCGGTGGCAGTGGTCGATGACCTGGACGGGGCCCTGGACCATATCCGCACCTGGACCACCGGGCATACCGAAGCCATCCTGACCAACGACCTGGCCAACGCCGAACGGTTCGTCGCGGAGATCGATTCGGCGGCCGTGATCGTCAACGCCTCCACCCGTTTCACCGACGGGGGACAGCTGGGACTGGGGGCCGAAGTGGGCATCTCGACCCAGAAGGTCCACGCCCGGGGCCCCATGGGTCTGCGGGAGCTGACGACCACGAAGTGGATTGTCCAAGGAGATGGCCACATCCGTTCGTAGAGTGCCTGCCGGGTAGGTAGGATGGTAAGCAGACATCAGACGATCGACGGATCGCATCGCCCGTTGGGGGCGCCGGTCGACGACGGGCACGAAGGAGAAAAATGCTCACGCAGGTCTTGGGTACGGTCATGGCAAGTGGCGCGGAGGCCGAGGTTGCCGGAAACGAGGGCATCTGGCCCTTTCTCATCGGTGGGGGAATCTTCGCGATCTTCCTCCTGATGCTCTTCGTCGTCGTCTCATTCACCAACGTCGGCAACCGCCACGAGGGACATGCCGAGATCCCCGACTCGCATAAGCAGTTCTCGAACAAGCACGGCCACGACGATCTCTAGGCGGGCGGGGGCGATCGGGTCCCGGCGCCCGGTCCGCCTCGGTGTCATGGGCGGGACGTTCGATCCCATCCACCACGGGCACCTGGTGGTCGCCAGCGAGGTGGCCGCGGAGTTCGACTTGGACGAGGTCGTGTTCGTTCCCACGGGTCAACCGTGGCAGAAGTCGGGAAAAGACGTCGCCGATTCCGAACACCGCTACCTGATGACGGTGGTGGCCACGGCCTCGAACCCACGCTTCACGGTCAGCCGGGTGGATATCGACCGGCCGGGACCCACCTACACCATCGACACCTTGCGCGATCTGCGTCGGCTTCGACCCAACGCCGAGTTGTTCTTCATCACCGGGGCCGATGCGCTGGAGCGGATCATGTCCTGGAAGGACATCGACGAGCTGTGGAGCCTGGCGCATTTCGTCGGGGTCACCCGCCCCGGGCACGAACTACCGGACCTGGGGCGTACGGACATCAGCCTGTTGGAGGTCCCGGCCATGGCGATCTCCTCGACGGCCTGCCGGGACCGGGTCAAGGCAAATAAGCCGGTCTGGTATCTGGTGCCCGATGGGGTGGTTCAGTACATTGCGAAATATGAGTTGTATCACTACGACGGCGACACCTGAGGGGGATTGCCTGGAATGGACAACATGAGCGACGATTTGGGGCTCCCGCCGACGCGGCGGTCCCTGCGTGAACAACGCCGTGCCAGCGAGACCGCTGACGGCCACCACGAGGGTGGGCACCTGTCGGGCGAAGACCCGGCTGAGCAGCCCGAGCCGCGCTCATCCGAGGACACCAACCAGCTCGACCGCATCGCTCAGGCCAACCGCAGCCGACGTGCCGCCGACGTCCCCTTCGACATGGTGCCCGACCGTGAGGAACACAGCGAAGCAGGCGAACGCAGCTCGTTGCAACGGGCCCGCGACCGGGAGGCACTGAAGAGCCGCCGGGAAGCCGAAGCGGCCCAGAAGCCCGCGCCGGCAGAGGTCCGCCCCGCTGGCGATGAGCCGGCCCCGCTGACCCGTCGGCAGCTCCGTCTCCAGGCCCTGGCTGCGGCCAGGGCTGCCGCCTCGACCGCGGAACCCGAGGCCGAGGTGGACTCCGGGTCCCCGTCGACCGAGAAGCCCGCGGCCGAGCGCACCGCACAGGGGCAGGAATCACTCAGCGTCGCGGAGGCCCTGGAAGCCCGCCGGCAAACCATCCCTGACCAGCCCGGGGACCCCGAGGCCGAAGCCGCTGCTGCCGAGGACCACGATGACCTGGAGGTCCTGGCCAAACAGCGCGAACTGGCCGCCCGTGCGGCCATCATCAGCCGACGGGTCGCAGAGCGGGAGCGCCTGAAACGGGCCCACTCCACCCGCAGTGCCGAAGACCAGGCAGGGGACCCGTTCACGGGGGCCATGGACCGGTTGCGCAGGGAAAAGGCCGAGAGGGATCTGGCCAACACCGGAATCAACGCTCCCGAAACCAGCGGCTTCCATCTCCAGATGCCCGCGACCGGCAAGGGGCCAGCCGTCGCTGCGCCGACGCCGGGAACGGGCCACGAGGACCCCGTGGGTGAACCCGCGGCCGCGGAACCTTCGGACCCGGCCTCCGAGGAGCCGGGCCGCGGGGCTGCCCGGCAACCGGTCAGCGCCAGTTCGGCCCAGGGCCTGGATCCCTTGGACTACCGCAGCAGCGGGGTCCGGCGGGCCAACGTCTGGGCGTGGGCGGTGCTCGGGGTACTCCTGGTGGGTGCCGCCGCCCTGACGGTCGGCATCATCATGATCACCACCAACGGCTAGTCGTCGACCGATGACCAGCACCACCACCCGAGGAGCCACATGGCTGCAACAGAATACTCACTGAGCGTCATCAACACCGCAGCATTGGCCGCGGCCGAGAAGTTCGCGGAGAACCAGATCGCCCTGGACGTCAGCGAACGCCTGGGCATCACCGATGCCTTCCTGATCGCTTCGGCAGAAAGCGAGCGGCAGGTCAACGCCATCGTCGACGGGATCGAAGAGGCGCTGATCGAAAAGCATGATCTGCGTCCCGTCCGTCGAGAGGGCAGGGGACTGGGCCGCTGGGTCCTACTGGACTACATCGACGTCGTCATCCACATCCAGCACCAGGAAGACCGCGTCTTCTATGCCCTGGACCGCCTGTGGAGCGACTGCGCCGCGATCGAACTGCCGGCTGCCGCCCGGAGCGTGGCCGTGGTTGAGGACCCGGAGACCTCCGCCTAGTAGGGGGAGGCGATTTGCGCGGGCTAAATTCCGTGCCCTATGATGGATGAGTTGTCCGGTCGGAAACGAAACCGGCGACTCCCTTTCGGGGGTATGGCGCAGTTGGTAGCGCGTCTGCATGGCATGCAGAAGGTCAGGGGTTCGAATCCCCTTACCTCCACCGAATTCAGGATCCATGAGAAGAAGCCCCGTCCACGGACGGGGCTTCTTCTGTGTCCGGGGCCGAAGTGCCGGCCCGCGGTCAGGGGACTACTGTTCGTCCTCTTCGAGAGGTTCGACGTCGTCCGCCGAATCGGGGATCCGGGGGATGGTTCCCGTCGTGGTCGGCATGACCGGGGTCAGGACCGAAGCGTAGTCATGTTCGGTGGAGTAGTGCAGGAACCCCAGGTGCGCTTCGTAGCGGTCGAGCACGTCGTTGATGATCTGCTGTTCGGTCAGGCCCATCAGGTCATAGCCCTCCGTTCCCGTTTGGGTGAAGACCTCCAGACGGTAGTAGATGTCGATCTGTCGCGACATGCTGCGTCCGCCGAACATCGGGGCCGGCGCCTCGACCGCCGCGACCTGGTAGTGGAAGTTCCGGTGGTCCTCCATGTTCACCAGCAGGGTGTGCTCGCTGATCCCGGTGTCGGCGTTGGGGGAGGAGGTCAGTTCGGCGTCGTAGCCCAGGCCGTTGAACTCCGTGACCACCTCCTGCAACGCCGGTTCCACCACCCTGTCCGCGAACTGGGCGACCGCCTTCTTCGAGGGGTAGGAGCGCAACTGAGCCAGACGCTGACGCCAGGTCTTTTCGGGGGTCTGACCGCCATGGACGGCCATGGAGCGGCGGCGCCGCACCTGCCCCTCGCGTTCGGCCCGCTCCATCCGCAGCACCTTGGAGAAGGAGGCCATGACCAGATAACTGATGATGGTCACCGGCAGCGCGAAGATCAGCGTCGCATGTTCCATGGTCGCCACCCCTCCGGCGACGATCATCGAAACCGTCAGGACCGCGGTGAGCACGGCCCAGAAGATCCGTAGCCATTTGGCCCCGTCCACCGAGGGATCGGGGATCGACGAGGAGAAGTTGGCCATCACCATGGCCCCGGAGTTGGCGCTGGTGAGATAGAACAGCATGCCCGACAGGGTGGCCAGACCGATCAGGAAGGGGGCGCCGGGGAACATCTCCAATAATGCATACCAGCCGTGCTCGGGACTATCCATGGCCAGTTCGGCGAAGTCCCTGTTGCCCTCCAACACCTGGCGCAGGGCACTGTTGCCGAAGATCGTGACGATGAAGAAATCGCACAGCACCGGGGCGGTGATCGCGGCGATCACGAATTCGCGCAACGTGCGCCCCCGGGAGATCCGGGCCAGGAACAGCCCGACGAAGGGACCCCACGCGAGCCAGAAGGCCCAGAAGAACAGGGTCCAACTTCCCATCCACTCACTGCCGCCATCGGTATAGGCGAAGGTCTTCAACGTGCGTTCGGGCAGCGTCAGGACGAATCTGCCGATGTTCTCCACCATCGCATTGAGCAGGAAGGCGGTCTTACCGGTGATCAGGATGTAGAGCATCATGGCCCCCGCGGCCCAGAGGTTGAGCTCCGAGATCAGCCTGATCCCCTTGTCCACCCCCGAGGCGCAGGCGGCCACCGTCATGATCACGGCCACCAGCACCAGGGCGATCTGCAGGGCCAGCCCCTCTTCGATTCCCAGCAGCCAGGCGAAACCGACGTTGAGCAGGACCACCCCGATGCCCATCGAGGTGGCCACGCCGAAGACGGTGCCCACGAGGGCGAAGATGTCGATCACGTCGCCGGTGGCCCCACGGACCCGTTTGCCCAGGAGCGGATACAGGACCGCCCGGATCGACAGGGGCATTCCCCAGCGGTAGGCGAAGTAGCCCATGGCCATGCCCAACAGGGCGTACATCGACCATCCGGCGATCCCGTAGTGGAACATGGTCCAGATGACCGAGTCATGGAGGGCCTCGGCGGATTCGGGGGTGGCCGAGGGCGGGGTGATGAATTGGGTGATCGGGCCGGTGACCGAATAGAAGAGCATGTCGATGCCGACCCCGGCGGCGAACAGCATGGCCACCCAGGTGAAGAGATTGTACTGCGGACGGGCATGATCCGGTCCCAACCTGACCCCGCCCTCCTTGGAGAGCGCCACCCAGAGGACGAAGAGGATGACCAGGGTGATCGTGAGGACGTAGAACCAGCCGAGATTGGTCGAAATCCAGGTCACGGCGGCCTGCATCGTCGCCGAGGCCTGATCCGGCAAGGCCATCGCCCAGCAGGAGAATCCCAGGATGATCGCCGAGGAGATGATGAAGACGCGCTAGTTCACCCGTGGGCCGCGGTGCTCGGAGAGTTCGACGGGCCCCTTGCTCATCTCGCTGCTGGAGATCGGGGGACGCATCGGGTCGGTATCGGGTCCCCTGCGGCGGCCGGTTATGCCGAAACGACTGCGATCAATCCGGGGGCGGGGTGCGTCGGTCGAACCCTTCGGGGGTTCTTCTGCGTCAGACAATCAGTACTCCTTCGCCTCGGGACCATGACTAGGTTCGTCCCTCGATGCAATGGATGTGTTCTCCCACGACGAGGAGACAGCGTGGTTACGGCCGGGTATCGACACACGGCGTCCCCATGCTAGCGCGATGCCAGCCGCCCCCGGTACTTGAACCGGCGAACGTGAGTAGGGCATGTTTTGCTGCAGGCCGGTCCCACAACGGTCTTCGAGCAGGTCGGGGCGGTGGCGTCCTAGGCCCTTCCGAGAGCGGAAGCGAGTTGGGCCGACCAGACGGCAACCACGTGGCCTCGACGATGCGAGTCATTGCGCGGCGTATCTGCCAGCCCCAAGCCTCGTGCCATGTCAAGGGTGCCCTGGATGAGCCCGCGGATGGCGGGATCGCTGTCGTCGACGTCTAGCAGCCGTACGGCCATCCGGTGCATGTCGCGCCCGAGTTTCCGTTCCAAGGGGAAGATCCGCACGAACGCGGTCAAGACCCATATTCGGTGAAGCAGCCGGTGGATGGGGCGCCCTGCTGCCGGAAGCCGTGGCGGACGGCATGACGAAAGGCCCGGAGCAGCAATGAACTGCTCCAGGCCTTCCATGGGATGGGCCTAGAAGAGCTGGCGCCAGTTCGTGGCAGCCAGGTCCAGCAGTTCGTCGCCCCGGCCGGACATGACCGTGCGCACGGCGTAGAGGGCGAATCCCTTGGCCTGCTCGGCCGTGACATTCGGTGGCATGGTCAGTTCCTGGCGCGCCGTGACGATATCGACGAGTGCTGGTCCGTCATGGGCGAGGGCCTTCTTCAGCGCCGCATCCAGATCCGCCGAGCTTTCGACCCGGATCCCCAGGATCCCGACGGCGTTGGCCACGTCGGCGAAGTTCGGGTTCTCCAGATCCGTGGCGTAATTCACGAATCCGGCTGCCTTCATCTCCAGCTCCACGAAGTTCAACGAGGAGTTGTTGAAGACCACCATCTTCACCGGCAACCTGGACTGCACCACCGTGAGCAGCTCGCCCATGAGCATCGACAACCCGCCGTCACCACACATGGCAACGATCTGCCGGTCCGGGGCTGCGGCCTGGGCTCCGATGGCCTGGGGGAGCGCGTTGGCCATGGACCCGTGGGCGAAGGAGCCGAACAGGCGCCGACGCCCGTTCATCGTCAGGTAGCGGGAGGCCCACATGACCGGGGAGCCGACATCGGGGATGAACACGGCGTCGTCGGAGGCGTGCCGATCCAGGGAGCGGGCCACGAACTGCGGGTGCAGCGGTTTGCCTTTACGCGTCTTCGTGGCCAGGTCGTCGAGCTTCTCGCGGGTCTTGCGGTAATGCTTCTGCGCGTCCTTGAGGTGGGACCTGCGGGACTTGCGTTTGAGCATCGGCAGCAGGGCCGTAGCGGTATCGGCCACCGACCCCACCAATCCGAGGTCCACCGGGGTGCGGCGACCGAGCTGCTCGCCCCGGATATCGACCTGGATGATGCGGGCCTTGGAGGGGAAGAACTGCTGGTAGGGGAAATCGGTGCCCAGCATCAGCAGGGTGTCGGCGTCCTCCATGGCCCGGTAGCCCGAGGCGAAACCGAGCAGCCCGGTCATGCCGACGTCGAATTCATTGTCGTATTCGATGTGTTCCTTGCCACCCAGGGCGTGGACGATGGGCGCGCCCAGGGTGTCCGCCAGGCCCACCACCGCGTCGTGGGCTCCTGCCACGCCCGCGCCGGCGAGGATGGTGACCTTGGACCCGGCGTTGAGGATCCCTGCGGCCTCGTCGAGTTCCTCCCTCGAGGGCACCACCACGGGGTTGGCGCGGCGAATGTGGGTGATGCGTTCGTTGGTCGCCGGCGCCAGGGCCACGTCACCGGGAATGACCAGCACGGCCACACCACGCTTTTCGATCGCCGTCCGCATGGCGATTTCCATCAAACGGGGCATCTGGTCGGGGGTGGAGACCATTTCGGTGAAGACCGAGCACTCGCTGAACAGGTCCTGGGGGTGGGTTTCCTGGAAGTAGTTGCTGCCGATCTCCGCGCTGGGGATGTGGGCGGCGATGGCGAGCACCGGCACGCGGGACCTGTTGGCCTCGTAGAGCCCGTTGATCAGGTGCAGGTTGCCCGGCCCGCAGCTGCCGGCGCAGACGCCCAGGCGCCCGGTCATGGTTGCCTCGGCCCCGGCGGCAAAGGCAGCGGCCTCTTCGTGGCGGACGGTGGACCAGATAATGTTCCCGTCCTTGCGCAGGGCATCGGTGATCCCGTTGAGCGAATCTCCCGGGACGCCGTGGATTCGTTGGACGCCGTTGGCCCGGAGGGTGGCGATCATGTGTTCTGAGACCGTGGTCATGTCAGGTGGGTTCCTTCCGCTGAGGTTGAATCCAGCCTACCGCCGAGCCTTCGACCGCGGCCTTCCAGAATGGGTGGCGACACGCCGTCGCCGAACGACACACCAGCTGTTTGGTTGTGGGCATCTTCCATGCACAGGCTGTGGACGGATGGGCCCGAACCCCGGATTCGTGCGGCAATTAGGGATGCGTTTCTCCACACCCGCTGTGGACTAAGGGAGTGGGGAATGACATACTTGTAAGACAACATATAGGGGTTGCTTGCTGTTCCTTGTACTACATGTAGTATTGAAATCTCAGGAAGCGCCCCACGGGGCGGGAACGGTTTCCACTCCCGCCAACGCTCGGATGGCCCGCTTTCGGACCCCCGGGAATCCGGGACAGACAACGAAGATGACCACATATTTTGTACGAGGGGATCAATGCCATGACCGTCACGGTTTATACCAAGCCAGCATGCGTGCAGTGCAACGCCACCTACCGGGCGCTGGACAAGAAGGGCATTGCCTACCAGAAGGTCGATATCTCCCAGGACGCGGAGGCCCTCGAACGTGTTCGGGCCCTCGGCTACATGCAGGCCCCCGTGGTCATGACCGAAGCCGACCACTGGTCAGGCTTCCGCCCGGACAAGATCGAGGAACTGGCCGTGGCCGCCTCGAGCGTTGCCTGAGGCGACACCACCCATCACCAGCAGTTGGAGGCCGGTCTCATGTCTGGCGACATCGCGGTGGATGAGCGGACCACGAGTCCGGCCACCGCAAACACCACGAACAGTTCCCTGATCTACTTCTCCTCCGTTTCCGGATACACGAAACGGTTCATGGAGAAACTGGGACTCGATGCGGCGAAGATTCCCCTCTATGCCAGCGAACCAGAGCTGCTGGCCACCGAACCGTATGTCCTGGTTCTGCCCACCTACGGTGGGGAGAAGGGAGAGCGGTCGATTCTGCCGCAGGTGATCCGGTTCCTGAACAACGAGGGGAACCGGCAGCTGCTACGCGGCGTCATCGGCGCCGGCAACACAAACTTTGGAACCACCTACTGCTTGGCGGCGGACAAGATCTCCGCCAAGTGCTCGGTTCCCGTGCTATATCGTTTCGAACTCATGGGGACGTCGGAGGACGTCACCCGTGTACGCCAAGGATTGGAAGAGTTTTGGACACCACAGTCGCAGAGCCAACCGTGAAGACAGATACCAAGGAGGTCCCCGAGGCCTTCCAGGGGTTGGGCTACCACGAGCTCAACGCCATGCTGAACCTCTATGACAAGGACGGGAAGATCCAGTTCGCCGCGGATCGTGCGGCGGCGCGGCAGTACTTCCTGCAGCACGTGAACAACAACACGGTCTTCTTCCACGACCTGGACGAGAAGCTCGAGTACCTCGTGAAGCACGAGTACTACGAGCGCGAGACCATCGACCAGTACACGATGAACTTCGTGCGTGGTCTCTACGCGCATGCCTATAAGAAGAAGTTCCGCTTCGAGACCTTCCTGGGCGCCTTCAAGTTCTATACCTCCTACACGCTGAAGACGTTCGACGGGAACCGTTTCCTGGAGCGTTACGAGGACCGCGTGTGCATGGTCGCCCTGCACCTGGCCCGCGGCAACGAACAGCTCGCCACCCAGCTGGTCGACGAGATCATGGATGGCCGCTTCCAGCCGGCCACCCCCACCTTCCTGAACGCCGGCAAGGCCCAGCGCGGCGAGCTGGTTTCCTGCTTCCTGCTGCGCGTCGAAGACAACATGGAGTCCATTGCCCGTGGCATCAACTCCTCGCTCCAGCTCTCCAAGCGCGGGGGCGGGGTGGCCCTGTCGCTGACGAACATCCGCGAGCACGGTGCCCCGATCAAGCAGATCGAGAACCAGTCCTCCGGCGTCATTCCGGTGATGAAGCTCCTTGAAGACAGCTTCTCCTACGCGAACCAGCTCGGGGCCCGCCAGGGGGCAGGCGCCGTCTACCTGCACGCCCACCACCCGGACATCTACCGCTTCCTCGACACCAAGCGGGAGAACGCCGATGAGAAGGTCCGCATCAAGACCCTCTCGCTAGGCGTGGTCGTCCCGGACATCACCTTCCAGCTGGCCCAGACGAACGAGGACATGTACCTCTTCTCGCCCTACGACGTCGAGCGCGTCTACGGCATCCCCTTCTCCGACGTCTCCGTCACGGAGAAGTACTACGAGATGGTCGACGATTCCCGGATCAAGAAGACCAAGATCAACGCCCGCGAGTTCTTCCAGACCCTCGCGGAGATCCAGTTCGAATCGGGCTACCCGTACGTGATGTTCGAAGACACGGTGAACCGGGCCAACCCGATCAAGGGCAAGGTCATCATGAGCAACCTCTGCTCGGAGATCCTGCAGGTTTCCTCGCCGTCGGTGTACAAGGAGGACCTTGGCTACGAGGAGATCGGCAAGGACATCTCCTGCAACCTGGGCTCGTTGAACATCGCCAAGGCGATGGATTCCCCCGACCTGGGTGCCACGGTGGAGACCGCCATCCGCGCGTTGTCCGCCGTATCGGATATGTCCTACATCGGTTCGGTTCCTTCGATCGCCGAGGGGAACAAGGCCTCGCACGCCATCGGCCTGGGTCAGATGAACCTGCACGGCTATCTGGCACGGGAGCACGTCCACTACGGCTCCGAAGAGGGCCTGGACTTCACCAACATCTACTTCTACACGGTGCTCTTCCACGCGTTGAGCTCCTCGAATAAGTTGGCCATGGAAACGGGTGAGACCTTCGGTGGGTTCGAGGATTCGAAGTACGCCTCGGGCGAGTTCTTCGATAAGTACACCCAGGCCGAATGGGTTCCGCAGACCGAAAAGGTCCGCGAGCTCTTCGCCAACGTGCACATCCCGACCCAGCAGGACTGGGAGCAGCTGAAGGCCTCGGTCATGGAGCACGGTATCTACAACCAGAACCTGCAGGCCGTCCCGCCGACGGGCTCGATCTCCTACATCAACAACTCGACCTCCTCGATCCACCCGGTGGCCGCGAAGATCGAGATCCGCAAGGAAGGCAAGCTGGGCCGTGTCTACTACCCGGCTCCGTACCTGACCAACGAGAACCTGGATTACTACCAGGATGCCTACGAAATCGGTTACGAAAAGATCGTCGACACGTACGCGGCCGCGACCCAGCACGTCGACCAGGGCTTGTCGCTGACGCTGTTCTTCAAGGACACCGCCACGACCCGCGACATCAACCGGGCGCAGATCTACGCCTGGCGCAAGGGCATCAAGACGCTCTACTACATCCGTCTTCGCCAGCTCGCGCTGGAAGGCACGGAGGTTGAGGGCTGCGTGTCCTGCGCCCTGTAGCAGCAGGCGCTGAATCACCCTCGTCCCACCATCGGGATGCCGGAGGCCGGCATCCGGGACACACCGGACCGGGACGACGGCGGGGAAACCCAGCCGTCGTCCCGGCCACCGATCACATAGGCAACCCGCATCAGAAAGTCAGGGGATGAAATGACCGACCAGGTCAAGCTGCAGCATCACGTCGAGGCCATCAACTGGAACCGCATCCAGGACGAGAAGGACGTCGAGGTGTGGAACCGCCTCGTGAACAACTTCTGGCTGCCGGAGAAGATCCCGCTGTCCAACGACGTCCAGTCCTGGAACACGCTCACCGAGGACGAGAAGCTGCTCACCATGCGCGTCTTCACGGGGCTGACCCTGCTGGACACGCTGCAGGGCACGGTCGGGGCCGTCTCGCTGATCCCGGATGCGCTCACGCCGCACGAGGAAGCCGTCTACACGAACATCGCGTTCATGGAGTCGGTCCACGCCAAGAGCTACTCCTCGATCTTCTCCACACTGGCCTCGACCAAGGAGATCGACGAGGCGTTCCGCTGGTCCCTCGAGAACGTGAACCTGCAGAAGAAGGCCTCAATCATCGAGGCCTACTACTACGGTGAGGATCCGCTTAAGCGCAAGATCGCCTCGACGCTCTTGGAGTCCTTCCTGTTCTACTCGGGCTTCTACCTGCCGATGTACTGGTCCTCACGGGCCAAGCTGACCAACACGGCCGACCTGATCCGTCTGATCATCCGTGACGAAGCCGTCCACGGCTACTACATCGGCTATAAGTTCCAGAAGAACCTGGAAGGCCTGAGTGAAGAGCGCAAGACCGAGTTGAAGGACTACACCTTCGAGCTGCTCTACGAACTGTATGAAAACGAGGTGCAGTACACCCACGATCTGTACGACAGCGTGGGCCTGAGCGAGGACGTCAAGAAGTTCCTGCACTACAACGCCAACAAGGCGCTGATGAACCTGGGTTACGAAGCGATGTTCCCGTCCTCGGTGACGGACGTGAACCCGGCCATCCTCTCGGCCTTGAGCCCCAACGCGGACGAGAACCACGACTTCTTCTCCGGCTCGGGATCCTCCTACGTGATCGGCAAGGCCGTGAACACCGAAGACGAGGACTGGGACTTCTAACCACATCGGCAGATGCTGCACGAACTGTTCGAAGGGCTCCGGCGCCACTGCGCCGGAGCCCTTCGACGTTACCGATCCGATCCGGGCGGGGCTCATCGGCTCCGGGCGGGGATATCGTGCCGGGATGGCCGAGGGTGCCGCGTCCCACACCGTAGGAGGCAATCCACGGCAAGGGCCAGCAGCGCACCCACCACATAGGCGGGTGGATCGGTCAGTGAGAAGGTCGTCCCCAACACCAGACGCATCGGTGGGACGATGGCGGAGAGGGCCCCGGGAAGCCCGGTCAACTGGAGCAGCTCGACGGCGCAGCTGATGGCTAAGGCGATGGCCGCCAGGCGGACAGGACGCCAGCCGGGCCGCAGGAGGCCCACCAACAGGTAGACCAGGACCGTGTACAAGACGCCGCCGGCGGCGTCGGCGAATCCCCCGTGGAGCAGGAAACGGGCCGCCAGACCGGCCGCGATGACGCAGGCCGCGGCCACGCCCAGGGTCAGGCGGCGTGGCCCGAAGGTCGGAGCAGGACCGGGCAAAGACATGGAGGAAGTCTATCTCCGGGCCTGCGACGGTAGGCTCGAAGCATGAGTACAGCACTGCAGCGATCCGTTGTTCTCGAGAACGGGTTCGCCCGGAATTTCCCCGAGCTCTCCATCCCCTGGAAAGCCGAAGAACCCCCGGCGCCGGAACTACTGGTCCTGAATGAACGCCTGGCCCGGGAGCTCGGGCTGGACCCCGAATACCTACGCAGCGCCGAGGGGATCTCCGTGTTGACCGGGGCCCATCCACCCGAGGGGGCGACACCTGTCGCCCAGGGATACGCAGGACACCAGTTCGGTTCCTACTCCCCGCGCCTTGGAGACGGCCGGGCCCTGTTGCTGGGCGAATTGCGTGACGCCGAGGGGAACCTCCGTGATCTGCACCTGAAGGGCTCGGGCCGGACCCCCTTCTCCCGGGGTGGTGACGGCTTCGGGGCCGTGGGGCCCATGCTGCGCGAATACATCCTCAGCGAGTCCCTGCACGCGTTGGGGATCCCCACCACGCTCTCACTCGCGGTCACCGCCACCGGTCATGACGTGCTGCGCGAGAGCCGGCTGCCCGGCGCCGTGCTGACCCGCGTCGCCTCCAGCCATCTGAGGGTCGGCTCCTTCCAATATGCCAGGGCCTTGGGGGACCCGGATCTGCTGCACCGGCTGGCCGAAGTTGCCATGGCCCGCCACCATCCGGAGGCGGCCGACGCCGAGCGGCCCCATCTGGCCTTGTTCGACGCGGTCGTTGCCGACCAGGCCGCGTTGATCGCGCAATGGATGCTGGTGGGCTTCGTCCACGGGGTGATGAACAGCGACAACATGACCATCTCGGGGGAAACCATCGACTATGGCCCCTGCGCGTTCATCGATGCCTTCGATCCCGCCGCGGTCTTCAGCTCCATCGACGGGCAGGGGCGCTATGCGTACCGCAACCAACCGGTCATGGCCGAATGGAACCTGGCGCGCCTGGCCGAGGCCATGCTGCCGCTCTTCGATGACGACGAGGACCAGGCCGTTGAACTGGCCATGGAATCGTTGCGCACCTTCAGGACCCGCTACAGCGAGGCCTGGTCGGCGGGCATGTTCGAAAAGCTCGGCCTGCCCCCGGCCACCGGGGTGGAGCGCGAGGACCAACCGGCCCACGAAGTCGTCCACGCCACGACCGAACTACTCACGACCAGCGGAGCCGACTACACCTTGTTCTTTCGCGCGTTGGCGGGGGTGGCCCGAGGCGACCGGGAACCCGCTCGGGCCTTGTTCACCGACCCGGCACCCTTTGATGCCTGGGCCGAGACCTGGCTGGCCTTGGGGCCCGATGCGACGGGAATGGACCTGATCAACCCCGCCTACATCCCGCGCAACCATCTGGTGGAAGAAGCGCTCGACGCCGCCACCGACGGGGACCTGGGGCCGCTGAACAGGCTTCTGGAAGCCGTATCGGCCCCTTATGAGGTGCGTCCGGGCCTGGAACGTCTTGCCGTCGGTGCCCCCACGGACTCCGGGCCGTACGTCACCTTCTGCGGTACCTGAGACCCACGGCTGAGGGGCCGCCGTAGCCGGTACGGCGTCGCGAGGGTCGACCGATAGGGTGGAACGGTGAGCGCTGACCTCCGAGGCGCTGAAAGGATCCCTTCATGACTGCTTCGACCATCGGCCACCAGGACCGCCCGGATGCTTCCGGAACCCATCTGCTCGAAATGCCGGACGGTTCCCGGCCTTCCAGCTTCTATGTTCCGCTGGGCCAGGGCCGCTACCGTTCCACCATCCACACCCAGGGTGCCTGGAACGAACATGAGCAGCATATGGCCCCGGCCACCGGCCTCCTGGTGCGTGAACTCGAACTATTCCAGCCCCGCGAGGACATGCGCATGGCCCGCGTCAGCCTGGATATCCTAGGGATCATCCATGGTGGAGACGTGGAGATCACCACCACCATGATCAGGCCCGGCAAGACCATCGAACTGGTCGAGGCGCAAATGGTCTGCCAAGGCAGGACCGCCATCGTGGCCCGGGGCTGGAGGCTGAAGACCCACGATTCGACTCAGGTCGCCGGCGTGGAGGATCCCGAGGTCTCCCATCCCGAGGAACTGCCCGTCTGGGACGGAATGGCCATGTGGCCCGGCGGCTACATCGAGCAGTTGGAGCTGCGGGTCGAACCCGGACACCGGTTGGGCAAGGGGGTCGTCTGGCTGCGGAACCCGCAACAGATGGTCGACGGCTTCGAGACCCCCGATATGGTGCGGTTGCTGGGCATGGTCGATACGGCCAACGGGGTCGCACCGAGGGTGGCCCCGGGACCGGAATCGTGGATGTTCCCCAACGTGGACCTGCAGATCCACATGTATCGCCGTCCGGTGGGTCAATGGCTGGGCATCCAGTCGCAGCAGACCTACGGTGCCGACGGCATCGGCCTGACGTCGGCGGTGCTGCACGATGTCGAGGGGCCCTTCGGCCGCAGCGAGCAGATCCTGACCGTACGCCCGATGCCCAGCCGCTGATCCGGGGGGCAGCTCAGGCGGCAGCAAGCATCGAACGGATCCTGGGTTTGGGGGTCGGAATGAATCCGGCCTCCAGATAGCGACGGCGTATCCAGCCCTCGGCCCGGTACAACGCCCAGCCCCGACGCAGCAGGAACGGCAGTGGCTTACGACGTTCCCGGACATCGCGCACCAACCGGCGTACCGCCGTCGTGATCGGGGAGACGTCGATGTAGTAGGCCCGGACGTCCACCCCGTGGTCGATCAGCGGGGCACGGATCTCATCGACGAAGATCCCTTCGGCCACGACGGGACCGCCGGCCATGGTCACGGTGGAATAGCCGGAGTAGCTGGATGTGGAAATCGAATAATGCGGGACTTCCATGCTGCCGGTGCGTAGCAGACGCAGGACGGAATCGACCGCGGCGTCGCAGTTCCAGGTTCCGGGATGGTCCCAGTCGACCTCGCCGTAGGCGGTGTGGGGCAGCGGGCTGTGCGGGGAATCCTCGGCCAGCTCACGGTAGAAGTTATCCAACTCGATATGCGGGCGGCCATAGCGCTCGGCGAGGTAGGACTTCCCGGATCCGGAGGAGCCGCCCAGGAGGATCAATGTCAGGGTTGGTTCAGGCACGACCCCCATTATTCATGCGGACCGCCCACAACTAGAATCGACACCATGACTTCCTGGAATCCCACCGCGCATCAGCCCCTGACCGTGTGGCGTTCCGAGGCGGTCGGGGACCCCGAATCCGACCTGCTCGAAGGAATCCGGCTTCTTGAACGGGTCCGTGACGGGGAGAGCGGGCCGACCCTGCGTCTCTACCGACCCGAACCCACCGTGGCCTTCGGCCAACGGGACATCAGGCTTCCCGGATATGGGCAGGCCACCGCTTCGGCTCGTCGTCTGGGCTTCGCCCCCGTGGTACGCAAGGCGGGCGGCCGGGCCGCGGCCTACCACCAGGGCACGTTGATCGTCGATCATGTGGAACCCGCGGGGGAAGCGATGCTCGGTCATCAGGACCGTTTCAGGATCCTGGGGGAGCTCTACGCCCGGGCACTGGGGGACCTGGGCATCGAGGCCGAGGTGGGGGAGATCCCCGGGGAATACTGTCCCGGGGAATTCAGCGTCCATGGCCGGCCGGGCCCCGGCTCCCGGACGACCTCCCCGGTCAAACTCGTGGGCACCGCCCAACGCGTGGTCTCCGGTGCCTGGTTGTTCGCCAGTGTGTTCGTCGTCGAGGACTCCGCCCCGCTGCGCGCCGTCCTGGAGTCCGTCTACGCGGATATGGGATTGGATTTCGACCCGACGACGGCTGGAGCCGCTGAGGACCTGGTTCCTGGAACCACGGTGGAAGCCGTTGAACAGGCGCTGCTGCAGGCCTACGCCCGGCACACCACCGTGGTTGATCCGCAGCAGCCACTGGTCGGTTAGGCCTTCCCCCCGACTCGGCCCCCACAAGCGCGCCCCGGCCTCCGTTGTACACAACAGGGCACGACGCTTCCGCGGACCGGGACCGCTCCTTCGATGCTGGTGTCCAGGCACCGGTGCTCCGACGGGGAGACCGGTGTCGCAAGGAGGCATCATGTGCAGGAGCTGCAGCATTACGGCCAGGGGGCTCGACGGAACCGGGGCGCCTCGGCCGGGGGACTGGTTCATTGAACACGCCATCGGACGCCGCGGGGTCCCGGTGGCCTACACGGTGGGGTTGACCGGGATCCAGCAACCGGAGCTGATCATCCGCGAGATGGGATTTTCGCTCGGACACCGGATCCTGCATGAACTGATCGCCACCGTCCTGGCCGGTTCCCTCCGACTGGAACCGGGGTCGACGAGCTTGGGCGAAGGCCAGGGCCTGCTGCTGCGCCGCTATGCCCACAGCATCGAACTGACCGAAGCCATCCTGCGATACGAGGGAATCATCAACGTGCTCCAGGTCGTGCCGGTCCCGTTCAGGGCCTCCTCCGCCCGATCGATGCGTCCGGCTTCGGCGGCTGCCGGGCCGGAAGGGGAAGTGGTTCCGCTGGGGAGCTTGGCCCGCCGACACCGGTTACTGCGGCGTCAAACAGGAGCCTAGGACCAGGGCGACCGGTGAAAAAGCGCGTGGCGGGAACCCCTGGGGATTCCCGCCACGCGCTGTCTTCGTCGGCGGGCCTGCCGGCCTGCCGTTGTTGGTTATTCCTCGATCTGGTCCAGCCACTCCTGCAACTGCGGGGCTTCGGCGGCGACGCTGGTGGCGTCGCCGTGCCCGGTGTTCACGATGGTGTTCGGCGGCAGCACCAGCAGCCGGTCGCGGATGGATTCCACGATCGTCTTGTAACTGGAATAGCTGCGACCGGTGGCCCCGGGCCCGCCGCTGAACAGCGTGTCCCCGGAGAAGAGCGTGTCCAGCTCCTCGGCGTAGAAGCAGGTGGAACCGGGGGAGTGGCCGGGGGTGTGGATGGCCCGCAACGTGGTGCCGGCGATGTCGAAGGTATCGCCATCGGCAATGCGTTCATCCGGCGTCGTCCCCGGGAACACGTCTTCCCAGAGCATCTGGTCCTCGGGATTCATGTAGATCGGGGCGTTGACCATTTCGGCGAAATCGCGGGCATAGCGGATGTGGTCGTCGTGCCCATGGGTGAGCAGCACGGCGGTGACCTTGCGGCCACCGACTGCTTCAACGATCGCTGCCGGCTTATGCGCCGGATCGATCACGAGGACTTCGGCTTCATCACCGATGATCCATACGTTGTTGTCCACATCCCAGGTCCCGCCGTCGAGGCTGAACGTTCCGGAGGTCACCAGGTTTTCGATCTGTGCCGGCATTAGAGCTCCACCACCGAACGCAGCACGGTGCCGTCATGCATCTTCTCGAAGGCAGCCTCGATGTCCCCCAGACCGATGCGTTCGGTGACGAACGCATCCAGATCCAGTCGTCCGAGCTTGTATTGTTCGACCAACATGGGGAAGTCGCGGGAGGGCAGGCAATCGCCGTACCAGGAGGACTTCAGTGAACCGCCACCGCCGAAGACATCGGCCAGCGGCAACTCGAGTTTCATCTCCGGCGTCGGAACGCCGACCAGAACCACGCGGCCGGCCAGGTCACGGGCGTAGAAGGCCTGCCGATAGGTTTCCGGACGCCCGACGGCCTCGATGACGAGATCGGCGCCGAAGCCACCGGTCAGTGCCTTGATGGCTTCTACCGGGTCCTTCTCCTTGGAGTTGATCCCGTGCGTGGCTCCGAGCTCGACGGCCATGTCGACCTTGGACTGATCGATGTCCACGGCGATGATCGTGGTGGCACCGGCCAGCTTCGCGCCGGCGATGGCGGCGATGCCGACCCCTCCGCACCCGATGACCGCGACGGATTCGCCGCGCTTGACCTCCCCGGTGTTGATCGCCGCACCAATACCGGCCATGATGCCGCAGCCCAGCAGGCCCACGGCAGCTGGATCGACGTCGTCATCGACCTTGGTGCATTGGCCGGCGGCAACCAGGGTCTTCTCCGCGAAGGCCCCGATGCCCAGCGCGGGGGAGAGCTCCGTGCCATCTTCGAGGGTCATCGGCTGATCGGCGTTGGCTGTATCGAAGCAGTACTGCGGCTGGCCCTTGGCGCAGGCCCGGCATTCGCCGCAGACGGCCCGCCAGTTCAAGACGACGCGATCGCCGACCTCGACGTTGGTCACGCCTTCCCCGAGCTGGCTCACGACGCCTGTGGCCTCGTGTCCGAGCAGGTACGGATACTCGTCGCCGATGCCGCCGAGCTTATAGTGCAGGTCGGTGTGACAGACCCCGCAGGTGAGGATGTCCACGACCGCTTCGCCGGGACCGGGATCCGGAACGACGATCGTCTCGATTTCCACCGGTGCGTCCTTGGCCTTGACGACTACAGCCTTGACCTTTTGTGCCATGGTTTCCATCCTCTCGGCCGTGTCCAGCACGGCCCATCCAATTCAGAAAAAAGGTGCCCACGCGGAAAAACCGCGGGCACCTTTCATCCTGTCATAGAGCCGCTAGAGACGCTCGCGCACCTGTTCAATTCGGGGGTTCGTGACGGCCGAACCATCGGAGAAGATCAAGGTGGGGACCGTCTGGTTACCGCCGTTGAACTCCTCGACGATCTCGGCGGTTCCCGCGACGTCCTCGATGTTGACCTCCCGGTAGGAGATGCCATCGGCGTCCATGGCCTTCTTCAGGTTCCTGCAGTATCCGCACCAGGAGGTGGTGAACATGGTGACGGCCCCGGCTTCGGGGATGTATTCCTCGGTCTTCAAATCAGTCATATCCAGCACAACCGGCACTATGAGATCCTTATTCCATGTGCGGACGATACGTAATGGCCCGGGCCATCGGCGATCTGGTGGCCGAAGCCGAAGCGGAAGCAGATGACGCGCTGCAACTGCGCAAATCATGGAACGTCGCCCCGACCACCGATGTGCCGATCGTCTTGGAGCGACTCCTGGACGATGAAGTCGTCCGGCAGGTGCATGTGGCTAAATGGGGTCTGGTCCCCAGCTGGGCCAAGGACCCCTCGGTGGGGGTCAGGGCCTTCAACGCCCGCAGCGAAACGGTCCTGGAGAAACCCACCTTCCGCGCCGCCATCAAGGCCCGCCGCTGTGCCGTCCCCGTCGAGGGATACTACGAGTGGAAGAAGTCCGGGACGGGCAAGACCGCTTCCAAGCGTCCGTATTTCGTGCACCGGGAAGACGACTCGCTGATCTTCTTCGCCGGCATCTACGAATGGTGGAAGGATCCCACGAAGGCGGAGGACGATCCGGAACGTTGGCTGCTCAGCTGCAGCATCCTCACGATGGCCTCACCCGAGGAAACGGGCGAATCCGAAGTACTCGACGAGCTGCACGGCCTGCACGACCGGCTGCCCATTCCCCTGGACCGGGCGGCGATGTCCGAATGGTTGAACCCCGGCGACCGGGAAGCCGGCCCACTGGTCGAACAGGTCAGGGACGAAGCCCATGAGGTCGCCGGTGGCTGGTCCCTCCGTGAAGTCGGCTCCGCCGTGGGCAACGTGCGGAACAACGGCCCCGAACTCATCGAGCCGGTCGAGGATCTTTTCGCGGAGTAATCCGGGGTGGGAACGGACCAACCATCAGTGGCCGATTGCTCAAAAGCGGGGTCCCCTATGATGTTCACCATGACTTTGGCGTGGAACGAAACACCCCCGATCCTGAGGGGCTCGACGGACGGCGGGGAAGGGATCATCTTGCGTCCCTGGAGCCGCGGGGATACGGAATCGATTCACCGGGCGTGCCAGGACCCCGAAATCATCCGCTGGACGACCGTGCCGCATCCATACACGCAGGAGCACGCGGCCTCATTTGCGGATCACTCCGCAATGACCTGGAACGAACGGACCGGAGCACCTTTTGCCGTGGTCGATGAAACGACGGATGCCGTACTCGCCTCTTGTGGACTGGTTGATGTCGATCCGGCCAACTCCACGGTGGAAGTGGGGTATTGGGTGGCCCCATGGGCGCGCGGTCGCGGGGTGGCCACTGCCGCAGCCAGGGCAGTGACCCGGTGGGCAATAGAAGAGCTGGGCGCCCAACGGGTGAGCCTCGAGGCCGCATCGGCAAACATCGGCTCCCAAAAGGTGGCACTCAATGCCGGGTTCACCCGCGAAGGGCTCCAACGCTCCAAAACGGCACGATCCGGCGAACGCCATGACATGGTGCTGTTCTCGCTCCTGCCTGGAGAAGGAAGGCCCTGACGCGGCTGCCTGCCTGGTGAACAGCAGGTTCCTCCCGAATCATCTGGACGACGTTGCTGTGCCCTTTTTCGGGGGCCTGTTGCCTGCTGCGCGCACTAGCTTCGGCATGCAGGAGGTTCCCCGGACCGGTTCGAGACGGCCCTGCGAGTGGGCTTGAACCTCGGGGGCAGCAGCCTTCGATCAGCACCACCAACGGATACCTCCACCCACGAGACCCAAAGTGTCGTACATACTTTCTAGTCTGATCTTGCTTAGTACAAAGTTTCGAATAGAATGGAGTGGTCGTCGTGCACAGGCAGTTTCGCGGCCCCTCCCATCGTGTAGGGCTCCGGGACCAATGCCGTCGTCCGGGGCGATTTGGAGGTATCAGATGGGGCTTTTCACCCAGTCAGTCGACGTGGAATGCAGTACCGCGGGGCTACCCTTGCGGATGCGGTGGCAGGGGCGGGAATACCGTGTTGCCGCCGACCCCGTGCGCTGGTTTGAACGCCGTCGCTGGTGGGCCGAAGAGGTCCGCGCCGAACGCGGTCGCGGCCCGGGACTCGTGGACCACGAGATCTGGCGGCTCCAGGTCAGACTCGCCGGCAAGGGGCCGCTACTGACCTTCGAGGTCTCCCGTGACGTGGAGAGCGGGCGCTGGCGGCTCATCCGGATCCACGATGCCCTGCTGGAGAGCGCATGACTTTTACCCATCTGAACGTGGCTTCTGCGTTCAGTGCCCATTACGGGGTCTCCTGGCCGCAGGACCTGGCCCTGAGGGCTGCCTCCGAGGGGGCCGACGCGCTGGCCACCACCGAACGCGATGGCCTGTATGGGGCCGTCAAACACCTCAAGGCCTGTCGGGACACCGGGCTGGATCCGATCCTCGGGGTGAACCTTGCCGTGCTGGGCCCCGCGGCCGATGACCCCCGTCCTCCTCCGGGGCATGCCGCCCGGGGGCGTCCGGGGCCCCAGGTGCAGGGGCGGATCGTCGTGCTGGCCAAAGGACACTGCGACGGGGCCGGGTACCGTGCCCTCTGCCGACTGGTCTCCCTGGCCCATGAGGGAACCTCGGCGCACCGGGGCGTCAGCGGACGCAAACCGGTCGGGGTGACCCACGCGGAGCTGGCCGCCTGCGCCACCGACCCGGAGGCCGGCACGGTGCTGAAGGTCCTGCTGGGACCGGATTCCGACGTCGGACAGGCGGCCCTGCGTCGTGAACTCCCGCGCGCCAGGACCGCGCTGGCCGGATGGCTGCAGGCGGTGGGCCGGGACGTGGTGTGCCTGGAGCTGGTCACCCATATGAACACCCCCGGTGAGCGGCTCAGCACGGCGCATTCCATCCGGATGCTGCGTACGGCCCAGGCCCTGCACGTCCCCGCCCTGCTCACCAACGCCGTGCGCTACGCGGTCCCCGACGGGGCCGCCACTGCCGACGTCCTGGACTCCGCCCGCGCCCTGAGCTCGCTGGAAACCCTCAGGGACCTGCAACCAAACGGTCAGGGGTGGCTCAAAAGCCCCGGGAGGATGCACGCCTTGGCCCGGGAAATCGCCCGGGAGGCGGGGGAGGGGAAAGTCGCCGGGGAACTGCTGGGCAACACCGCGGCGATGGCCGACTGGGCACGGATGGACCCGGTGGACGACGCCGGCTGGGGAATCCCCGTGGTCCCCGAAGCCAGCGTGATCGGCATCAGCGGCCACCCCGACGCGGAGCTGGCGGCACGCTGCGAAGCAGGCATCACCCGCCTGATTCCGCAGGACGCCGCTTCCCGTACGCTGCGCGATCGACTCGCCATGGAACTGGAAACCATCTCGGACCTGGGGTTCAGCACCTACTTCCTCACCGTGGCCGAGGTCAGCTCGATGATCACCACCCTGGGCGTGCGCAATGCCGCCCGGGGGTCCGGGGCCTCCTCGCTGGTGAACTTCCTCCTGGGCATCAGCCATGTGAACCCGCTGGCGCACGACCTGCTCTTCGAGCGCTTCCTGTCCCGGGAACGGACGACCCTTCCCGATATCGACATCGACGTCGAATCCGCCGAGCGTCATCGGGTCTATGAGCACATCTTCGAGCGGTTCGGCTCCGGGAGGGTGACCCTGATGAGCATGCAGAACGGATACCGGGCCCGGGGTGCCGTCCGGGACGCGGGGCAGGCGCTGGGCATGGGGGACGGGGATCTGGACGTCATCGCCAAACAGTTGTGGCGTTTCTCGGCCAGCAACTTCCGCGAGGCCCTGGAGGAGAAGCCGGAGCTGCGCCCCTTTGCCGAACGGATGGGGGCCGAGAAGCAACTGGACCTGCTGGTGGACCTGACCGAACGGCTGGACCGGCTGCCCCGCCACATCTCCATGCATCCCTGCGGGGTGATCCTGGGGGACAACACCCTGCTGGACCGGACCCCGGTCCAGCCCAGCGGACTCGGGTTGGCGATGAGCCAATTCGACAAGCACGACATGGATCCCATGGGCATGCTCAAACTCGACGTGTTGGGGGTGCGCATGCAATCGGCGATGGCCCATGCGGTCTCCGAAGTCGTCAGGATCCATGGGGACGGGGAGGCGGTCGCGCGCGCCGGGGCCCACCCGAGAACACCCGACGGGGAGCTTCCGGAGTATCTGGATAGCGACGGGACCATCGACCTGCAGCGGGTCCCGCTGGATGACGAACCGACCTTCGAGCTCATTTGCACCACCGACACCCTGGGTTGCTTCCAGATCGAATCCCCCGGGCAGCGTGAACTGATCGGCAAGCTGGCGCCACGCCGATTCAACGACATCATCATCGACATCTCGTTGTTCCGGCCCGGGCCCATGCAATCGAACATGGTCAAGCCGTATCTGGAGAACCGGCACGGATTCGCGGTCGAAAGCTATCCGCACCCCGATCTCAAACCTGCCCTGGCCGAGACCCACGGGGTCACGGTCTTCCACGAACAGGTGCTGCGGATCTTCGACGTGATGACCGGGTGCGGGCTGGCCAAGGCCGATGTGTATCGGCGGCTGCTGGGCAACGAGCAGGCCGAACCGCGGGTGGAGGAACTCTACCGTTCCCGCGCCCTGGCGAGGGGCTATCCGTTGGCCGTGATCGACGAGGTCTGGACGACGTTGAAGGCCTTCGGCTCCTTCGGCTTCTGCAAGGCCCATGGCGCGGCCTTCGCCGTACCGACCTACCAGTCGGCCTGGCTGAAGGCCCACCACCCCGAGGCGTTCCTGGCCGGCATCTGGGAACACGACCCCGGGATGTATCCCAAACGGTTGCTGGTGGCCGAGGCACGGCGGATGGGCATCCCCATCCTGCCCTTGGACATCAACAACTCCGATGCCTCCTACCGGGTCGAACGCATGAAGGGACTGCTCCCCCCGGCCACGGTGCCCCCCGTCTACCGGGCCCCGGGGACGATGCCTGCCGGACGGTTGGGCATCCGGCTGTCCTTGAGCGGGATCCACGGGGTCTCAGGGACCGAGGTGAAGCGGGTCGTGGCCGGTCGGCCCTACGACTCACTGGCCGATGTACGTGACCGGTCGGGGCTGAGCCGGTCCTCGTTGCGCACCTTTGCCGCGCTGGGGGCGTTCGATTCCCTGCAAAAAGCGGCTGGACGCGGCAACCGCGCGGATCTGATGCTCCACCTGACCGCCCGGACCGCCAAGACGCTGCCCCCACGGCACCGGCCCATCCCGGGACAGCTGTCCTTGCCGATGGGTGATGTGGAACTGGGCGGGTTGGCCGTGGGGGAGGCCGAACAGAGCATGGAGGAGACCGTCCGCACCGAATTGGATCTGATGTCGGTGGACGTCAGCGGCCACCTGATGTCCTCGCACGCCCCGATACTGGGGAAGCTGGGGGCGACCCATGCCGAGGACCTGCTGGGACTGCGCAACGGAACGGAGGTGCTGGTTGCCGGTGTACGGGTCGCCACGCAGACACCGCCGATGCGTGGCGGTCGACGGGTTGTGTTCATCTCCCTGGACGACGGGACCGGTTGCGTGGACTGCACCTTCTTCCACGAAGCCCAGCAGAACTCCGGGCCGCTGCTGTTCTCCACCCGGCTCCTGCTGGTGCACGGGATCACCCGTCGGACGGGTCCCCGCGGCATCACCCTGCAGGCCCTGCAAGCCTGGGATCTTGCCGACCAGGCCACCCTGCCGGGGCCGGGGCACCTGAATGACCCGAACCGAGTCAGCGATAAGCGTCCACCTGCCACGGCGAAGACCGCCACCAGTGGCGAGGACACCTCGTTGCTGGCCATCCGGATGCAGGACGAAGGCCTGGACAACCGGCTGCCCGGTGAACTTCCGGAGGGTTGGCCGGAATTCGACGTCGGATCATGATCCGGTCAGCCCAGCACGACCAGGGCACCATCCCGTCTCGCCGTGCGAATGAATGGAACTACTCCTCACCCACAGTGCTCTCCGCCAACTCGTGGATTGACTCAGCCGGAACAAGGTCGGGCCGTGAAGGCATGCTCTTCGCCACGGTGAGCAGGATCGCGGAGTTCTCGACGGCTTCCAGCGAGTGGGCCGCGGCGGGAATGACCAGCAGGTCACCGACCCAGCCGAAGGACTTCCGTCCACCGGAGTGCAGGACGACCCGACCGGAAAGCACGTGCACACTGGCCTCACCCGGGCTTTCGCCCACGTCCAAGGATTCCCCGGCCCGCATCCCGATGACCGTTTGGCGCAGCATCCTGTCGTGCCCACCGAGCACCGTAGCCGCACTACGACCGCTCGTGCCCGTCATTGCGTGTTCCAACTCATGACGTGCCAACGCCGTCAACGATGTTTTCCGTCTCATGCCAACCTCCGCGCTCAACCGGGTTCACCTGCTTTGACCGTCTCACAAGGCTAACCCGGAACCAGTTGCAAGAGCAGGGGGTAGATCGTCATCGCCGTAATGTCCGCCCCAGCACGTCGGGTGGGCCCCGAGGGCGGGGCGCTGGTGGGTGTCCTGTTTCGGGGTCTCCACGCCCGGGAAGCCGGGACCATGCCTCCCTTGGCGATCACCGACGAATCCGGCGCCCTGGTGGGCAGGATCAATATCAATGGCATCACCCGCGGCACGCTGGAATCGGCAAGCCGGGGGTTCTGGGTCGGACAGGAACACCAGGGGCCGGCTTGGCCACCCGGGCGGTCGCCGAAGCCCGGGCCCACTCCTTCGATGGGCTGGGCCTGCACCGTCTCCAGGCGGAAACACTGGTGCACAACCATGCCTACCAGCGCGTCCTGACCCGTAACGGCTTCACCCGGCATGGGAGGGCCTCCGGATACCTGAAGATCGCTGGGCGGTGGCAGGACCACCTGATGTATCAGGTGCTGTGCACGGTTTGATC
The DNA here is from genome assembly GCF_052379645.1 of Arthrobacter sp. 179. Taxonomy (NCBI): domain Bacteria; kingdom Bacillati; phylum Actinomycetota; class Actinomycetes; order Micrococcales; family Micrococcaceae; genus Arthrobacter; species Arthrobacter sp. 179. The sequence goes on along the minus strand of NZ_JBQSYU010000003.1, from coordinate 14,471 downwards.
GCAGGAAATCGGCGGTCGCTGATCCGACCTCCTGGTGTTTGCTGCCGGGAACATCCTCCACGAGCCCTCTTCAGAACAATGCCACCAGCACGACACCGAGCAGGACGGTCCCGGCTCCTGCGAGCCGTCGGGCAGGCTTGGGCTCCCTGAAGATCAGCCAGCCAGCGACGGTCACCAGCACCACGCTCAGCTCCCGGCCCGGTGCCACCAATGACACCGGTGCCAGCCGCATGGCCCACAAGACCAGAATGTAGGCCAGCGGAGACAACACCCCCACGGCCAGGACCTTGAGCCAGTTCCCCAGCAGGATGGACCGCAGGCGGGAAACGTCCCGGAGTGCGACGGGGGTCAGCAACGCCACCTGGGTCACCAAGGAGCCCCAGTACAGGAGCACCGGGGTGATGGCCAGTGCCGTGACCGCATGGGCGTCCCACACGGTGTACGCGGCGATCATCACCCCGGTCATCACCCCGAAGAGGACCCCGTTTCCCCGGCTGGCACCGCCGGGACGGCTGGACGAGGATCCGGTCAATCCGATCACCACGATGCCCGAGACCACCAGTGCCGCTCCCACGAGGCCCAGCGCGCCGGGTCGTTCGGCGAACAGGATCATGGCAAAGACCACCGCCAGCAACGGGCCGGTCCCGCGTGCCAGTGGATAGACCACTGACACGTCCCCCACGGCATACCCCCGTTGCAACAGCACGAAATAGGCGGTGTGGATGATTCCGCTGACCAACGCCGCCGACCACCACGTGCCCATCGATACGTCGGCCCCGGCGAGCACGAGCACGGCGAAAGGGAGGTAGAGGACGGTGGAGGCCACGCTGTATAGCCACACGAACGCGGCCCCGGCGGAGCCGGCGCTCTTGGCCGCAATGTTCCAGGTCGCATGGGCCAGGGCAGCCAGCAGAATCAGCCCCAGCGCCGTGGTGCTCATCGTGGCATCGGCGGGTCGGAGCAGTGGGGATCAGTATGGTGATCGGGCTTCGGGGTCGTCATCGGCCGCCATGCACCGAATTTCCCTGTCCCCGGTAGGTCCACCTGCCTGCTTTCAGACACCAGCCTTCCTCCTCCCGGCGGGTTTCCCGGCCCGGCTCGGATCGCACCACGCCACGGGCCCTCAATCTAGCAAGGGCGTGGGCCGCAGGCAGCCTTCGCGGGGGCGGTGGGCTGACAAAGCAACAATCGAACGAGTATACTGTCTTCAGGACATCAAATCAGAGGAGCAGCCATGGACAACCAACCAGTACGCAATCTCGAGGGCAAGGTCACCATCGTCACCGGTGGCGCGGCGGGCATCGGCGGAGCCGTGACGCGCGCTTTCGTCGCCAGGGGCGCAAAGGTGGTGGCGGTCGACCTCAATGAGGAAGCCGGTGCAGTCATCGTGGAGCAATTCGGCCAGGACGTGGAATTCGTCGCCGGCGATGTCTCTGATCCCGAGGTGGCGAAGGCGGCCGTGGCCCGCGCCGTGGACCGCTTCGGTCGATTGGACGCCCTGGTCAACAATGCCCACGCCTCCAAACAAGGTTCCTTCCTGGAACACACCGATGCCATGTGGGACCTGTCCTTCAACACCGGGTTCTTCGCCACCCGGAACTTCATGCTGGCCGCCTACCAGGAACTGAAGAAGACCGTCGGCGCCGTGGTCAACTACGGATCCGGGGCCGGACTCGAAGGCCAGCCGACCCAGGCTGCCTACGCGGCCGCCAAGGAGGCCATCCGCGGACTCAGCCGGGTCGTGGCGAACGAATGGGCCCCCGAGGGCATCCGGGTCAACGTGGTGTGCCCGATGGCCATGACCGAAGGCGTGGAGAACTGGAAGAAGAACTACCCGGAGATGTTCGCCGCCTCCGAGGAGAAGGTGCCGCTGGGACGCTTCGGTGACCCGGAGACCGACGTGGCCCCCATCGTCGCGTTCCTGTGCTCCGATGACTCCCGCTACATGACCGGACAGACCGTCATGGCCGACGGCGGATCCATCAAGCTGCGCTGAATCCGTCGCGGTGTCGTGCCCCGGGACCTCCAGGGAGCACGAGGCGGGTGCACGACGGACGCGACCGGATTCCTGCAACGCCGCGGGAACCCGGTCGATTGGTTCGGCTGCGAACGAGTCGGTTAAGCTGGACCCGGCTGGCTGTGGTCACCGTATGCCACAAGTCATGAAGCCCCACCACGAATCAGGAGACCAACGTGTCAGAGCAGATCACCCTAAATGTCGACGGCGAACAGCGTGAGGTGACTGCTGGCACGACAGGGGCCGAGCTGTACTTCGAAGAGCGCAACGTCGTGGTCATGCATGTGGACGGCGTCCTCTGCGACCTGTCCCATGAACTCGAAGCCGGGACCACCGTCGAGCGGGCGACCATCGACTCCCCGGCAGGACTCGAAGTCCTGCGCCACTCCACCGCACACGTGATGGCCCAGGCCGTGCAGCAATTGCGGCCCGAAGCGAAGCTGGGCATCGGCCCGTACATCACCGACGGCTTCTACTTCGACTTCGACGTCGAGGAACCCTTCACCCCCGAGGATCTGAAGACCCTCGAGAAGATGATGCTCAAGATCGTCAACCAGAACCAGAAATTCGCCCGCCGCGTGGTGACCGAGGACCAGGCCCGCGAAGCCATGGCCGCCGAACCCTATAAATTGGAGATCCTGGGCAAGTCCAGTGACGCCGACGCGGTCGGCGAAGGGGCCAACATCGAGGTCGGCGCCGGCGAGATCACCATCTACGACAACGTCGACCGCAAGAGCGGGGAGACCATCTGGTGCGATCTGTGCCGCGGCCCGCATCTGCCCAACACCAAGCTGATCTCCAATGCCTTCGCCCTGACCCGTTCCGCCGCCGCCTACTGGTTGGGCAACGAGAAGAACAAGCAGCTCCAGCGCATCTACGGCACCGCCTGGCCGACGAAGGCGGACCTGAAGGCCTACCAGGAGCGTCTGGCCGAGGCCGAACGCCGGGACCACCGCAAGCTCGGGGCCGAACTTGACCTGTTCTCCTTCCCCGATGAACTCGGTTCGGGCCTGCCGGTCTTCCACCCCAAGGGTGGCATCATCCGCCGTGCAATGGAGGACTACTCACGTAAGCGCCACGAAGAGGCCGGATACGAGTTCGTCTACACCCCGCATATCACCAAGGGCCACCTCTACGAGATCTCTGGGCACCTGGACTGGTACCGGGACGGCATGTTCCCCCCGATGCACGTCGACGAGGAACTGAACGAGGACGGGTCGGTGCGCAAGCCCGGCCAGGACTACTACCTCAAGCCGATGAACTGCCCCATGCACAACCTGATCTTCGCCTCGCGGGGACGCTCCTACCGCGAACTGCCGTTGCGGATGTTCGAATTCGGTTCGGTCTACCGCTACGAGAAATCCGGCGTCGTCCACGGGCTGACCCGCGTGCGGGGGATGACACAGGACGACGCCCACATCTACTGCACCCGCGAGCAGATGAAGGGCGAGCTGACCACCGCGCTGGAATTCGTCCTGGACCTGCTCAAGGACTACGGGCTGGACGACTTCTACCTGGAGATCTCCGATAAGGACCCGGAGAAGTACGTCGGCAGCGACGAAGCCTGGGAGGAAGCGACCCGCACCCTCGAGGAGGTGGCGACCGCATCGGGCCTCGAGCTGGTCCCCGACCCGGGCGGAGCCGCCTTCTACGGGCCGAAGATCTCCGTGCAGGCCCGCGACGCCATCGGGCGCACCTGGCAGATGTCCACCATCCAGCTGGACTTCAACCTGCCCGAGCGTTTCGACCTCGAATTCCAGGCGGCGGACGGCTCCCGTCAACGCCCCGTGATGATCCACCGGGCCCTCTTCGGCTCGGTGGAACGGTTCATGGGCGTGCTGATCGAGCACTATGCCGGGGCCTTCCCGGCCTGGCTCGCCCCGGTGCAGGTGCTCGGCGTCCCGGTGGCCGAGGCGTTCAACGACTACGTCCAGGACATCGTCGCCCAGCTCAAGGCCCGCGGCATCCGTGCCGAAGCCGATCTGGGGACCGAACGGTTCCCGAAGAAGATCCGCAACGCGTCCAAGGACAAGATCCCCTTCACCCTGATCGCCGGGGGAGAGGACGCCGAGGCAGGCGCCGTCTCCTTCAGGTTCCGTGACGGGAGCCAGGACAACGGGGTGCCGGTGGCCGAGGCCATCGAGCGCATCGTTTCCGCCGTGCAGAACCGGGAGGCGTAGTTGATGGGGACCCCGGAACACGACGAGGACATCACCGACGACTTCGAACTGGCCGGGGTCCCGGATTCCTTCCAACGCCTGTGGACGCCCTATCGAATGGCCTACATCAAACAGGGCCAGGGGCAGGTCAAGAACGAAGAGGACTGCCCTTTCTGCACCGGGCCCCAGCGCAGCGACGAGGAATCGTTGATCGTGCACCGGGGCAAGACGATGTTCGTGGTGCTCAACCTCTTCCCCTACAACTCCGGGCACCTGCTGGTGTGCCCCTACCGCCACGTCCCGGACTACACGGATCTGACCGTGGAGGAAACCGCCGAAATGGGGGCGGCAGCCCAACAGGCGATGCGTGTGCTGCGGGCGGTGGCGAACCCGTCGGGCTTCAACCTGGGCATGAACCAGGGGGTGGCCGGCGGGGCGGGCATCGCCGCGCACCTGCATCAGCATGTGGTCCCGCGGTGGAGCGGGGACGGGAACTTCTTCCCGATCATCGCCCGGACCAAAGCCATCCCAGCGGTCCTGGGGGACATCCGTCAGGACATCGCCGACGCATGGGACCAGGGCTGAGATCGACCGCGAGCACCAGTGGTGCTACATCATCGGCGCCGCGGTGGCGCCGAAGCACGCCCATCGCTGACCGGTGGCGTCATCGGGGGCGGTGATCACCGGCACACTGGCTTAGGATGGAGCGTACTTTCCCCCCGTTTTGAAAGGACCATACGTGTCCAGCACTGAGAACACCACCGGCAGTCCCCGGGTCAAGCGTGGCATGGCCGATATGCTCAAGGGCGGCGTCATCATGGATGTCGTCACCGCAGAGCAGGCCCGAATCGCTGAGGATTCCGGCGCCGTCGCCGTCATGGCCCTGGAACGGGTTCCCGCCGACATCCGCGCCCAGGGCGGGGTCTCGCGCATGTCCGACCCCGATATGATCGACAGCATCATCGACGCCGTATCGGTTCCGGTCATGGCCAAGGCCCGTATCGGCCACTTCGTGGAGGCCCGGATCCTGCAGTCCCTCGGGGTCGACTACATCGACGAATCGGAAGTCCTGACACCGGCCGACTACGTCAACCACATCGACAAGACGGACTTCACGGTCCCCTTCATCTGTGGTGCCACCAACCTGGGGGAGGCCCTACGCCGCATCAACGAGGGTGCTGCCATGATCCGTTCCAAGGGTGAAGCCGGCACGGGCGACGTCTCCAACGCCACGGGGCACATGCGCAAGATCCGCGCCGAGATCGCGAAGCTGTCCTCGATGCCCACGGACGAGCTCTACGTGGCCGCCAAGGAGCTGCAGGCACCCTACGAACTGGTCAAGGAAGTCGCCGAGGCGGGCAAGCTGCCCGTCGTGCTCTTCACCGCCGGCGGCATCGCCACCCCGTCGGATGCCGCGATGATGATGCAGCTTGGCGCCGACGGCGTGTTCGTCGGCTCAGGCATCTTCAAGTCAGGCAACCCGGCCCAGCGGGCCGCAGCCATCGTGAAGGCCACCACCTTCCACGACGACCCCTCCGTCATTGCCCAGGCCTCCCGCGGGCTGGGTGAGGCCATGGTCGGCATCAACGTGGAGGAGCTGCCCGAACCGCACCGCCTCTCCGAGCGCGGCTGGTAAACCCTCCTGAGCTGAAACGGACGGCTGGCCACTCATCCCGAGTGGCCGGCCGTTCGTGTCTTCCTACTGCACCAGATGGCGTCCCTTGCCCAGCAGCTCGAGGCCGTTGGTGCGGAAGAAGGCCGACGCCCCGGGGGTCGAAGCCGCCAGGACCTGGCCCGAACCTTCCTCGGAGTCGAGCCGTTCGACCAGGGCCCCCAGCAGGGCCGTTCCGGCCCGCTGACGCCGCCAGGAGCGGCCGACCGCCAGGGACTGGATCGACAGGTCCCCGCCGTCATGCAATTGACCGAACCCCCGTCCCGCCAGCGTTACGTCGGCGCCCCGGGCCACGGCTTGTTCGATCCGACGCTCCGGTTGCAGGACCGCCAGTTCTTCCCGGTCGGCCCCGGTGGCCTCGGGCAGGGTGGAGGATAATTCGACGCCGCCCTCCCACGGTTGGCCATCGCGGCCGGCTGCCGCCACATCTGCCGCGGACCCACCGTGCCAGAAGAGCGGGGGCGCGTCTCGGAAGCCCAGCTCGGTCAGGGCCTCGTCGCGGGCCGCGGCATTGAGGAAGACGTGGACTTCGCGGGCCCCCAGACGGGTTCCCTCCGCCAGTCCGGGGCGCAGCCCGGAGGCTTCGGGACGGGTGGGGAAGAGCAGGACCAACCGGGCCCGGGTCGGCTGATAGAGCCATTGGCAGCCGTGGGTGGAGAACTCCCGGCCACCGGTGGCCGCAGCCAGGGTCCGGTGCCAGTCGGTGAAGGCGCGCTGTGCGCCGGCTACGGTGCTCATTGGGCGGCTGCGTCCAGTCCGCGGCGCACCAGCAATGGCTCGAGCCGGGCTTCACGCCCGCGGAAGATCTCATAGGAGGCCAACGGGTCCCGGGTATTGCCCCGGGCCAGGAGTTCATGGCGGAACCGGTCGCCGTTGGCCCGGGTCCCACCACCATTTTCGGTGAACCACTCCACCGTGTCGGCGTCGAGGACTTCACTCCAGATATAGGAGTAGTAGCCGGCGGAATAGCCGCCATCGAAGATGTGCTTGAAGTAGCCGGTGCGGTAGCGCGGGACGATGACCTCGGGGGAGAAGCCCGCCTCGCGCAGCACCCGGTCCTCGAACTCCAACGGATCCCCCGGATCCTCCCCGGCGGCCAGGGAATGCCACTCCAGATCCAACAGGGCCGCCGCCAGGTATTCGGTCGTGGAGAAGCCCGCACCCCAGAGGCCCGCATCCTGGATCTTCTCCACGGCGCCGGCGGGCAGCGGTTCGCCCGTCTCCACGTGGAGGGCATATTTGGTGACGAGCTCGGCGTCGAACTGCCACATCTCGTTGACCTGCGAGGGATATTCGACGAAGTCGCGCGGCACCGAGGTCCCGGCGAGGGAAGGGTAGATCCCGTGGGCGAACAGCCCATGCAGGGCATGGCCGAATTCGTGGAACAGGGTCCGGCATTCATCGAGGGTCACCAGCGCGGGTTGGCCTTCGGCCGGGGCCGGGATGTTCAGGTTGTTGGTGACCACGGGCAGTTCGCCGAAGAGGGAGGCCCCGTCGCGGATGCTGTTCATCCAGGCACCGCCGGCCTTGGTGGGCCGGGCGAAGTAGTCGCCCAGGAACAGCCCCAACGTGCTGCCATCGGCGTCGGTGACCTCCCAGACCCTGACCTCGGGATGGTACACGGGCAGGTCGTGACGTTCGGTGAACTCCACCCCGTAGAGCCGCGTGGCTGCGGCGAAGACCCCCGCGTGGATGACCCGGTCCAGTACGAACCAGGGCTTCAACGCCGCGGCGTCCACGGCGTACTTCTCCCGCTGGACCCGGGCCGAATAGTAGGCGCGGTCCCAAGGGGCGAGTGGCCGTCCGGCCAGCTCGGCCATGGTCGCGGCCTCGGTGGCGGCATTGGCCAGGGCACCGGGGATGAGGCCGGCCAGACGTTCACGCACCGCCTCCACCGAGGGAGCGGTCTGGCCTTCGAGGACGTAGGCCGCGTGATGGTCATAGCCCAACAGGGCGGCCCGTTCGGCGCGCAACCGCGCCATGGAAGCGCCCAGCTCCAGGGTCCGGTTCGGTCCCTCCTGGCCACGTCGGGTGGAGGCCTCGAACAGCCGCCTGCGTGAGTCCTCCCGTTCCAACCGGGCCAGGGCCGGCTGCTGGGTCGGCAGGACCAGGGTCAACAAATAGCCGTGAAGATGTCCGGCCTCCGTGGCGGCACGGGCGGCCGAGGCGATCTCGGCGTCGGAGAGGCCCTCGAGTGCCTCGGCGGAATCGAAGAGCACCGCGGCGTCGTTCATCCCGGCCAACAACCGGGTCCCGTACCGGGTGGAGAGGGCGGAGATCTCCGCGTTCAGGGCCCGGAGGCGCTCCTTGCCCGCTTCATCGAGCCCGGCTCCCGCCTGGCTGAACCGGCGCAGCGTCTCGGAACTGAGGCGCTGGCGTTCGCCGTCGAGCCCACCGGCGGCTTCCACGGCGGACAGCCGGGCGTGGAGCTGCGCGTCGAGGTGCACGGCATCCTCGTGTTCGGTCAGCAGTGCCTGGATGTCGGCATCGACCTCCACGATGTCGTCGGTGCCGTGGGAAGGCCTGACATTGGAGAAGGCCATGACCGCCCGGCGCAGGGTTTCCCCGCTGGTTTCGAAGGCTTCGGTGGTGTTGGGGAAGGTGGGCTCCTCGGTGGAGGAGGTGATGGCGGCGATGGCGGCCAGCTGCTCGGCGATGCCGTGTTTGACCGCTTCGACATAATCCTGCGCCGTCAGGAGATCGAACGCGGGCATTTCGAAGGGCAGCACGCTTTTGCTGAGCAGGGGATTCGTCATGAAGTCAGTTTTTCACACCTGCGGACCGGACGCGACGCCTACCATCGGAGGATGAGCCACAGATCGTTGCCGACCCGCCGGCGGGCCGCCGTCCGAGTAGCCGCCCTGGTGGCCTCGCTGATCCTGCTGTCGGGCTGTTCAGGCGCCGATACCTCCCAGCCGGCCGGGACGGGAACGACGCCGCCGAATGCGGCGGCCCCGGCAACGGCGGGCAGCGCCACGGCGGCGACGACGGATGCGGAGGCCACCGGGCCGGACCCGATGCCCTCGTCCCGCGAGGAGGTCTCGGTGGTGGTGACCGGTGACGTGTTGCTCCACCCACCCCTGTGGGAACAGGCCCGGGCGGACGGTTCGGCCGCTACCCCCGACTTCGCCCCGCTGCTATCGGGTCTGGCGCCCTATCTTGCCGACGCCGATCTGGCGATCTGTTCGTTGGAGACCCCGGTCGGGACCGACAAGGGGCCCTATCGCGGGTACCCGTCCTTCGTGGTGCCCCCGCAGATCCTTCCGGCCCTGGCCTCCACCGGCTATGACGCCTGCACCACCGCCACGAACCATGCCGTCGACGACGGGACTTCCGGGGTCGAACGCACCCTGGACGCCCTGGACGAGGCAGGGCTGGAACATACCGGGACCTATCGCAGTGCCGCGGAGTCCCGGAAGCCGCTGATCCTGGAGGCCGGGGGAATCCGGGTCGGCGTCGTGGCAGCCACCTACGGGCTCAACGGGTTGAGCGCCGACACCGACTGGAGGGTCGATCTCATCGACACCGACCAGATGATCGCCCGGGCCAGACAAGCCCGCAAGGCAGGCGCCGACGTCGTGCTGGCCGGGTTCCATGCCGGCGAGGAGTACTCGACACGCCCGACCACCGAACAAACCCATATCGCCCACACCCTGGCGGACAGCGGGGAATTCGATGCGGTCTATTCGCACCACACGCATTCGGTGCTGCCGTTGGAAAAGCGCGACGGGGTGTGGATCGCCTACGGGTTGGGCAACTCGGTGTCCGCCCATGCCACCGATCTGGCGGTGAACCGGGAAGGGGTGAGCCTGAAGCTGGACTTCGTGAAGGAGGGGGACCGGTGGACGACCTCGGCCCCGCGTTGGGTCGGACACATCATGGCCCAGGACCCGGTGCGCTGGTGTGCCCTGCCGGCGAAGACCCCGTGCACGACGGCGGCCGGTGATGCCGCCTCGCTGAAACGCACGCGCTCGACCTTGAACGTCCTGGGCGCCGACGGGGACGGGGCCCGGCCTTGGCGCCCCGCAGCCTCCCCGTGACCAGCCCCGCAGCCTCCTCGTGACCAGGCCCGGGGCTGACGGTGCCTACCCGGTGGGCGGTCGGCCGGTGCGGGAACTATGCTGAAGCGTCCCATTTCCTCCGCCGCGGTGACGCGGTGCGACCCCGGCCCCACCCGGGAAAGGCGGTTCCACATGCTCAACGTCGGTGTCCTGGCCCTCCAGGGTGATGTCCGCGAACATGTGGCGGCGTTGGAATCCGTAGGCGCCCGCGCCGTTGAAGTCCGCCGGGCCGAGGAACTGGCGGGGCTGGACGGGATGGTCCTGCCCGGGGGCGAATCGACCACCATCGACAAGCTCTCCCGCATGTTCGGGCTCTCCGCCCCGTTGAAGGAACGCATCGCCGACGGGTTCCCGGTCTTCGGTTCCTGCGCCGGGCTGATCTTGTTGGCTGATCGGATCCTGGACCCCTCGACCGACCGCCAAGGCGTGTCGCAGCAGAGCTTCGGCGGCATCGACATGAGCGTCAGACGCAATGCGTTCGGCCGTCAGGTCGAGTCCTTCGAAACGGATCTGGCGTTCAAGGGACTGCCCGATCCACCCCGGGATGCCCGGTCTTCCGCCAGCGGACCCGCGGCGGCGGTGCGGGCGGTGTTCATCCGCGCCCCCTGGGTCGAATCGGTGGGCGAAGGGGTCGAGGTATTGGCCACGGTCCGGGTCCCGGCGGGCGGATCGGGCCCGGAGGCGGGAACGGACAGTAGAATCGTTGCAGTACGTTCGGGATCGCTGTTGGCGACGTCCTTTCATCCGGAAGTCACGGGGGAGCGCCGGATCCACGAACTGTTCATCCAGCTGATCAAGGGAGAAGCGTAAGCATGTCAGGCCACTCCAAATGGGCAACCACCAAGCATAAGAAGGCGGCCATCGACGCCAAGCGCGCGAAGTCGTTTGCCAAGCTCATCAAGAACATCGAGGTCGCAGCCCGTGCCGGCGGCGCCGATATGGCGGGCAACCCCGGCTTGGAAGTCGCCGTTGCCAAGGCGAAGAAGACCTCGGTCCCCAATGACAACATCGACCGGGCCGTCAAGCGCGGTGCCGGGCTGACCGGTGAGGTCATCGACTACGCCGAGATCATCTACGAAGCCCGCGGGCCGCAGGGTTCGGCACTGCTCATCGAATGCCTGACCGATAACAAGAACCGGGCCGCTTCCGAGGTGCGCCTGGCCATCAACCGCAGCGGCGGGACCGTCGCGGACCCGGGCTCGGTGGCCTACATGTTCACCCGCAAGGGCGTGGTCTCGGTGCCGAAGAACGACCTGACCGAGGACGATCTGCTCATGGCCGTGCTCGACGCCGGGGCCGAAGAAGTCAAGGAATCCCGCGACGGCTTCGAGGTGCATTGCGAGCCCACCGACCTGCAGGAAGTGGTCAAGGCGCTGGAGGAGGCAGGCATCGAATACGAATCCGATGAAGCCGAGTTCGTTCCCTCCATGCAGGTCCAGATCGATGCCGACGCCGCGCGCAAGTTCCTCAAGCTGGCCGATGCCCTGGAGGAACTCGACGACGTGCAGAACGTGTATTCGAATGCCGATCTCACCGATGAGGTCATGGCCGAGCTCGAAGCGGACGACTAGCACCCCATGGCGTTGCGTGTGGTCGGGGTCGACCCGGGGCTGACCCGCTGCGGTCTGGCCGTGGTCGACGTCGAACCCAACCGGCGGGCGTCCCTGGTCGACGTGAAGGTAGTCGGGACGACGCCGGACACCTCGTTGGACCAGCGACTGCTGGCCATCGCCGAAGGCATCGATGCCTGGTTGGACCGGCATCGCCCCGACGTGCTGGCCGTGGAACGGGTCTTCAGCCAACTCAATGTCAGTACGGTCATGGGCACCGCGCAGGCCTCGGGGATCGTGATCGTCGCCGCGGCCCGGCGGGGCATCCCGGTGGCTTTGCATACCCCGACCGAGGTGAAGGCGGCCGTGACCGGAAGCGGTCAGGCGAGCAAGGCCGCCGTAGGCAAGATGGTGGCCAAGATCCTCCGCCTGGACGAACCACCCCGCCCGGCCGATGCCGCCGATGCCGCCGCCCTGGCCATCACCCATGGCTGGCGCGGGGCGGCCCCCGGTTCGCAGGCCTCCAGCGGGGTCACCGCCGGCTCCAGCGGGTTGACCCCCGCGCAACGCGCCTGGGCCGCCGCCGAAGCAGCGGCCCGCAAGCCACGCTGACCGAGTCGGTGGGCCCGGATCCGCGGCCCGACGGGTAAGGTATTCGTAGATATGTTCGGATGCCGCCCAGCGGTCACCGATCACAGGACGACGCCGGAGGAAGGCTTTTCATGATCAGTTCGCTCAACGGTGTGGTGAGCCATGTGGCCCTGAACAGTGCCGTCATCGAGGTCTCCGGATTCGGGATGCTCGTCCAGGCAACCCCGCAGACCCTCTCGGGTCTGCATGTGGGCCGCGAGGCCGTGGTGCATACCTCGATGGTGGTCCGCGAGGACTCCATGACGCTCTTCGGTTTCGCCGAGCCGGGGGAGCGGGAGGTGTTCGAGGTGCTGCTCTCCGTGGCAGGGATCGGTCCGCGGCTCGCCCTGGCCGTCCTGGCGGTCCATACCCCCGAAGACGTCAGGGTGGCCTCCGCCGAGGGGGACACGAAGGCCTTCTCCCGGGTTCCGGGCATCGGCCCCAAGGGCGCCCAGCGGATCGTGCTGGAACTGGCCGGCAAGCTCGCCCCCACCGGGGAGGCCACCACCACGGCCCAGGCCGCCACCGTACCGGCGTGGAAGGAACAGGTGCTCGAGGCCCTGACCGGATTGGGGTGGTCCGATAAGGACGCCGAAAAGGCTGTGGCGGCCACCGCCAAGGCCGAGCCCGAACTCGTGGCCACCGCCCAGGTGGGCAACATCCTCAAATCAGTTCTGCGCGACCTGGGCCGTGGCGCCTCGGCCGGCGGACGATAGGCTGGAACCATGACCGAGAACCAGCAGATCACCGCCTCCTCCTCGGAGCCGGAGGAGCGGGCGCTCGAGTCGGCACTGCGCCCGAAGAACCTGCATGACTTCGTCGGTCAACCCCGGGTCCGCCAGCAGCTCTCGCTGGTCCTGGAAGCCTCACGGATCCGCGAACGCTCCGCGGACCATGTCCTGCTGTCGGGCCCTCCGGGGCTGGGCAAGACGACCCTGGCGATGATCATCGCGGCCGAAATGAACGCCCCGCTGCGCATCAGTTCCGGCCCCGCGATCCAGCATGCCGGGGATCTGGCCGCCATTCTTTCCTCGCTGACCGAAGGCGAAGTCCTGTTCCTGGACGAGATCCATCGCATGAGCCGTCCCGCCGAGGAGATGCTCTACATGGCCATGGAGGACTTCCGCGTCGACATCGTCGTGGGCAAGGGGGCCGGAGCCACGGCCATCCCCCTGGAGATCCCGCCGTTCACCCTGGTCGGGGCCACGACCCGTGCCGGTCTGTTGCCCGGGCCGCTGCGTGACCGGTTCGGCTTCACCGGGCACCTGGAGTTCTATGCCACCGAGGAACTCGAGCTGGTCCTGCGCCGTTCGGCCATGCTCATGGACATGTCGGTGAACTCCGCGGCCTTCGCCGAGATCGCCCTGCGTTCGCGCGGTACCCCCAGGATCTCCAACCGTCTGCTCCGCCGGGTCCGGGACTGGGCCCTGGTCCACGGGATCGAACAGATCGATGCCCGGGCCGCCTCCGCGGCCCTGGACATGTATGAGGTCGACTCCAAGGGCCTGGACCGGATGGACCGCAACGTCCTCGAGGCCCTGTGCACCAAATTCGCCGGAGGACCGGTGGGCCTGTCGACCCTGGCCATCGCCGTCGGACAGGAGACCGAGACGGTGGAAACCGTCGCCGAACCGTATCTGGTCCGTGAGGGCCTGCTCGGGCGGACGCCACGCGGGCGGATCGCCATGCCCGCCGCCTGGGAACATCTCGGATTGGCCATGCCCGCCCATGCGGTCCACTACGATGGCGCGGCCGGTCAATTCGGTCGCCAGGACCCCTCCGGGAACCCCGCCGGCAGCTGAGCCGGAGGGCGGGAATCGGCTCCGCGGTCACCCAACGTCCAGACTGGACCTATACAATAGTGACTTGCCCTCCGTGGGCGTTGTCGAAAACGCCCTCCGGAAGTCCCCGGAACAGAAACAGGTAGTAACTCTTGACCTCCACCGTAATTGCCCAGGCGGACCAGCCGTCGGGCTTCGACCCGATGACCCTGATCCTCATCCTGGCCTTCGCCTTCCTGATCTTCATGATGTTCCGCGGACGCAAGAAGGCACAGAAGAAGCAACAGGAGCTCCGGTCGCAGCTGGCCGTCGGATCCGAGGTCATGACCAACTTCGGACTGTTCGGAACGGTCGCGGCGATCGACACCGATGACAACAAGGTCATCCTGGAGATCTCCCCCGGAACCACCGCCACGGTCCACGCCCAGGCCATCGCCAAGGTCATCCCCGTCGCGGAGCCCGGCAACGATGCCGAGCTGTCGACCGATGAGGCCCAGTCGACCGCAGGGGAAACCCCCGAGGAGACCCTGCGTCGCCTCGATGGCGAAGGCAAGAACGAGAACGACTAGATGCACCGCGGCGTGGGGGGGCGGGGCGGGGG